>JAFKJJ010000088.1 GCA_017306025.1 Planctomycetota bacterium
CGATGGCCAGCGTGGTGCCGATATCGGCGACGCCAGTGACGCGCACCGGCGAATGCGGCTTCGGCAGCCTTTCGTTGAGCAGCGACTGGATGACGAACACGTCGCCGGGCGCGTTCACCCCGTCGCGGCCGACCGAGGTGAAGATCGGCGGTGCGATGCGACCCATCTCGTCCGTACTCAACACGACGGACGACGGTACCAGTGCCAAGCGCGCCTCGTCCCCGGCGCCAGGGCCGGATGCCTGCTTCTCGAAAGATCGTTGCGTATCATTTCGACCGAGGCGCTTGTCAACGTGACCGCCGGCGGCGGTTCCACCGTGCCGACGTTCCTGGTGGAACCCCGCTAGCGGGGTTCGTCTTTAGTGTTTAGTGTTTAGTGCTTGTCGTCCCCGGGCGCCCCGCGCACCTCTCGGTGGCGGCCGGACGAAACACGAAACACCCAACACGAAACACCACGCCAATGAAGGCCCCGTCGCTCACGATCGGCATCGAGGAGGAGTACCAGATCATCGACCCGGCGACCGGGGAGTTGAAGTCGTACATCACGCAGATTCTCGACGAGGGGAAGCTCGTCCTGAAGGAGCAGATCAAGGCCGAGCTGCACCAGTCGATGGTGGAAGTCGGTACCGAGATCTGCCAGACGCCCGCCGACGCGCGCCTGGAACTCGTAAAGCTCCGCAAGAACATCACGGAACTGGCCGCCCGGCACGGGCTGGTCATCGCGGCCGCCGGGACGCACCCGTTCTCCAACTGGGAGAAGCAGGAGATCACGCCGTTCGAGCGGTACCTCGGCGTGCAGAACGACATGCAAGACCTCGCACGCCAGTTGCTCATCTTCGGCACGCACGTCCACATCGGGATCGAGGACCGCGACTTTCTGGTTGATGCGATGAACGTCGCCCGGTACTTCGCCCCACACGTGCTGTGTCTGAGCACCAGTTCGCCGTTCTGGACCGGGCGCAACACCGGACTGAAGAGTTACCGGTCGATCATCTTCCGCCACTTCCCGCGGTCCGGCATCCCGCCCCGGTTCACCGACTGGGCCGAGTACGAGGGAATGGTAGAGACGATGGCCCACACCAACTGCATCCCCGACGGCACGAAGATCTGGTACGACGTGCGGCCCAACTGGCGGTACCCGACGCTGGAGTTCCGCATCTGCGACGTCTGCACGAAGGTGGACGAGGCGGTGTGTATCGCCGCAATCTTTCAAGCAATTATCGCGAAGTTGTGGAAGCTCCGGCGCGACAACATGACGTTCCGCGTGTACCCCACGGAGCTGATCGAGGAGAACAAGTGGCGGGCGGTGCGGTACGGGCTCGACGGCAAGTTGCTCGACCTCGGCAAGCAGAAGGAGGTGCCGGTGCGCGAACTGATCCACGAGATGATCGACTGGTTCCTGCGCGACGTGATCGACGAGCTCGGCACCCGCAAGGAGATCGAGTACGCGTATAAGATCCTGGAGGGCGGTTCGAGCGCCGACCGGCAGTTGCGGGCGTACACCCACACCGGCACGACGCGCACGGTGGTCGATCAACTGGTGCGGGAGACGCAAGAGGCGCTGTCGTAAAGTCACCAGGTCGAAAGTCGTAAAGTCGAAACTTCGACTCCGACCGCCTTTGACCTTACGACTTTCGACCTTACGATTTTGGACTTCCCGATGCAAACTTTCGAGCGCGACGGCATCTCGTTCCGCTACCCCGCGGACTGGACCGCCGAGGTCGCGGACGACGCGGAGAGCGGCGGCTGGACGGTGACCGTGTCGGCCCCACGAGGGGTCGACGCGTTCTTCATGGCCTCGCTACAGCCCGACGCGGCCGACGGCGGCGACGTGGCCGATCAGACCCTGGCAGCGCTCAAGTCCGATTACAAGGAGTTCGACGCCGAGGACGTGATGGAGACGATCTGCGGGCAACCCGCGGTCGGGTTCAATGCCGACTTCCTGACCGCGGACACGGCCGTCATCTGTCGCGTGCGCGGGATGGACACGTTCGCCGGCCCGCTGATGCTTTTGGTCCAGGTGAGCGTGCTCGACCTGGCCGAGTGCGACCCGGTCTTGCTCGCGATCGTAAAATCGCTCGACGTGGAAACGGACCGGTAGCCCGCGGAGGACGCCATGCGGACCGCGACCGTCGTGATCGGCTGTCTTCTGAGCTTCGGCACATCGACCGCGGGGGAATCCCCCCCGACACTGCCCCTCCCGGCCGGCGGATTCCGAACGCTCCGGACGATCGAAACGGACGCCGACTTCGCGCAGGCCCTCGCGTTCTCCCCCGACGGCGGAACCCTCGCCGTCGCCGACGGGACGGCCGTGCGCTTTTGGGACCCGCGGACCGGAAAGGAGCGCGCCGAACCGTGGAAACTGAGCGGGACCGTCAAGTTCCTGGCGTTCGTGGACGCGGCGACGCTCGCCGTGATCGCCGCGCCGCGGACGTCCGTTTCCGTCCGACAGTACCCGCAGGGGAAGGAACTCGCGCGTCTCGACGCCGATAAGGACGAGACCTTTTCTTGCCTCGCGACCACAAAGGGGACGATCGCGGTCGGGAGCGAGGGGGCCGCGCCGGCGGTCCGGCTGTTCACCGGGCCGAACTGGCGCCGGGCGTGGCGCGCCGAACTGCCCGCGAAAAGCGCCCCACTCGCACCCGCATTCGGCCCGAACAAAAAGGACGTGCTCGCGACTACGTGGGGAAAAGGCGTGCTGACGCTCGCGGCGGCCGACGGCCGGCAGGTTCCGGGCGGGGCGTTCGACGCCATCAACGCGTCGCACGTGACCCGGGTGTGCGCCTCCCCCGACGGATTGCACGTCGCGTCCGGGCCGGTCGACCCGGGCGCGGCCGGAGCGGTTCAATCGCTCGGCGCCGGCGTCGTCGTGTTCGACGTGCGGTCCAAATCGACCCGGTTCTTCCGGTGGGAGTTGGACCGCGACAGCGCCGGTCTCCCGCTCGGGTGCGCGTTCACGCCCGACGGCAAGACGCTCGTGGTCCCGTGCCGCGGACAAACGGTACGGCTGTACGAACTCGAAACGGGGGAGCTGCGGGTTCTCGGGCACGTCCCGTGCAATCCGTACTGCTTCGCGCTGTCGCCCGACGGCCGGCTGTTCGCGTTCGCGGGGTCCAACTCGTACGTCGCGGTGGTGGACTGGCGCGGCACGGCGCCGCGGAAGGACCCGCCGGACGCCGCGGCGCTGAACCGGCTCTGGGCGGCCCTCGCCGGCGACTCGACAACCGGCTTTTCCGCGGTCGTCGAGTTGGGTGCGGCCCCCGCGCAGGCCGCGAAGTTCTTTGACGAAAAGCTGAAGCCGGTCCCGGTCGCGCGGCCGGACGTGGTGAAGACCCTGATCGCGGACCTGGGCTCGGACGAGTTCGCGGCGCGCGAGGCGGCGGAGGAGCAGTTGGCGGCTCTCGGCGAGGCCGTCGAGGCGGAACTGCGCGAGGCGGTCCAGGGCGATGACCCGGAGCGCCGCGACCGCGCCCAGCGCCTGCTCCGGACGTTGAACCGCCGCGCCCGCGTGGAGCGGGTCCGCGCGCTGCGTGCGGTGGAAGTGCTGGAATACGCCGACACGCCGGCCGGGCGTGTGGTGCTGGCGAAACTGGCCGCCGGCGCGCCGTCCGCGCGTCTAACCCAGGACGCGAAGGCCGCGCTCGACCGGCTCCGCGCGTCCGACCCCAACCCGTGAGGCCCGATCGGTGAGAACGCTGGGTTTCGTCCTGCTCGGGCTCGCTTCGCTCGACGTGCTCATGCTGGCGCTGTTGCTCGGGACGGTGTGGTTCGCGCACCGGGCGGTGCGACGCGAGGCCGCCGCGAAGGGCGAACACGTCCCGTCGGCCGCGAGCGACTTCCGGTGCCTGTTCGCCGTCCTCGGGGCGCTGGCCCTCGGCCTCGGCGCCGCTTCCCTCGCCCTGCTCACCGTGTAGCACTCCATGCCCACCCCCGACCCGTTCGCGGCCAAGCGCGCGGAAATGCGCGACGAGTTCTTCGCCAAGCTGTTCCTGCTCGGCGGGTGGCTCGGCGGCACCGACACCTACAAGCGCACCATGTGGGCCGCCGTGCCCGACGTCGCGCTCCAACAATCCGCGTACACGCTCACGTTCCGTAAGGGGCTGCCGGAAGTCGGTACGGCCAACCGACTCGTCATGGCGGGCCACGAGGCCCTGCTCGCGCAGTGGTTCCACCGTCCACTCGCGCGCGGTGACATCGAACTGTCGCGCGCGTGGTACGCGACCCGCTCCGCGACCAAAGCCTTTCCTTCGGAGGTGTGGGACGCCGTGCTCGCGCAGCCCGGCGGCGCCCTCACCCTCCCCCTCGACGTGTGGGGCTTCCCCGGCGGGCAGACGTTCCTCGCGGGTGTGCCGTGTCTCACGTTCGAAGGGCCGGGCGGGCTGATCTCGTACCTCGAACCCGCGATGTGCCGGTACTTCGCACCGGTCATCCAGGCCACGAAGGCCCGCTTGATGAAAGAGGCGACCCCGCGCGACGCGGAATTCGGCCTCCGGAGCGCCCCGGTCGAGGTGTGCAACCTGATCCTTTTGCTCGCACGGTTCGTCGGGGGGGCGGGTGTCGAAGCCGCCCCTCAGCTCACGTCGAACGACACCGCGGAGTTCGTCTGGCCGGAGCTGTTCCGCTCGATCGGCACCATCGGCCACGAGATGATGTGCGCGGCGCAGTCGTTCGACAAATCGCTCGCCGCGGCCGAGTACGAGATGATGGACCGGTTCGTCTCGAAGATGGGCACCGCGTCGCTCCTGTGCGACCTCGTGGACGCCGAAACGGTCGGCCTGGAGAACGCGCTGCGCGTCATCAAGGGGCATCCCGAGACCGACCGCGTGGGCGTGCGCGTCGACAGCGGCGACATCGCGGCGCAGTGTGTGCTGTACTTCAACGAGATGAAGAAGCTCGGCATCCCGCCGCGGGTGATCGTCTTCGAGGACGAGGTCACGCCCGACGGCGTGCGCCGGGTGTACGACCTGTTCCGCCAGCAGACCGGCCTCGAACCGACGATGCTGTTCCCGGGCGCCGGCGGCTACTGGTGGAAGCTCGTCCACCGCGACACCGTCAGCGCCGCGTTCAAGCGGACCGCGACCGAGGACCGGCCCAACGTCAAGTTCTCGAACTCTCCCGGGAAAGAGACCATCCCCGGCTACGTCCGCGTGTACGAGCGCGGCGACACGCTGATCGTCGCGGACCGGAGCGAGAGCATCGACGGCGCGCCGCTGTTCGTGAAACTGGTCGATCAGGGCCGCGTGGTGTACGCGGAGGACTTCCGCGAGCAGGCGGCCCGCGCGGAGCGCACGTGGGGCCGGTATACTCGCTGGGAGGCGTCCCCGCTGTTGGCCGACCACCTGAAGCGGTTTCGTGCGATGCGCGCGGCGGAGGTAACAGCAGCGCGGGCGCGACTCTCGGCGGGGGAGGCGCACTGATCACGTTCCGGCCGCACACGCAATCGGTGACGGCGCTGGCGATCAGCGCCGACGGCCGCGCGCTGGCGTCGGTCTCACACGACGGCTGGGTGAAGGTGTGGGAGGTGGCCGGGCTGGCGTGCCGGGCGCTCCGCTGGGAGGCCAGGGGCGGCGGGCAACCGCTGAACCACTGCCAGTTCTCCGCCGACGGGAGCGAACTGTACACCGGCGGCTCCGACGGGCGGCTCCGCGTGTGGGCCACCGCCGACGGCGAACTCCGGCGCGAGCGCCCGCTCTCCAGGGGGCGCGCCCCGTTCACCTCGATCTTCGCGTTCGTGCTGTCGCGCACCGGCCGCGACGTGGCCTGGTGCGGCAACACGTGGCACGCCCCGCACCAGATCGTCATCGGCAAGACGAAGTCGCTGACGGTCACCCGGCGCGTCCCGGCGCACCAGTCGGAGGTGATGATCCTGGCCGCGTACCCCGGCGGGTTCTGCTCGGGGTCCGTCGACCGCACGGTGAAGTTCTGGGACTGGCGGACGAAGACGTGTCACGCGACGCTCAAGGCCCGCTTGCCGTCGGGCGCTGGCGGCCGCGCCCGACGGCAAGCGGGTGGCGGTCGGCGGCGTGACCACGATCACCGTTTACGCCCTCGCGGGGCACGGCGTCGCCGGGGCACCGGTCCACCTCCGCGGGCACACGAAGCGTGTCGAGTGCGTCGAGTTCTCGCCCGACGGCACCCGGCTCGCGTCCGTCGCGGTGGACGGCACGCTCCGCGTGTGGGACGCGACAACCGGGGAGTGTGTCCGCGCGTTCGCGCTCGCGCTCGGCGGATTGCACTGGGTGAGCTTCGCGCCCGACGGGCTGACGCTGGCGTTCTCCAGCCTCAGCGGCGACATCGGGCTACTCGACCTCGACGGATAGTCGGCCCGCTCTTGGTGCGTGTGAACCGCCCCGCGACGTGCCTCGGCGATCAAATCGCGATCGGGCGGAGTTGACGAAGCGACCGCACCCCGCATAATGGACTTTCCTCCCTGACGGCTTGGCTCGTTGAGGCATCTCCACCTCATCAACACCCGCCAACGTTACCCTCTATCAATCATCCCTTCCGGAGAACTGTTGTGTTCATACACAACCGTGTCCGTCGCCGCGCGTTTACGCTGATCGAATTGCTCGTCGTCATCGCGATTATTGCCATCCTGATCGGCCTTTTGCTACCCGCGGTGCAGAAGGTGCGCGAGGCCGCCGCGCGCATGAAGTGCCAGAACAACCTCAAGCAGATCGGCCTCGGCCTGCACAACTACGAGAGCGCCAACGGCCGCTTCCCGCAGGGGTGGGGCGACCCGTCGGTCGCCACCGCGAACGTCAACACCGCGGGGTGGCGGCTCCGCCTGTTCCCGTACATGGAACTCGACAACGTCTACCGCCAGGTGAACCTGACGTCCGTGTTCAGCAGTACCGTCCTCAACGGGCTGACGCTCCCGGTCTGGGCGTGCCCGTCGAGCAGCCTCCCGACGAACCCGACCGACGCCAGTTACAACAACGGAACGAGCGGGCCGAACGGCCACCAGGTGCCGGCGTACATCGGGATCATGGGCGCGACCCCCGACCCCGCGGGGGCGACCGCGAACATCTACCCGACCACCAACTCCAACGGCGGGTGCTGCTCGTACGGCGGGTGGTGGTCGAACAACGGGGTGCTCATCCCCAACGAGCGGGTGACCATCGCCGCGATCACCGACGGCACCTCGAACACGATCATGGTCGCCGAACAGTCCGGGGCGGTCGGCACCAGCGACCTGCGCAATCGCTACTACAGCCCGTGGGGCGGGGGGACCCAGTCGAAGCCGATCTCCCAGCTCCCGGCCGGTGGGAGCGACTGCTGGGGGATGGGGTTGACCTGTGTGGCCTACGCCATCAACTCGAAGACGGCCGCGTCCGGGTCGGACAACGTGTACGACGGCAACACCGTCCTCAACTCCTTCCACACCGGCGGGATCAACGTGGTGTACGCGGACGGATCGGTCCGGTTCATCTCGAGTTCGACCGACTTCACCAACTTCCAGAAGCTATGCACGCGGGCCGACGGGCTCACCACCGTCGAGCCGTAACCGCCCACGCCACGCGCCTCGGCCCCGCGGGGCCGAGGCGCCGAGGAGACACCCGTGATGCCACGTGCCCGCTTCTGCTTCTGCGCCCCCTGGCTCCTGGTCGGTCTGCTGGCCGCGGTCGGGTGCTCGTCCCCGCCCCCGGTCGGTACGGTGTCCGGCAAGGTCGTTCGGAAGGGCGAACCGGTTACCACCGGGAGCGCGAACCTGTACCTGAAGGCAAAGGGAATCGGGGCCACCGCACCGCTCGACGCGGCCGGCCGGTTCACCATCCCAGACCCGATCGAGGTCGGTATCTACGACGTGTACATCAGCCCGCCGCAGTCCCCGGGCACCGGGATCGCCGTAGCCAAGGGCGGAACGCCGGTCCCGACCAAATACTGGCAGGCGGAGACGAGCGGACTGACCGCCGAGGTCAAGGCCGGAGCGAACGAACTGCTCATCGAGCTGAAGGACTGACCGCGCCCCGCCCGAGCTTTTTCGGTCTGCCGCCGGACCGGCGGCAGACTCTCCCCCCGTCCGATAAAGAGCTTCTCGCGCACCTTCGCTGTCCCAGAAAAGTCTCGCCTCCACGACGTCCGCCCCACTCACCGGCCCGTCGTCGTTTTCGGCCCACACCGGCCACCGACACACGGGGCTTCCCTCGGTAAAATGCTCACGGCCGGTCCCTTCACTTCCGGGGCGCCCGCCGTGATCGTCATTCAGCCGCACACCAGATGTGTGAACGTTGTCTGCTTCACTCCGGACGGGACGCGCCTCGCGTCTGTGTCCGAAGACGGGTGGGCAAAGGTGTGGACCGCGGCCGGGCTACACACCGAAAAGCCGGTCTGGGAGGTGAACGCGGAAACCGATGACGACGAGAGCACGGAGGGGTGGTCGTTCGGCCGCGGGCTGTCGCACGCGCAGTTCACCCCGGACGGGAAGCTGTTGCTCACGAGCGGTTGGAACCGGCACGTGCGGGCGTGGGACGCGAAGACCGGCAAGCCGAAATGGGAGACCCGCAAGCCGCACGGCTGGGGCGGCGTCGGCACGCTGGTCGTCTCACGCGACGGCTCGCGGGTCGCCTTCGCGGGCGGGCAGATGTGGACGCGGGAAAAGGTGTTCGTGCTCGATCCGAAGACACAAATAGTGGTGAAGGAGCTGAGCGGGCACGCCGACGCGTGCGGGGCGCTGGCCGCCGGCCCGGAGGGACTGGCATCCGGCAGCGCCGACAAGCACGTGAAGTTCTGGTCCTGGGAGTCCGGGCGGTGCTACCACGACCTGGCGCTGCGCGGGATCGTCCGCGGGCTGGTGTTCTCGCCGGACGGGTCGCGGTTCGCGGCCGCGGGCGGGTCGGTGGTGATGGTATGGGAAATGGCCAAACCGCCGAGCGGCCGGGGTCGGCGCCGGCCCGCGAAATTGCGGCAGTTCCGCGGCCACACCGATCAGATCCAGTGCCTCGACTTCTCGCCCGACGGGCTCACGATCGCCTCGTCCGCGCACGACGGCACGGTCCGGACGTGGGACGCGGCCGGCGGGGCCGAGATCCGCGCGTTCCACCCGAAGGTGGGGCCGCTCCACCACGTCGCGTTCGCGCCCGACGGGCTGACGCTGGCCTTTACGAGCGAAAAGGGCCACGTCGGGGTACTCGACCTCGACGGCTGACGTTCGCGGTCGGTTCGGAATACACTTTCATTATGAACACCCACGGCTTTCTTCGCGTCGCGGCGGCCTGCCCGGAGTTGCGGGTCGCCGACTGCCCCTTCAACGCCGACCGCACCCTCGCCCTCATGAAGCGGGCCGACGCCCAGGGCGTCAACCTGCTCGTCTTTCCCGAGTGCGGCCTCACCGGGTACACCTGCCACGACCTCTTCCACCTGCAATCGCTCCAGCGGGCCGCCGAGGACGCGCTGGCGAAGGTGGTCGAGAAGAGCGCGCAGGTGTTCCGCGGCGTCGCGGTCGTCGGCGTGCCGCTGGCCATCGAGGGGCAGCTCTACAACTGCGCCGCGGTGATCCACGCGGGGAAGGTGCTGGGCATCGTTCCGAAGACGTACCTGCCGAACTACAAGGAGTTCTACGACGCCCGCTACTTCTGCCCGGCCGACAACGCCAACTTCTCCGCCGCCTCCTGCGCCGGGCAGAGCGTCCCGTTCGGCACCAACCTGCTCTTCGACTGCCGCACGATGAACGGCTTCACGCTCGGCGTCGAGGTCTGCGAGGACCTCTGGATGCCGGTGCCGCCGAGTTCGCTCCAGGCGATCATGGGGGCGACCGTGCTCGCCAACGTCTCGGCCAGCAACGAGGTGATCGGCAAGGCCGGGTACCGGCGCCAGCTCGTCAGCTCGCAGTCGGCGCGGTGCATCGCGGGGTACGTGTACTCGTGCTGCGGCGACGGCGAATCGACCACCGACATCGTCTTCGGCGGGCACTGCCTCATCGCCGAGAACGGCGTGGTGATGGCCGAGAGCGAGCGGTTCCGCCACGGGCAGCAGTTGCTCGTCACCGACCTCGACCTCGACCGGCTCCTGCACGACCGCATCCAGACGAACACGTTCCACGACGCCAACCGCGTCGCGGACCTCGGGCTGGGCAAGTACCGCACTCTGTCGTTCGACCTGGACGTCGCGCCGCGCGAGCCGCGGTTCGTCCGCGCGGTGGACCCGAGCCCGTTCGTGCCCTCCGACCCCGCGACCCGCGACGACCGCTGCCGCGACATCTTCCGCACGCAGGTGACGGCGCTGGGCCGCCGGCTGTCACACATCGGCACGCCGCCGGTGTCGATCGGCGTCTCGGGCGGCCTGGACTCGACCCTCGCCCTGCTCGTGGTGTGCAAGACGCTCGACGAGTGGGGCATCTCGCACGACCACGTCCGCGCGATGACGATGCCGGGGTACGGCACCAGCCGGGAGACGCGCGAGAACGCCCACCGGCTCGCCCGGGCGCTGGACGTCACGCTCCGCGAGGCCGACATTCGCCAGATGTGCCTCGACCAGATGCGGGCCATCGGGCACGCGCCGTTCGGCATCCGGCTCGACGGCGAGACGGTCGAGTCCCTCTCGGTGAAACTGCAGAACCTTCCGGACCACAACCGCAGCGACCTCGTGTTCGAGAACGTGCAGGCCCGCGTCCGCACGTCGCTCCTGATGAACGCGGGGTTCGTGATCGGCACCGGCGACATGTCGGAACTGGCGCTCGGCTGGTGCACGTACAACGCCGACCACATGAGCATGTACAACCCGAACGTGAGTATCCCCAAGACGCTCGTGAAGTTCCTGGTGGAGTGGGCCGCGCACAACGAGTTCGACGGCGCGGCCCGTAAGACGCTTCTCGACGTCGTCGCGACGGATATCAGGCCGGAACTGCTCCCCCTGGACGCGAGCGGCGCCGTCACGCAACTGACGGAATCGACGGTCGGACCGTACGAGCTGGTGGACTTCTTTCTGTACCACTTCCTGCGGTTCGGCGCGACCCCGGAGAAGATCTTGTTCCTGGCGGAGAACGCGCCGTTCAAGCAGACGTACACGACGGGCGACCTGCGGAAGTGGCTCAAGGTGTTCCTGCGCCGGTTCTTCGGCAACCAGTTCAAGCGCTCGTGCCTGCCGGACGGGCCGAAAGTGGGGTCTGTGAGCGTCTCGCCGCGCGGCGACTGGCGGATGCCGAGCGACGCCGCGGCCCGTGTGTGGCTGGACGCGGTGGGGGGTGACGAGTGAGCGAACCGCGTTTCTCGCGGCCCCCAGGGCATCGAGAGCCGGTTGCACTACGTTCGGGACGTGACGCGGCCTGGGGCGAGGGCGCCTCCCGGGTGCGGAGGGGGAGCGGTCCCGAGGTCTTGGCCGCGTTACGGAACACGGCCAACTACCTCCGGGGGGGGAAAGCCCCGGGCAAAGCGGCGACAACGCGACGCTTCGCCGCTCACCCATACGAGGCCCTACCGCTCACCCTTACCCGAGTTCAATCTCCGAACGGCCCTGGGGTGATGCCCTGCCCTTCTCGTCTCCCTTGTCTGTTCGCAACGTCTACTGGTTCGGCACCACCTCGCCGCCGGCGGCGGTTACCATCGGGCGCCAGACGGTGGTCAGGTCCACGGTGTCCCGGACGAACCGCACGGCCCCGTCGCCCATCACGACGTTCACTCCGCCGGTGTGCCGGCTCCGCGCCGCGACGTGATTGTTCGGCCCGCTGTCGCCGTCGATGCACGGCAGGTTCTGGGCCGGCTGGTTGTTGCACCACCCGACGTAGATGAAATCGGGGCCGGTACTGTTGGGCGACAACTGGGTATAGATCTGTCCGTAGCCCGGCTGATCGCCCCACGGCATCCCGCGCTGGTCGTTGGCGGCCCCGGTGGACCGCAGGTACTCGCCGAGCACCATCGTGTTGCTGGTGCCGTCGGTGATGTCGGCGAACTTGGCCCCGTAACTGATCCCGAACGCCGCCCGCGTGGACGGGTTGTTCGCGACCGCCCCGCCCAGGTTCAGCCCGCCGAAGAACGCGTGGTAGTTGCCCAGCGAGAACGTGCCCCACGACTGGACGTTCTGGAGAGCGCCGGCGTCGCTGGGGCACAGCCACGTCGGGATGACGACGCGGGTCGGACCGTTGGGGTTGGTCGCCTCGGCGCTGAACCACGGGTACCACTGCTGCTGCCCGGCGGTCGCGGGGAGCTGCTTGTACAGGTTGTCCTGCTCGATGTAGGGAAACAGCGAGTAGTTCCACCCGGACCGCGGGCTCGCGTAGTAGCTGGTCGCGGGGGTCCACACGCACCCCATCGGGAACCGGCCGACGACGTCGTGGTGGTTGTGGAGGGCGAGGCCCAGTTGCTTGACGTTGTTGGAGCACTTCATGCGCGCCGCGGCCTCGCGCACTTTTTGGACGGCGGGGAGGAGCAATCCGATGAGGATCGCGATGATCGCGATCACCACCAGCAGTTCGATCAGCGTGAAGGCCCGACGGGAATGACGCACGGCACGGCCCTCCGAAATGAATCGCGCCGCTCAGCGCGCGGGGACGGTGATGTCGAAATCGATCGTGTCGGAGCCGCTCTTGACGTCGCGGACGAGGGTGCTGCGGTCGTTGTACTCCGGCGGAAAAATCATCACGCGCTCGTCGGCGAGCGCGCCGGGCGCCCCGGTGGGGTCCTGGACCTTGCGCCCGGTGTTCTTGAACGCCCTCAGCTCGACACGGTTCTTGCCCGCGGCGGCCCCGGCGGACCGCGGGATGTGGTACTTGCCGTTGGTGATGACGGCGCCGGCCCCGGCGCCCGTGTTGCCCGCGGTCGGGATGAAGTTGATCGCCCCCTCGGCGACCGGTTGGCCGTTGACCTTCACGGTACCGGACACTTCGGACCGATTGTCCCCGGAGCAGCCGAGTGCGGCGCAGAAGAGGGTCGCGGGGAGGATGACGACGAGTCGTCGGAACATGGCGCGCCGAGTGGTTCGGGCGTCGCGGCCGCGGGCGAAGAGACGTGTGCCGCGATCCGCTACGTGATACCACGACGTGCGGGCCGACGCCAGCGCGGAACAATCTTTCTCACGTCTGCCTCACGCGTGCCGGGCGGGAGTCGCATTCGACCCGAGGACGCCCGATGAACGCTCGTTGCAAGCTCGTGGTTTCGTGGCACCGCTCGGAGTGATCCCGGCGGTCGAAAGGCGCTTGTGCCTTCTCGTGCCGCCACGCCCCTTGTGGGCGGCTGACAAGGTCCCCCGTGTCGCGAACGGCGAACTCCGCGATTCCTGCGAAAAAGACGGCGCGAGCACGTTGTTCTCGGCAGTTGACCGCGCGAACGATAACCGTTAAGGTTTGTGCAATCGTCAGGCGCGTCTCGGCTGCCGCAGTTCAATCCGACCCGTTACCGGAGTTCGCCATGGCCCGATGGCTCACCCGCTGGTTGCCCGCGCCCGCACGCCCGCGCGCTCGCGGCATTCGGTTGTCGGTCGAAGCGCTGGAAGACCGGTTGACGCCGTACGCGGTCAACCTTCCGGACGCGCCGGCCAACCCGGTTCACGAGGACCTGACCCAGGACGGGTTCGAACTGTTCGTCCGGCAATTCGGTAAGAGCGACCTGAACTCGATGTCGGATGTCATCACCCAACTGCGAACCGGCGCCCGGGACGAGGACAATAAAAACAGCGAACCGTTCTTCGACTCCTCACCGTCCCTCCGGCACTTCTGGAACCACGACGTCGCCTACAACCGCACCCTGAGCGGCGGGCTGGGACTCGGCCTGGAATCGGCCCCCGCCCGCGCGCTCCGCATCCTCGGGTTAGAAGGGGGCATCGTCAGCCTGTTCGCGACGGACCCGGATAAGGCCGCGCGCTACCTCGGGCACGTCGCCCACTTGCTCCAGGACATGACGGTCCCCGCCCACGTCCACGCCGATCCCCACTACGACGGAAGTTCGGGCACCCTCCCCGGCGGCATCATCAGCGTCACCGACTTCGATCCGTACCACGACTACGTGGACGGGGTGCAGTTCAGCACCGCCGGCGTGTTCCGCGTGGACAGCACCTACACGGCCTCGTTCGATCTCGCCGCCGGCTCCCGACATCAGGGCTTCGCCGCGATGGCCGACACGGACGACGGAAAGGGGCTTCGCGACCCCGACCAGTTCCCGGTGTTCGCGGGCGATCGGCTCGTCGGGCTGTTCGCCGAGAACGCGCGGGAGGCCGAGCTGTACGACACGAAGGACTACGTCGGTCGGGGTAACACGAGCATCCTGTTCGACCGCAACCGGCCGATCGTCGTTGATACCCCAACGGCCGTCGGCATTCGTCAGTACTTTCCGGCCGCCGCGTACAGTTCGTTCACCCAAGACGAACTGGTCGCCCAGGCCACCGATCTCGTGCCCCGGGCGGTTCGCACGACGGCCGAACTGTTCCGGTACTTCTACAGCCTGAGCGACACAGCCGCCCCCACGGTCGATCTCCCGCGGCTCACCTCGACCGACCCGGCCAACCCGCAGGTGATCCCCGGCGGGCGGATCGACCTCGAAGCCG
>JAFKJJ010000008.1 GCA_017306025.1 Planctomycetota bacterium
GCTGGCCCGGTTGCGCCGGTTCCGCGCCGTGACGGACGTGAACCGTCACCGGCGCAAGGGACACGGCGCGCGGGTCCGGGCCTGCGCCGGGTTGGTCAACCGCATGCTCGACCACAAGAGCGCCTCCTGAACAACCAACGGGGAGGGGGGAAGAACCCAACTCCCACTATCGTGAATGCGGTCTATCGTATAGGGCGTTGTTTGCATGTGGGTACCGGACAAGGGGATGATCCTTTAGCGAACCTCACTCCACAATTAAGGGAGTGAGGGGAAAGAAATGCAAGGTCAGTAGGCTACAGACGGCTTACGCGTCGCCGAGGTACTCCGGCACCTTCGTGCGCAGGTGCTCGATCTCCTGGTGCGTTTCACCCAGGTACGCGAGCAACCGCAGGTCGTCTTTCGTCACGGCGCCGCCGCTGAACAGCCACGACCGCACCCGGAACAGCTTGTAGAGCTTCACCAGCTTGCGGTCGCTGATGAAGATCTTGTCCTCGCGGACCAGCGTCTTCACCAGCCGCTCGTACGACTTGAACACGTCGGCCGGGAAGAACTGGTGCCGGTCGTTCACCTCCTCGCCGCGGCCGTCGCCGCTCTTGCGCGCGAACAGGTACGTTAAGTAGCGGTTCGCCTTCAGGAAGTCGTCGAGCGTCGCGTGGCCCTCGATCCACGGCTTCTGGTTTAGCCCCTTGTACGCCTCGCCCTGCAACCCGGCGTCGATCAGTTCCGTGAAGAACTCGTCCTGCACGCTGCGGCTCTGGATCTTCAGGACGAACCGGTCCTTGAGGGCCGCGAGTTCGCCCTGTTCGGGGATCTCGTTGGTCGCCGCGAACATGATCCGCAGCGGCACCGGTTCCGGCTTACCCTCCTGGTAGAACTTCTTCTCGTTGATGATCGTCAGAAGGATGTTGAGGATGGCCGAGTTCGACTTGAAGATCTCGTCGAGGAACACGAGCTTGGCGGTGGGCAGCTTGCCCTCCTTGCGGCGGATGTACTTGCCGTCGCGCAGCTCCTTGATGTCGATGGCCCCGATGATCTCGCTCGGCTCGGTGAACCGCGTCAGCATGTACTCGAAGTAGTCCTCCTGCGCGATGCCGAGCGCGTCCTTGAACTTCACCACGATGTCGGACTTCGCGGTGCCGGGCGGGCCGATGAGCAAGAGCGGCTCCTGCGCGATGCCCGCGACGCACATCAGGTCGATGATTTCCTGCTTGTTGACGAAGAAGCGGCCGAGGGACTCCCGGAAGCGGTTGATGCGCTTGCGGATGGTTTCGGCCTCGGCCTGAAGGTCCGCGAGCGAGAGGTCTTCCGGGTTGACCGCGGGGGCGGCTTTGGTTGCGGGGGGCATGGACTCGATTCCTCGGGTAGAAGACGACGACTATTTGCGGCGGTGTCGTACCAGTAGATCGGGTTGTTTCGGGAATTCAAGAAGCATGATAAGGGGTTTCGCCCGCGGTGGGAATCTCGGAGATTTTCTGTGGTCCGGTCACTCCGTGATCGGTTCCCGCCTGCGGCCCGAGGCCGCGAATCGGGCAAACGGGGCGCGGTAAGTGGGGCAAGAGAAGTCCGGTCACGGAGTGACCGGACCACCTGGGCAACCGCGGCAGGCGGCGCGATTCGGGTTGACGGTTCCGACGTGGCGGTTTATCGCTTTCGAGCCGTTGCCGTGCCGTGAATGCCGGAGCCGTGCCCCGATGCTGCCCAGCCTCAACCCTCTCGCCCCTCTGCCGACCGCCGCCGGCCACGGTCACGCGGGCGCGCCCCGGTCGCCCGGACTGACGGACCGCGCGTGCAAGCGGATCGCGTTCGGGCTGATTTTCGCGTCGGTGGTGTTCCACATCGCGTATTTGGCGCTTGCGTGCCCGCTCGACCTCTCGCCGGACGAGGCGCACTACTGGCAGTGGTCGCGGCACCTCGCGTGGAGCTACTACAGCAAGGGGCCGCTCGTCGCGTGGCTGATCCGGGCGTCGTGCGAGGTGTTCGGGTCGTTGAGTGAGTCGCTGGTCGGTTCGCCGATGCTCGCGGTGCGGCTGCCGGCGGTCGTGTGTCACGCGGCACTGCTCGCGGGGTGGTACGTGCTGGCCGCCCTGACGCTCAGGAGCCATCGGGCCGCGCTGGCGGTCGTGGCGCTGGCGCTGACGTTCCCACCCGTCATCGCGGGCGCGGTACTGATGACGATCGACCCGCCGTTCCTCGCGTGCTGGTGCTGGGCGGCCATCGGCGTGTGGAAGGGGCTACAGGGGGGAGAAGGCGCAGAACCTAACCCCCCGTCCCCCTTCGCTGTTCGGGA
>JAFKJJ010000089.1 GCA_017306025.1 Planctomycetota bacterium
TTTCAAAGAATCCTTCTCCTGTCTTCTCTGTGCCTCTGTCCCTCTGTGGTTAGTTCCTGCATTCCCGTCGAGTTTCCCATGCCGAGTACCGCGTTTCTGGCGCCGATCGCGAACAGCCGGCTCGTCCGGCGCGCCGCCGACGCGGCCCTCGTCCGCTACGCACACTATCGCACCAGGTCGCTCGACGAACTCGACGCCGGGAAGGTCCAGCACGCGACCCTGATGAAGCTCGTCCGCACGGCGCGGAGCACGCGGTTCGGACACGATCACGACTTCTCGCGCATCACGTCCGTCGCGGACTATCAGGCGCGCGTCCCGGTGCGCGACTACGAGTGGTTCTGGAACACCTATTGGAAGGACGCGTACCCGCGGATCGACAACATCACCTGGCCGGGGAAGGTCCCGTATTACGCGCTGTCGTCGGGTACCACGAGCGGCGCGACGAAGTACATTCCCGTTTCCTGGGACATGGTGCGGTCGAACAAGAAAGCGGCCTTTACGACGACCGCGCTGTTCCGGCACGCCGACCCGGCCGCGAAGCTGTTTACGGGCAAGTTCTTCTTCCTCGGCGGCAGCACCGACCTCCGCAAACAGCCCGACGGCAGCCTCGCGGGCGATCTGAGCGGCATCGCGGCCAAGGAGTTGCTCGCGTTCCTCCGGCCGTACACGTTCCCGCCGTTCGACCTCACCCTGATGACCGACTGGGACGCGAAGGTCCGCCGGTTCGCGGAACTCAGCGCGAACGAGCCCATTACGGCGCTCAGCGGCATCCCCGCGTGGATGTACGTGTTGTTCGGGAAGCTGAAGGAAGTGACCGGTAAGAAGACGGTGGCGGAGGTGTGGCCGCAACTGCGGCTGGTCATCCACGGCGGCACGAAGTTCGACCCGTACCGCGAGCTGTTCAAACACGAGATCGGCAGCGACCGGGTGAAGTTCTGCGAAGTGTACCCGTGCTCGGAGGGCTTCATCGCCACCGAAGACCCACGGTACAAGTTGCTCCGGGTCGTGCCCGATCACGACATCTTTTTTGAGTTCGTGCCGTTTGACGATTTCGATAAGCACGGGCGTCTGAAAGACCACCCGACGCGGCACACGCTCGCAAACGTGGAAGTCGGCGTGCAGTACGCGGTGGTGCTGACGTCGTGCGCCGGGGTGTGGTCGTACCTCGTGGGCGATACGGTCGCCTTCGAGAAGCGCGACCCGCCGCTGATCCGCTTCACGGGGCGCACGAAATACTTCCTCTCGGCGTTCGGCGAGCACCTTATCAGTGAAGAAGTAGAAAAGGCCGTCGCGCACGCGGCGGAGGCGTGTGGCGTGGTCGCGCTCGACTTCCACGTCGGGCCGGTGTTCCCGTCGCAGCCGGGCAAGCCGGGGCACCATCTCTATCTGATCGAGTTCGCGGAGGGGGCTCCCGACGTGTCGCGGTTCGCGAAGTTGATCGACGAGGAGTTGAGCCGCATCAACGAAGACTACGCGCCGCACCGCGTCGGCGACCTCGCGATGCTGATGCCGGAGGTGCGCGTGGTGAAGCCGGGCGGGTTCGCAGAGTGGATGAAGGCTCGCGGTAAGTACGGCGGGCAGAACAAGGTGCCGCGGATGGACAACAGCGGCGCGATGACGAAGGATATGGCGGCGTGGTTCGCCGAACGGGGGTGGGTGGGGTAGCCCACCCCTGCCCCCGGCAGGGAGGGGTGAACGCGCGGATCACGTCCTCGAACCTTTCAGACGCGTTCGAGTTCCGAAAGTCTTTGCTCCCCTCCCTGCGGGGAGGGGGCGGGGGGTGGGTTCTTCGTCATGCGCCAACACACGCCGTTCGTCGGGCTGCTCCCCGCCGTCCTCACGCCGTTCGATTCCCACGGCGAACTGAACCTCGCCGCGGTTGAGCCGCACGCGGAATTGCTCGTCCGCGACCGCGCCGCCGGCGTGTTCGTCGGCGGCACTACCGGCGAATTCTCCTCGCTCACGTTCGAAGAGCGCTTGTCGCTCGCGGCGCGGTGGGCGGCGCTCGTGAAGGGCACCCCGCTGAAGCTCGTGGTGCATGTTGGGTCGAACTGCCTCGCGGACGCCAAGCAGCTCGCCGCGCACGCCCAGACGCTCGGCGCCGCGGCCGTCGCGACCGTCGCCCCGAACTACGTCAAACCGAAATCACTGGACGTGCTGATCCGGTGGTGCGCCGAACTGGCGGCGGCCGCGCCGGAGACGCCGTTTTACTTCTACGACATCCCCGCAATGACCGGCGTCGCGTTTCCGATGGTCGATTTCTTGGAGCAGGCCGCGGCGCAGATTCCCACGCTCGCCGGACTGAAATTCACCAACCTCGACCTGATGACCTTTCAACGGCTCCTCCGCGTCGGCGGCGGTCGGTTCGACGTGCTGTTCGGGTTCGACGAGCAACTGCTCGCGGCCGTCGTGTTGGGCGCGCGGGCCGCGGTCGGCAGCAGCTACAACTTCGCGGCGCCGATGTACAACCGACTGCTGGCGGCTGCGAACGCGGGCGATTTCGCGACCGCCCGCGCTGAACAGTACCGCGGAGCCGAACTGATCGTGCTCATGCAGAAGTACGGATTTCTGGCGGCCGCGAAAGAACTGATGCGCGTTCGCGGCGTTGATCTGGGATCGGTTCGATTGCCGAACGCGCCGCTGACGGGGGAGGCGGCCGCGTTCCGCCACGAACTGGCCGCGGCCGGCCTTCTCGACGCAATCGGCGCGGTCGGAGGTTGACGGCCCCCGTTCGCGACCGGGTTTCCGCATTCAACCCTTGTTCCGCTGTTTACCCCTGCCGGAGCGTGGGCTATACTTCACTGTTAACACTGGCCACAGCCCGGCCAGCAGCGCCTGTGAGATTCTGGCGTGAAGGCGATCATTAGCGACATCCACGGCAATATGGAAGCCCTCCAGGCCGTACTGGCGGACATCCGCTCACAGGGCATTCGCGAGGTGTACTGCCTCGGCGACGTGGTCGGCTACGGCCCCAACCCGCGCGAGTGCATCGACCTGGTGATGGAGAGCAAGCTCGTCTTGCTCGGCAACCACGACCAGGGCGCGATGTTCGACCCCGACGGGTTCAACCAGTCCGCCGAGCGGGCGATCTTCTGGACCCGCAGCCAGCTCGAATCGACCACCGAACCGCGGCCGCAGCGCGAGAAGCGCTGGGAGTTCCTCTCCGAGCGGCCCCGCAGCCACCGCGAGAACGGCTACCTGTTCGTCCACGGCAGCGCCCGCAACCCGCTCAACGAGTACGTGTTCCCCGAAGACGTCTACAACCAGCGCAAGATGGAACGCATCTTCGCCCTGGTCGAACGCTACTGCTTCCAGGGCCACACGCACGTGCCGGGCATCTTCACCGAGAACATGCAGTTCCTCAGCCCGGAGGAAGTGGAATTCGCTTACAAGCTCGACGGCCGCAAGACGCTGTGCAACGTCGGGAGCGTCGGCCAACCGCGCGACGGCAACTGGCGCGCGTGTTACGTCGTGCTGGACAACGACGTCATCAAGTTCCGCCGCGTCGAGTACGAGTGGCAGAAGACCCGCGACAAGATCTACGACATCCCCGACCTGGACAACTTCCTCGGCGACCGGCTCGGCGAGGGGCGGTAAATCCCCGGTCCCATATCACGAATAACTCGGAAGCCCACGGACGAGCATCCGTGGGCTTCGCGGTTTCGTAACATACCCTCGTATCGCCACAACGCCCCTCGGCCCCAACTCATGCGCAGAAACGTTTACAACGTCGTCCTCTTCATGTTCCTCGCGGGGCTGATGTTCTTCCTGTGGCAACAGGCCGAGAGAAATCTGCCGAAACCGGCCGCGAAGAAGGACGAGGCGAAACCGGAGGCGGTCGAGGGCGCGAAGAAGGACGAGGGACCCAAGACGGACAAGGACGGGAAGGCGCCCGAAGGACCGAAAGAGGGGCCGAAGGAGCCCCCCAAGCTCGCCCCGCCCCCGCCGCCCGAGCCGCCGACGCTCGTCGCGATGGGCTCCGCCAACTCGTACCTCCGCCTCCTGCTCTCCACGCGCGGCGCGGGCGTCCAACAGGTGATCCTCACGCGGTTCGACCAGGCCGACCGGCTCGGCCGCCGGGTCGTCGAGAAGGACGCCAACGGCAACCCGACCAAAACCGGCGTCCCGCTGCACCTCATCCCCGGCGTCGTCCACCCGCGCGGAAAGTACCTGCGCGAGGACTACCGTGTGCCGGACCTCACGCCCGGCAAGTTGCCCGAAGCGGCCCTTCCGGAACTCGCGGAACCGAGCTACACCGTTTTCCATTACCCCACGCCCGACGACAAGAACCCCGACCCGCTCCTGGGCGAGCGGAACTGGAAGGTCGTCTCCGAGGAGCGCCCCGACGATGGCGAACACCGGGTCGTGTTCGAGACCGAACTCGGCGAGCCGTACTTCCTGAAGTTCCGCAAGATCTATACGCTCGCACCGGGGGCCTACCACATCGGGTTGCGGGTGGAGGTCGAGAAACTGGCCGTGCCGGGTTCCGCGAAGGGCAAGGGGCAGACGCGGCTACAGATCTCCGGCCCCCGCGGGCTGCCGATCGAGGGCGAGTGGTACGCGACCACCTACCGCAACGCGATCGTCGGCTGGCTGGACCACAAGGGCACGCCGCGGCGGCAGCTCGAGGAGGCCGCGGCGATCGGCAACAAGCGCGGCGGCGAGGCGGTCACCCGCGGCGAGAACCAGTTCAAGTACATGGTGGTCGCGACCCAGTTCTTCGCGTCCGGGGTCGCGATCGACGACCGGGCCGACGACACGTTCGAGAACGGGCGGAAGAACCCCTGGGCCTACGTCCGCGCCACCACCGAGATCCCGTTCGAGAAGAAGCAGGACCCGGGCCTGCCGTACTTCGACGACATCACCGTGCGGGCCGCGTCGGAGACGCTCGACCTCGCCCCCGGCGAGAAGGTGGCGCACAGCTACCTGCTCTACAACGGCCCGTCGAAGGTGCGGCTCCTGAAGCTCATGGGCGAGAACCGGGGGAAGGTCGACGCGGCCCTCGTGGACCGCTACAAGGACAACCTGTCGCTCCAGACGATCACCGACTTCCGCTCCGACACGTGGCTCGGCCGGTTCGCCAGCTTCATCTACTGGACCGACCTCGTCATCGTCTTCACGAACCTGATGCACCTGTTCCTGGCCGCGATCCACGCGGTCTTTTCGAGCTGGGCGCTGTCGATCGTGGTGCTCACCGTCTGCGTCCGGCTGATGCTGTTCTACCCCAGCCGCAAGCAGACCGCGATGAGCATGAGGATGATGGAGGTGCAGAAGAGGCTGCAGCCGCAGTTCGAGGCCCTCTACGAGAAGTACAAGGACGACCTGCACGCGTACAACCGCGAGAAGACGCGGTTGATGATGCAGAACGGGGCCAACCCGTTCGCCGCGATGGGCGGGTGCCTGCTGCTCCTGGCCCAGATGCCGATCATGATGGGCCTTTACTTCTGCCTGCAGGAGAGCGTGTTCTTCCGGCTCGACTCGTTCTGGTGGATCGACAACCTCGCGGCACCGGACATGCTCGTCTGGTGGACCGAGAAAATCCCCTACATCAGCACGCCCGAAGACATCGGCAGTTTCCTCTACCTGGGGCCGTACTTCAACCTGCTGCCGATCCTGGCGGTGGGCCTGATGCTGTACCAGCAAGCGAAGATGATGCCGCCCTCGACCGACCCGCAGGCCGAGCAGCAGCGGATGATGATGAAGATGATGATGGTGATGATGGCGGTGTTCTTCTACAAGGTGGCGGCGGGGCTGGCGTTGTACTTCATCGTGAGCACGCTGTGGGGCATCATCGAGCGGCAGTTCATCCCGAAGCCGAAGGTGGACGGCGCCGGCGGCGACGGCGGTGCGACCGCGGACAAGAAGCCGAAGGCCGATTCCCCCAACGGCAAGCTGAGCCCGACCGCCACGGCCGCGGTGGCGGAGGCGCAGCAGAAGAGTAAGGGGTTCCTCGGGCGGTTGCGCGAGGCGCTCCAGAAGAAGATGGAGGAGATGCAGAAGGCGGCGGACGAGCAGGCGAAGCGCCAGATCCGCAACGACCCGAACCGCCCGGACGGCGGACCGGGGCCGGGTGGCGATCAGGGAAACCGGCGCGACCGCGATCGCGACAAGAAGAAGCGCCGGCGGAAGTGACCGTCGGGTTCGTGTGCTACTTTTGAGGGGCGGGTTGGCGCGCCCCTCAAAAATGAAGGCGGCCGTTGTTCGATGGTACCGATTCCGCTCAACGCGGATATCGGTCCGGAGTGTCGATCGGATTGACGCTTGTCCATTTTCTCTTTGCCGCGGGAGCCGGTTACGGCAGCGCCTTCGCTCGTCGCTATTGAAATGAAGCGATAAGCCCCTTACGGAAAGCCGCTGACGGCCTTGACGCGGCACCGGTCCGGTAGGACACTGAACACCGTTCGTATAAGAATTCGCAATCTAACAACGCAAATCGTGACCCGCTCATCAACTACGGCAAGGTTCCGTTAGGGGAACGTGTCGGGTCGTTTACTGCACCGATTCGCCCATGAACCGATTCCGAACCGCCCATCAACCCTCCGCGCCGCTCTTTCCCCTCACCTCGGGCTTCATCGCCGGGTGCGGGGCAGGGGAGTCGAAACGGCGCCTTGCGAGGCGATCGCCCCACACTAGGGTGAGCCGATCAAGTACGGGCGCACCAGCGTCCGGGCCGCGAACGCGGCCGGCGGTGCCAACATCCGGAACGCCCGGTGCGAGAACACCGACCGGACGGCCGTTGCCCGCCCGGACCTTTCGCCGGGGCCGTCCACCCAGGCCCGAGAGCTCCACTCCGGCTGAAATTAGACGGGACGGAACCGACGGCTCGGATCAGAAACGAGGCCCTCAACGGCGTCGGCTCGACCCCCAAATAATCCACCCGTCCGGACATGTATTGCCGCCCACGTTCGCGCTCGGAGGATGTGGTATGTCTCGTCGGGCTTTTACCCTCATCGAGTTGCTGGTAGTGATCGCGATCATCGCAATCCTCATCGGGTTGCTCCTCCCGGCCGTTCAGAAGGTCCGCGAGGCCGCCGCACGGATGAAGTGCCAGAACAACCTCAAGCAACTCGGCCTCGCGATTCACAACTACCACGACGCCAACGACGCGCTGCCCGCGATGACCGGGAACGGTTGCTGCTGGGGCACGTGGGCCGTCCTGGTTCTGCCGTACGTCGAGCAGGACAGCGCGTTCAGGCTGTACCAGAACTGGGGGGGGAACGACTCGGTCAACTCCAACTTCCCGGCCCCGGGGGCCGGCACCTTTCCCCGGTACTCCGGCTCCCCGAACACGACCAACGTGACGGCGCGGCGGTATTCGGTGTTGACCTGTCCGTCCGACCAGGAGAACGCCGCGTTCAGCTCGATCACGAACTGCAACTACGCGGTGTGCGGGGGCAACGGCGGGACGTACAAGACACCCGGCCCGGCCCCCCAGCCGGCGGGGTACGGCCTCATGTCCGGGATGTTCGACGGGTCGGTGTACAACACCGTCGCGGGGGGCGCGGTCCACCCGCCCAGCAAGAAGACGCAACTGACCGACGTCGGCGACGGGTTGACCAATACGGTGATGGTCGGCGAGGTCCGTCAGGGACAGGGGAGGGACGTGCGCGGGTTCATCTGGTGGGGCGATTCGTCGGCGATGAGCACCTACTACCCGCCGAACACCACCTCCCAGGATCTGGTCGCGGCCGGGCTCTGCATCGATCAGCCGGCGCAGGGGCTGCCGTGTTCGGGCGCGGGCGGTGCGCTGCACTCGGCCCGGAGCAAGCACACCAACGGTGTGGACGTGGCGTTGGGAGACGCCAGCGTCCGGTTCGTCAGCAACAGCATCGACCCGAACGTGTGGCTGTGGGCCGGCCCGATCAATGACGGCAAGGTCATCACCCTCGACTGACCGACGGCGGAAGTGTAACGGGGTCGTGTGACGGCATTGTTGTGAAACGGGCCGGCGGCCTGTCGCGGTGTCGACAGGCCGCCGGCCCGTTTCACAAGAGCGGCACGCCCGCCGTTTTCTTTACCGCGATCGCGGATCGGCAGCGTCGCGTCCTGGCGGGGCGTCGGGGACTTATCCGGAGAAGAGTGGGTTGCTCTTGGCCGCCTCAGCGGTTCGCTTGCCGACCGCCCGGCTCCCGGGGTCGATGGCGACGCGGTTCCAGCGGTCCCCGCGACGGTCGTCGTAGGGCGAACAGTTCGTCGGCTTTTTGCCGACGAACGCCCGCTTCTCGTCGGACGGCACTTCGGTGGTCTTGGGGGGAAAGGGTACCCACTCGTCGTGGAGGGCTTGGGCGTGATCGCCGGCCAGGCGCGTGTACCGGGTGGCGGCGTCGGCATGGACGTCGGTGAGCCGGGCGGCCTTGCGGGTGCCGACCCCTTAGATCTCATTCACGATAAGGCGGTATCGGTTCCAGCCCCAACCCCATCCGGTTTCAGGAGCCCGTTCGGTGGTCGAGCACTCGGTTGACCAACCCGGCGATGGCCCGAACCCGCATCGCTTGTCCTTGTCGCCGGTGCCGGTTCACGTGCGCCGCGGCCCGGAACCGGCGCAACCGCCCGATCCCGTGCTCGACCACGATCCGACGACGGCTGAACGCCCGGTTGTACCTCACGTCCTCGGGCGGGCGCGGCATCCCGCGCGGCTTGCGACGCGGGCACGCGCCGGCCGGGTGGACGTCCCGGATGCCCGCGTAGCCCAAGTCGCCTAGGTCGCCGACGCCCGACGGGAGCCGCCTCATCCGGCGGGACCGCTTGAGCAACTGGATGTCGGCCCAGGACCCCGGCACCGAATCGGATACGTCCACGAACCGACCGGACTGTTCGTCCACAGCCACTTGGCTCTTGAGGGTATGAGCCTTCTTCTTACCCGAGTAGTACGCCCGCTGTCGTCGCTTGGGGCGCGGCGTCCTCTGCTCGAACGAGTCGATGATGCCCGCCAAGCCGGACGTGTCCCCCTGCCGCGCCGGCAACCGCTTGCGCCGGGCCGCGCCGGGGTCGGGCATCCGCATCGTGTCCTTGCCGGCCTGTTCCAACACGGGCCGGCGCCGGGTGCGGGCGCGGCGGGGCGGTCGAATCGGACACCCCGAACAGGAACCCGAGGGCCTCGTTGGTCGGGTACGGACGCAACCCGACGACGGCCAACAGCACCGGATCGGCGGTCGAGAGGTCGAAGTCGTCGCCACCCCCGATGGCCCGCTGACGGTCGGGCCGGTCGAGCTTCTTGCGGTGCGCGGCTTCGACCGCCGGAACCACCTGTGCCGCTAACGCGTCGAACACCGCGACCGACAACCCGGTCAGGTGCTGAAACACGACCGGTTTCTTCCGCAGGTTGTCGAGACGCGATCATGGGAGGGACCCAACAAGGTGTGAGGCGCCCCGGCATCCTACCACTACAGCGCGGGTTCGTTGAAAGCCGATGAAGTGGTGATCGGGAGGGAATCCGATGACGGACCAGGAAATTGCGGATGTGGGTCCCGCGTTCTCGGGGCACTTGGGGCAGTACCGTGGGTGCTTCTTGCCGAAGCGGACCGCCGGGCGCTTCGACAACGACCGCCGGGGGTTGCGGTCCGACCTGCCGCGCAAGAGCGTCGAACCCGTCGCCCGGGCGTGCGGGACCGCGGTCCGCACGCTCCCGGAGTTCCTCGTCGCCGCCGGCTGGGACCACCTCCGGATGCGGCAGCAGTACCGGCGCCGCGCCGCCGCGGTTCTCGACGCGGTGCCCGACGACCCCTTGGGCAACGTCGGGGTGATCGACGAGACCCGTTGTCGGAAGAAAGGCGACAAGGCGCCCGGCGTGCGGCGGCAGTACCCGGGCTGCGTGGGCCAGCGCGATAACGGCATCGTGACCGTCCACGTCGGCGTGGCCCGGGGCCGGTTCCAGGCGCCGCTGGACGCCGAGTTGTTCTTGCCCGCGTGCTGGGATGAGGACCGGGTCCGGTGCCGGGACGCGGGCATCCCCGACGAGGTCCGCACCGGGTGAGCGTCACTTTCGTTGGTAGACGTTTGTGTCAAGCAACAGCGGACCGTCTCCAGAAGTCGGTCCACTGGCTGTGTTCGCTGCGATACAGCGCACGGACGTGGCAGAGAGCGTGTGAGCCGACTGCGCTCCAACGCATTCCCGAGCCCTTCAGACGTTGACCCACTACCGTTTTGCACGCACTCTCCACCGCGCCCGAGCCGATGTACCAGCCGTTGGCCTCATAACTCGGGTAATCCATTCGGTGTACCTGATTGCGGAAGTAGCCCAACACTTCCGCACGCACCGCCGACAAGCCTTTCACACTCGGCCACTCCCAACTCTCCAATACCGCGATCATCACCTCCCCGCCCTCATCCCGCAACAGACGCGACCACGCCTTTGTCTGCTCCAACGCCGCCAACTCATCCGCCGGGTGCCGCGCACTCGCCAGTTTCGCCAGATATTCCGCCGCGTGGTAGAAGTCCAGTATCACCGCCTCCACACGAGGGAAGTTCTCGCGCACGAAGTCCTCCAACCCCGCACCGCCATCGGTGATCGCCACCCACACCTCCGCACGATCCAGGCCCACCTGCGCACCCTGACGGCGTAACAACGGCCCCATTTCCGCCAACGGGTACAGGCCACTGACGTACCGCGCACGCATCGACACCCCTGGCTTGGGCAGGCCCTCGAACACACGCTCCTCGTCCGGTAGTGGATTGGCGATCATCCCGACATAGGCCATCCGACCGTCGGCGGCTACGCCGTGCGAACCTTGTTGCCGCACCCCCGTCGCGTCGATCTCGATGTAGCCCACGGTGCGTCCGCAGGCGTCGCGGAACCAGTCCCATGACTGTTTGCCACCAAAGGTGCGTCCCTTCCGCAAGTGCTCGGCGATTCGCCCGCCGGTCGCTTCGGTAGTCCGTCGTACCGTCGACTCGCTCAGCCGAATCCCGGCCGTTTCCCTCAACAGTTCGGCTCCCTTCTCGAAACTGTCGGCAACCGCCCCACAGAGCGTGGCGAGTCGCTCGACGGCCGGTGAGAGCCGTTGTGCGGTCAATCCGACACGCTCGTCCCAGGGGCAGGAGCCTTCCTGGCCGAGTGCGCAGTAGTAGTAGGCGCGTCGGCATGTGACCGACCCGCCGAGCGTTTCGACCGCTTTTTCGCGGTAGCCGTGGAAAGGGGCCGATCGCTGGCACCGGGGGCAGTCGATGGCGGCGGTGGTGTATCCACTTTTTGGGGGAGGTGTTCCGCATAGGCATCCGCGACGATGCCCTGTGCCTGATCGCGAAGCGCAAACTCGGTGTCACCGAAGAGCGTGTCGTCGGTAGTGGCAACGAGCCGACGTGCCATCTCCAGAATGGCATCGGCGGAGCGGGCCTTGATGCGGGCGGCCAGTTCTTGGGCCTTCGCTTCCTGTTCGGGCGACAGCGGCTCAGACATAACGACCTCCTGCCGGAGTAATTTCCCAACGACACTCAAAGCTACACCGAACTGAACACAGTTCCCACCAACTTCCAGGACGCCTACCCGTCCGCTACCGCCCGAAGCGGCAGATCGCCTTCGAGCAGTTGGTGCGCCTGGACGGCAGCGGGGTGCGGTTCGACTGGCCGGTGTTCGACGAGGGGTACGGGTCGAAGGTGCCGTTCTTGCGCGTGCTGGATGCGGCGGGCCGGCGGTTCGTGGGCGAGGTGCCGGTGCGTTCCGCGGTGGTGACGACCGCCGGCGGCCCGTCGCAACGGGCCGATGAAGTATTGACGGCCGAGGACGCGACGCGCGGGCCGGTGTTCCGGTTGCCGCGCAAGACCGTTGGGGACTCGCGCGGGCGCGCGGCGAGTCGGGCGATTGAAGTGCGGGGTTGCCGGTGGCTTCTGGTCGCGGCGATCAAGGAAGCAACGGCGGAGGTGAAGCACTTCGCGACCAACGCGCGAGAGGAGCCGCTGTCGCGCATTCCGGCGGCGGCGCTCCGTCGAGCCACATCGAGCACGAGTTCCGTGTGGCCAAGGGTGAAGCGGGCCTGATGCACTATGAGGGCCGCCCGTGGTTGGGCCTGGTGCGGCACCTGGTGCTGAGCCTGGTGGTGTTGGGGTTCGTGTCGATCCACACGGATCGCCTGCGGGGGGAATCCGCACGTGACGATGGAACGGGTGTGCCGGGCCTTGAATGCGCGTTGCCTGCTGACGTTCCGTCGGCGGCGAGGGGTGGCGGAACTGCCACACGTTGGGGCGGTCATCCGCTACCACCAACGCCGCCACCAGCAGGCCACCCAGTCACACAAGAAACGGCGGCATAGATCCGTCATCTGAAGCCGCGCTGTAGTGCTACGAAACGGCTGCTATTGTGAATGAGGTCTAGTACCAATACCGTTCAATTCAGCATGACGATGGATTGTCGGAAGTTCTTTGTGGGCTGAGGCCAGCGACGACGCTCCGGCCTCTTCTTCTTCCAGTTGCTCATCTTGCGTTTGATGACGCGGGGGTTGATTCGGTTGCGCCGTTCGGGCAAAACTTCCTCGGCTATTGGAGTTCCCCACGAATAGTGGACAGCGTTTAGCGGTGGTTTCGGTTGTGCATCTGCTCGTACTCGGCGGGGGCCACATACCCCAGCGCTGAGTGTCGGCGGACGCGGTTGTAGAACGCTTCGATGTACTCGAAGATGCTCGCCTTCGCATGGTCGCGGGTGGCGTAATCCTCGTGGTGAACCAACTCCTTCTTGAGCGACGCGAAGAACGATTCCATCGGCGCGTTGCCCCAGCAATCACCGCGCCGGCTCATGCTCCACGCGATCCGCTCCTCCTTCAGTCGGCGCTGGTAGTGGTCGCTGGCGTACTGGCTCCCGCGATCCGAGTGCGCCACCAGGCCCGAAGACGAAGGCCCCTTGAGAGTGCCGCGGCGGGCCAACGCCATCTCCAGCGCGTCGACCACCAATCGACTCGTCATCGTCTCGGCCATCGACCAGCCCACCACCATCCGGCTGAACAGGTCCTCGACGACCGCCAAATACAGCCACCCCTCGCGCGTCGGAACGTACGTGATGTCCGCACACCAGCGCGCGTTCGGTTCCTCCGGGTCGAACGCCCGATCCAGAAGATTCTCGGCGACCGGCAGCGCGTGGTTGGAGTCGGTCGTCTGCTTGAACTTCCGCTTCGTCTTCGCCGCGATTCCGGCCTCGCGCATGAGCTTGGCGACGAAGTTCGCGCAGCACTCGTGCCCCCGCGCCACCAACTCGGCGTGAACCCGCGGGCTCCCGTAGCGGCCCTTCACCTGTTCGTGGATCTGCTCTACCTCGGCGGTCAGTTCCTCGCGCCGGACCTCGGCGGCGCTGGGCGTGCGCCTGCGCCAGGCGTAGTACCCCGCGCGCGACACCCCCAGCACGCGGCACATCTGCGCGACGGTCCACTCGTTGCGGCGTTCCTCGATCCAGGTGAAGATCAGTTCGTCTGGCTGGCGAAGAACGCCGTGGCTTTTTTTAACGGGTATGAACATGTCAGGCAGGCGGTGGCCGAGGCGCACCGCACCCTTGCCGAAGTTGCCTGTACCGGATTCGTTGTCCCACGCCGGGCGTGGGACGAGTAGGAGCTTCGCCCCTCGGGGCGAGGGCCGTTCCGACTCGGGGTCGGTCGACGATAGCTATGGGCTCCGAGCCCGGTTTTTTAAGTGACCACCCCACCGGCCCACCCGGCTGGGCTTCGAGCCCGAAGAGGTAGATGCCGTTCGGCCCGAACAACACTCGCCCGCCGCGGTCACGGCCCGACCGCAACTCGCTCACCGATCACACGTCCGCCGCCGCACACGGGCCTCAGCCCCGGTGAAGGCCCGGTGCGGCGGCGGACGTGACCCACGGAGCCTCGCGATGCGCTACATCGGACTGGATCTGCACAAGCACGCACCGGAGGTGTGCGCCCTCGATGGCAAGGGCAAGTGCCTCTTCCGCATGTCGGTCACCGGCGATCGCCACGCGCTGGACGCGTTCGCCCGCAAGCACCTGCGCGAAACCGACACGCTCGCTGTGGCGGCCACCACCAACACCTGGGCGGCGGCCGAGATCCTGCGTCCGTTCGGCGCGGCGGTCGTGGTCGGCAACCCGCTGCAGATCAAGGCCATCGCCCAGGCCAAGGTGAAGGCCGACGAGATTGATGCCGAGGTGCTCGCCCGGCTCCTGCGGTGCGACTACCGGCCGGCCGTCGGGCACCCCGACGAGCACACCCAGAAGCTGCGCCGGCTGACCACGGTGCGCGCCGGGCTGGTGGGCGACCGGACGCGGCTGAAGAACCGGGTCCGGTGCCTCCTGGCACAACTGCTGGTCGAGCCGCCGGTCGACGTGCTGTTCACCAAGCAGGGGCTGGAGTGGCTGGACTGTACGAGGCGGTCGAGAGGGAACTCGGCGCGGTGGAGGACCGGCTCATGGCGCTGGCGCACCAGAGCCACCAGGCCAAGCTGCTGATGACCCTGCCGGGTGTCGCCCACGGGGTGGCGATGTCGCTGTTGGCGGCCCTGGGCGACACCTCCCGGTTCAAGGACGGAGACCACGCGGCCAGCTACCTGGGGCTGGTGCCGGTCACCCGCCAGTCCGGGGGCACGTGCTACCACGGCCCGATCACCAAGACCGGGTGCCCGCAGACCCGCGCGATCCTGATCCAGGCGGCCCAGCACGCGGCCAGCCACCCCGGCCCGATCGGCGCGTTCTTCCGCCGGCTGCGGAAGCGGAAGAGCCACAACGTGGCGGTCGTGGCGGTGGCCCGGAAGCTGGTGACGATCGCGTTCCTGATGCTCAAGAACGACGAGCCGTATCGGTACGCCAAGCCGGACACGGTGCGGGCCAAGCTGAGCGCGGTGCGGCGCAAGGCCGGCGCATCGGCCCCGAAGAAGGCGGGGAAGTCGGCGGCGAGCGCGGAGCCGATCGCGGGTCGGTTGAACGCGACATACCGGCGGTCGGCGCTGCCTGCGGCCAAGAACCCCGAGCAGTGGTCGGCCGGTGAGCACCGGGCGCTGGCCGCAGCAGGTGTGGCGGCGTTCGCCCATGAGGTTCACGCCGAGCCGGTCAAGCGGCCCCGCGCCCGGCCGAAAGCGAAGACCAAGTCGTAACCCCGTCCGAACTCGATGTGGAGGTGCGGCCCGCCGATGGCGGGCCGCATTGGGGAGCCATTTTCTTATCACTCAGCCGGCACGATTCGGCGGGCAGCGAACCGCCGACGAAGATGAAAAAACGTCGTCCCCGAATTGACAGGTTCAGAGGTATCACTCAGCCCGCACGCCTCGGCGGACAACAGACCGCCGACGAAGACGAAAAAATGGTCGCCACGAGTTGACAGGTTCAGAGGTAGGATGTCGCGCTCCGCCTCCAGCCGGGGCCTGTAATTTCTTTTGTGTCAGGTCGGCAGGTCCGCAGTTTGCAGGTCAGGTCGCGTGGGGCGGAAGGCGTCCCTCGAACACGATGGCGAAGTGGTTGAGCGCCGCCTTCCACCCCACGATCGGCATGGTCCACTTCTTCGATGCCTCGTGGATCGCCAGATACACCAGCTTCAACGCGCTCTCGGCGTTGGGGTACTGCTTGCGGTTCCGGGTGAACTTCCGGATCACGCTGTTGACGCTCTCGATCGCGTTGGTCGTGTAGATCGCCTTGCGGATCGCCTGCGGGAACTCGAACAGGGTGATGATGTCCGCCCACTTCGCGCGCCACTGCTTGGCGACCGTCGGGTACTTCGCATCCCACTTCGTGCCGAACTTCTTGAGCGCCTCTTCGGCCTCCAGCACCGTCGCCGACTGGTAGATCGTCTTCAGGTCCGTCGCCACTTCACGGCTGTCGGTTTCGGTCGTGTACTTCAGTGCCGCGCGCACCAGGTGTACGATGCACAACTGCACCTTGGTCTGCGGGAACGCCGCGCGGATCGCTTCGGGAAACCCGCTCAACCCATCGACGCACACGATGAACATGTCCTCGACCCCGCGCTCCTTCAGGTCCGTCAGGCACGAGAGCCAGAACTTGGCCCCTTCGGTCTCCGAGAGCCACAGGCCCAGCAGTTCCTTACGGCCCTGCACGTTGACCCCGATGGCCACGTACATCGTGTGCTGCGAGACCCGCCCGTTCTCGCCCCGCACATGCACCACGATGCCGTCCAGGTACACGATGGGCCACACCGCATCCAGTCGGCGCGTGCGCCAGGCGGTGACTTCGGCGTCTAGGTCGGCGGTGATTTCCGACACCAGTGAGGGCGACACGTCCACGCCGTACAGCTCTTTCACGACCTCCTGAATGTCGCGTGTGGTCATGCCCTTGGCGTACAGGGCCCGGATCTTCTCATCGAACCCGTCGAGTCGCCGTTGGCCCTTGGCGATCAACTGCGGCTCGAACGTGCCGTTGCGGTCGCGCGGGGTCTTGAGAGTGAACTCGCCCATATCGCTGCCGACGGTCTTCTTGGAATGTCCGTTGCGACGATTCTTGGTCGCGACCGGGGCCGCGTCCGGTGCGGGCGTGTGAGTCGGTTCCGTGGCCCCGCGCCGCTGGAGGTGGACATCCATCTCGGTGTTGAGCATGCGCTCCAGAGCGGTCTTCATCATGGTGCGCATCAGGCCGTTGAGATCGTCGAGCGTGGTGACCTGGACGGCCAGTTCGTTGGCGAACTTCTCGGCTTGGTCCTTGAGAATTACATCCATTGCCGCAATCTCCGTAAGGGAAGAAGGATGGGGAATAACCACCCCGCCTCCCTGACACAAGATTCAGCACAAGCCCGCGTTCGGTACTCCAGCGAGCTATGAGGCCGCTCGTGGTTGTATGCCCGACGCCATTCCGCCCCCAACACCCGCGCCTCCAACTCGCTGGTAAACACTTCCGCCCCCAGGAACTCGTCCCGAAGACGGCTGTGGAATGATTCCGCGTAACCGTTCTCCCACGGGGTCCCCGGCTCCACGCACAAGGCACCGACCCCGGCACCCGACAGCCACTCCCGGATCGCCGAGGCGATGAACTCCGGGCCGTTGTCGCCGCGGATGTGACCCGGCACCCCACGCGCCTCCGCCAGACCCTTCAGCACCGCCACCACCTCGGACGCCGGCAGCGATCGCCGGACCTCCAGCGCCACGCGCTCTCGGGTGTGCTCGTCCACCACCGACAGCCACTTCAGTGGACCGCCCGAGGCCGTCCGGTCGTGGGTGAAGTCCCAGCACCACACGTCGTCCTTGCCCCGCGCGCCGGCGCACGCACCCGTTGGCTCCCGACCCCAGCCGGCGTTCCTTCCGGGCGTTCTTGGGCACCCGCAGCCCGTTGGCCCAGGGCTTCCAAGGTGCTACGTTTTGCGTTTGAGCAGGACTTTGTGAGTCGAAACATGCCCGCCGTTTTTGTAGCCCTTGCGTGCCGTGGGCTTCTTGGACCCGCGTGCCGTTTTCGTGTAGCTCGCCCAGTCAATGGCTCGGGCCATCTGGCGCAACGCGTCGGCCAACGCCTCGGCGCTCATGGCCCCGAATACCTTCCACCGGTCCGCCGGCAGGGCGATCATCATCCCTCGGTACACCTGTTGGATGTCCAGCGCCGCGTAGTACACCGACAACTCGTCCTCGACTTCGGCTCCGTGCTCGGCCCGCACGGCCGCCCGGATCAGCGCCAGCGCGTTGGACGCCAACAGCCCCAAACAGAACGCGAACAGCGCCGCCTTCGGGTACGCTAGCGCGTGTGGCTCGGCATTGAGTACTTGCGACATCTCCAGGAACAGGCCCTCGATCGTCCACCGCCTCCGATACAACCGAGCCACCAACGCCGACGAGGCGCCGCTCCGGGGCAGGTTCGTCAGGATGTGGACCTCCGTGTCGCCGTCGCGGGTGGGCTTCTCCAACACCACGGTGACCCGGCGGAACTTCTGGACCCGGCCCTCGAACGAGAACGCGACGGGCTGTTCGTACACCGAAGAGCCGTCGCACCGC
>JAFKJJ010000090.1 GCA_017306025.1 Planctomycetota bacterium
CTGGCAGCAGTAATGTGGTCCGGTCACTCCGTGACCGGGTTCCGAAGACCGGTCACGGAGTGACCGGACCACAGCGCGCCGGAACATCCGCATCGAGACCTGCTCGTAGCCCTCGGCGAGCAGCACGGCGCGGGCCTCGCGGTAGCACGCGAGCCGCGAATCGTCCCACTCCTTGCGCGAGCGCCCCAGCCCCGTCAGCGGGCGCACGTAGAGCGGGTAGAGGTAGAGTTCGTCGGGTGAGTAGCGCAGGGCCTCGCGGAGCGAGTAGAGCCATGTCGCGACCGTCTGGCCGGGCAGTCCGTAAATGAGGTCGACGTTCACCGCGCGGAAGCCGGAGCCCGCCAGCAACGACAGCGCGGCGGCCACGTCGGCGCGCGACTGAGGCCGGCCGGAGTTCGCCGCCTCCGATTCGATGAACGACTGAACACCTATGCTCACGCGCTCGACGCCACGCGATTTCAGCAGAGCAGTCTTCGCGGGCGTGAGAGTATCGGGAGACGTTTCGACACCTGTCGGGATCGCGCGTGCGTCCACGGCCATCACCCGCTCGACGAGGTCGAACAGTGCGGCGAGCTGGGTTTCGCTCAGGTAGGTCGGGGTGCCGCCGCCGATCGCGAACCGCGCGAACTTTGCATCGGGAAGCGCGGCGCGCACGGCTTCCGCCTGCCGGCTCAGCGCTTCGAGGTAAAAGGTAACGAGGTCGGCTTGCGGGTTGGCCGTCGTGAACAGGTTGCAGAACCCGCACCGCATCGTGCAGAACGGCACGTGTACGTACAGGAACAGACCGGAACGCGGCTCGTTCGCCCACACGTCGCTCAGCGCGCGCGGCTCGAACGGCCGGTACGCGGTCTTGTGCGGGTACGCGTACACGTAGGCCGCGTAGGGGCTCCCGGTCAGCACCGGATGTAACTCGGTCGCGAGCATCACACGTCCCGATTCAGTACGAACTCGGCGTACGGCACGTCCCACACCGTCGGGTGCGCGAGCCGGTGGCCGGTAAAGCCGTCCTCGCCGTACGCGGTCCCGTGGTCCGAGCACACGACCGCCAGCCACGGCCCGCGCACCCGCAAACCGCAAAACAGGCGGCCGAGGTGCCGGTCGACGTATTCGAGCGCCGCGGCGTGCGACTCGATGGTATCGTCGACGGCACCGGGCAGGTAGAAGAGGTTCGGCTGGTGGATCGCGGACACGTTGAGGAACACGAACACCCGGCGTTCCGCCGGGTGTTCGGACACGCGCCGCAGAACAAGATTCACTTGGTGCTCGGTCGAGCGCGGGTCGGTAACGCTCAGTTCCGGCGCCCAGTGGCTCTCGTCGAACAGCCCCGGCAGCACGCCCCCGAGGGGCGTAAGCTTGTTGAAGAACCCGACCCCGCCGACACAGAGCGTGTGATACCCGGCGCCGCGAAACCCGGCCACGATGTCCGGCGCGTCGAACACCGCGGTCTCGTCGGTCGTCGTTTCGCTGCCCGGAAACTTCAGCGCGAACGGCCGCGGGTGTTTGCCGGGGGTGGCGGGCGTCGGGAGGAACCCCGCGAAGAACGCGGCGTGTGCCGCGAACGTGAAACTGCCCGGCGTGTGCCGCTTCTCCCAGCCGTTCGGCAGGTGTGCGGAGAGGCTCGGGGTGCGCCCGGCTATGTGGAGCCGTGCGGCCACGTCGAACCGCAGCGTGTCGAGGGTGACGAACAGCACGTCGTGGGTGCCGATCAGCCGACTCGCGTTGAGCATTCGGAAATGGTAACGCGTGGGACGCGGGGCGAACATCTCGGAAGTGGTCCGGTCACTCCGTGACCGGATTCCCGCGCGGCCGAGATCGTAAAAGCAAGCGGTGCGCGACACGCGGGACACAACAGAAGACCGGTCACGGAGTGACCGGACCACAACAAGCCCTCACCCCGGCGAGGTCGCGCCGGTGACGCGGCGACCGTAACGGGCCAGGAGCACGCGGAGCATCGACACGAGCGTGTCGTGGATGCGCCGGTCGGCGCCGACGACGGTCGCGGTGCGCGTCCCGCCGCCGATCTCGAATTCGATCTGCGTGACGAACGCACCGGCCTCGCGCGCGACCAGCAATCCGGCCTCCACGTCGTGGTCCTTCGCCGTGAGGACCGTGCCCGCCCCGCCGCTGCCCGCCATGTGCGCCAGGATCAGCGCGACGGACCCGCTGTTGCGGATCGCGGCGTTGCGGGCCACCAGCTCGCGGAACACGTCCGTCTGGCAGTCGACGTCTAACCCGCGGGCCGAGAAGTCGATCAGCTGGTGGTGCAGCGGGTTCGCGTCGTCCACGGGGAGCGTGTGGACGGCCGTGCGGTGCTCGTGGTCGTTCCGCTCGATGATAAACGCCCCGTGCCCGCGCTCCGCCCAGAAGATGCGGCCCGACGCCGGGTGCGCGACGACCCCGTCGGTCGTCCGCCACGCCGAGCCGGTCCACTCCTGGCACGCGATCGCGGTGCAGAACTCCTGCCGCCGGCCCAGGAAGTTCCGCGTGCCGTCGAGCGGGTCGACCAGGAACCGCCGCGCCCCGGCCGCGGGCGCGCTCGTGTCCGCATCCCCGCCCTCCTCGCCGTAGAAGCGGTACGTCGGGTAGTGCGTCGTCAGCACCTTGTGGATCGCGCTCTCGATCTCGTCGTCCGCGATGCACGCGATGTTGTGCTCGTCCTTGTGGACGGCCTGGAGCCGCGTCTCGAAGTGCCGCATCGCGATCGCGTTGGCGTCGAACGCGGCCTCGATCATCGCCCCGATGTGTCCGTGGTGCATCCCGCCCGGCAGCTTCCGCTTCACCACGCCCTCCCATACGGGCTTGAGAACGGTGATACGCGGGTCCACCTCGCCGCGGATCGCACCGAAGTACCGCCACATCTCGCGCGTGAGGCTGCCGTAGTCCTCCAGCCACGCCCGCGGGCCGCCGGCGTACGCGTCGGCCTTCGCGAGCAGGAGCCGCACGTAGCGCGACTTGCGGTCGTCGGCGTCCAGTTGCGCCGGGGTCCGGCGCCCCTCGATCAGGTCGCGCACGGCGGCCTCGTAGCGGCGGAGCACGTCGCGGCACTCGTCGTACCGGCGCTCGAACACGTCGATCGCGTGCGGCGTCTTGAACGACTCGCACAACAGGTACCCCGCGACCATCCCCGCCGACAGGTTCCGCCCGTGCTTGGGGTGGTACAGCCAGTCGTAGAACTTCAGGATCTCGTCGAGCGTGTCGCGGTAGCGGCCGAGGCACGCGCGGAGCGCCTCGACCGGGATCGCGGGGATCGTCGGGACGAGCGCGTCGTCGTCGGCCAGGCGCGTCTCTTCGAAGAGGACCGGGAGCCGGCGACCCGAGCGGTCGGTGAGCGACGGCCCGTGAACGTACACCGTCGAGCAGAAGTCGCCGTTGGCGAAGCCGGTCTCGGCGTTCGTCTCCACGAAGTGCGCGTCGTCGAGCACCTGCGCGTAGGCGTCGCCGGAGGTGAACGTCTCCGACGGGCCGCGTTCGAGCGTCGCCTCACCCAGGTACGTCTTCCGCAGGCGGCCGTCGGCGTCGCGCGCGTAGCCGGCGTACGCGCTCATCCCGCGCCGGGTGGGCGCCGCGGCCGCGTCGGGTTCGGCACGGTTCATCCCCTTCAGCACGCCGTTCGCTGGCCTGAAGTCGACCACGCGCCAGACGTGGTTCGTCAGTTCGCCGGTGACGACGGCCGACGCCATCTCGAACCGGTGCAGGTGGAGCCGTTCGAGCGCCGCGAAATTCGCCCCGCGCCAGTACACGTGCAGCCGGAACTTGAAGCCGGTGGTGCGGTCGTCGTCGAGCACCAGCTTGTCGAAGCCGATCGGGTGGGGGTACGACCGCGCCGCGATGGCCGCGAGCGCGGCCTCGTCGTCGAGGACCGACTCGACCACCGCACGGACCAGCCGCTTGTCGGCGAATGCCGCAGCAACCATCCGCAGCGACTCGACGTCGGCGGCGGTGTGCGCGCGGAAGTACGCGCGGAGCAGTTGTTTGCCGGTTTCGAGCGAGGGACCGGCGAAGAACGCCTCGACGCGCGTCACCAAGTCGGGGAAGCGGGCCGCGCGGGCCGCGAAGTATTCGGCTACGGCCGCCCGGGTGGACAGGTGCGGATCAAATGACACGGGCGGTGCCCTCACGCGAGACTTGATGAGGGTAGTATCGCCGGTGTCACGCGGTTCGTCTGCGCGACGGCGAGAAGTGCGATTCGCGTGTGAAACGACGAGGGACAAAGAAAAGTGGCGGGGCACTCCGTCGCAGGTTGTCGCCCAATCAACCTGTAACGAGTGCCCCGCCGTATTAATGTGATGCAGTTTACGTGCCGGCGCCCGAATCATTTTCTTTCGGCCGATGATCGGCGAGCCACCGTGTGAACGCGGTCAGTGCCGCGACGAGGACTTCCGGAGCCGACGCCTTCGTCAAATGCAGATCGAAGCCGGCTTCGGCGGTGCGCCGACGGGCCGCGTCGTCGCTCACGCCGGTGAGCGCGACGAGCAGAACGCGCCGGGGCGCGCTCGCGGCACGTAACCGCGAAGCCAGTTCGCACCCGTCGATGCCCGGCATGTGAACGTCCAGCACCCCCGCGTCGAAGTCGAAGCCGGCCAACTGCGCCAGGGCCTCGTCCCCGCTGTAACACGCCCGCACGTCCGCGCCGCAGATGCGGAGCAGGTCGGTCAGGGAATCGGCCGCGTCGCGGTTGTCGTCCACCACGAGTACGCGGAGCGCGAGGGGAACCGTCGACATCACGTAACGACCTTCGAGCGGCCGTCCGTGGCACGATGAGAAACAAAGATCCCGACCGAAGCGAGTGCTGTCGGGAAAATCGGCAGGTGGTACTGCAAGCCCCGTACCCGCGGCCGGTACAAGGGACGACAGATGGCGGGCGAAACGGTCGCGTCCGGTTTCTCAATAAGAACTCGGCGCGCGGAGCGAATTACTCCGAATGGGGAGACCTCGTGCGGAGATCAGGAGCGCGGAACCTGCTTGAAAAATCGGGAAATTGGCGCACCACCGGCCGTGCGGTGAATACGATTTGAACGGCCCCGGTGCGACAAACCCGACGCCCCCGGCCCGCGGCCACTGGTCGCGGAAGCGGTACTCGCAACCGCCAAAAAATCGTGTCCCGTTACCGATCGCCATCACCCCCAACCGGGGCACCGCTGCCGGGTGCCGCCGCGCGTACCCTGATGCCCAACTCGCGCCAACTCCGAGTCATGGTCGTTGACGACCACCCCGACAGCGCCGAAGCGACCGCGCAGCTCCTGGCGCTGCACGGGCACGACGCCCGCGCCGTCCACTCGCGCTCCGAGGCCCTCGCCACCGTCGGCGGGGACGACGCGTTCGCCCCGGAAGTGGTGATTCTGGACGTGCGGCTGCCGGACGGGGACGGCTTCACCCTGGCCGCCGAGCTGTGCCGGGCGTTACCCGTCCGACCGGGACTGATCGTCCACACGGGTCTGCCCGGGTTGGACCAGAAGTGTCGCGCCGCGGGGTTCGACCACTACGTGCTGAAACCGGCCGACCCGGCCGTGCTGGTCGATCTCGTGGGCAGGTACGCGCGGCCGACGTGAGGTGGCTTTCGCTTTGGTTCGCCCGCGGCCGGCGCGCCTCCGAAAAAACCCGGCCGCGCTCATCCGAGCGCGGCCGGGCGTTGCGCATCCGTTCGGAACTCACTTCGCGGCGGCCCTTTCGTCGGCCGCGGGGGCGATCGTGACGGCGAGCGGCTCGACCCAGTGCTTGTGGTCGGCGTCGTAGTACAGGTACCCGCGGCTGGCCGGCCCGCGGTAGGTACCCGGCACCTCACACACCAGATCCACCGTCAGCTCGATCTTCTGCTTGGGGGCCAGCGAGCGCCAGTACAGCACCAGCTCGCGCCCGCGGGTCTCGAAGTAGGCGATGTGGCCCTTCTCGCGCAAGTCGGTGAGCTGCTTCATGTCGGTCGGCACCTTCATCCCGGCCGGGATGCCGATCACCGCCACCGTCATCCCGTGCCCCTTGTCCAACTTGTTCTCGAACGTTACGTGCAAGGGCACCGCGTCACCCTCGCCCGCCTCGGTCCGGCCGAGTTTGGTGCTGATCTGTACCGCGCACTTCTCGGCGCTGACCGGGGTGAGCGACGTATACGTATACGACAGGGCGAACGGGTACGCCTGCTTCGCGTCCGTCACGATCTCCACTTCGGTCGCCTCGCCGACCTTGAACACGGCTTCGGCGTTCGGCACGTCCAGCCCGATCACCTCCACGTCCTTCTCGCTGAACTTCCGCGCCGCGATCTCCTTTCCGCCGACGAGAACCTTGATCTCGCCGCTCTCGGCCGGGTGGGCGGACTTCCTGGCGAACAGTGTGAGAGCCTTGAGAGCGAGGATGGTCGATTGCGTCGAGCCGTACGCACCGTAGCCGCCGCGCTGCTGGCTGATCCACTTCGTCGCGTCCTTCACGGCCGTCCCGTACTTCGGGTCGTTCGCCCGCAGCCAGCCGAGCAGCGTCAGCGCGGTCGTTTCGATCTCCAGGGTGCGGCCGCCGGACCGCGTGATGCTCGTCACCGCGCCCGTCACCGCGCCGGCCTTCAGGTGCTTGTCCTTCAGCCGGTCGAGGAGCTGGTGGGCCGTCTGGCGATCGCCGCGGAGGAGCAGCACGTTCGCGGTCAGCGCCACGAAGTACGCGTCCTTGCCGCCGACGGAGTTCTCGTTCGCCGCTTCGGCCTTCAGCGCCTGAATCTCCTTCGTCAGGTCGAGTTTCTCCGCGTCTTCCGGGTCGCTCTCGACCAGCGCCCACACGATGTACGCGTTGGTGGTGTGGTTCGGCGCGCCGCCGAACTGGTCGAGCGCCCGCGGGTTCCGCTTGAACCCGCCCTGCCCGTCGCGGCGCGACATCAAATAGGCCTGCGTCCGCTTGATGAGTTCCGGATCGACCGGGTGAACGCGGGCCATGTCCTTGAACTGCAACAGGCCGTAAGCGGTCAGGGCCTCGTGCTGGTTGTCCGCGGCGCCGAACCACTCGAAGCCCTGGCGCGCCCGCGTCGGCGTGTCCGGACACTCGAACGACACGAGTTTCGCGTAGCCCCGGTCGAGCAGCTCCCTCGCGCGCTTCGCGGCCGCGGGGTCGGTCTGGTTGGTCTGGGTCATGTAGTCGAGGATCATCGCGTTGGGGTAGTTCGAGGTCGAGGTCTGCTCGAAGCACCCGTACGGCTCGCGGAGCAGCCCGTCGAGCCCCTTCACCAGATCGGCCATTGACGTCGGGTACACCTCCAGACGCACCCGGAGCGACCCCGCGACCACGTCCTTCGGAAGCCGAACGGTACCGCCGGCGCGGCGCTCGATCGTGTCGCTCACCGAGCCCACCCCGGGGAAGCCGTCCGGCACGACCGTGATCGCGCGCAGGATGGAGTCCTTGTCCGGCCCGCTCGACCCGGTCACGCCCACGGCCGCCTCGCCGCTCAGCTTGTCGGCCCGCAGCCGGACGAACTTCCGCCCCTTCCCGTTGGCACCGAGTTCGAGGAACTCGGGGAGTGCGCCTTCGGGCTTCAGGCCGATAGTGGTCAGTGCGAAGGAGACCTTCCGCGGGTCGTCGCTGTCGTTGGTCACGCGCACGGGAGCATCAATGATGTCGGTGTGCGAGACTTCGAGCGGCAGCTTCGGGTCGACGCTGAACGGCTGCCGGGCCTCGATCGTTTTCGTGACGGCGCCGATGCGGCCGTCGAGGGTGTGCCCGGCGACGAGCACCTGGTAGCGGGCGATGTCGTCGGAGAGCTGGAACTCGACGCTCGTCTTGCCGCTCTCCGGCAGCACGAGGACCGGGTGCCAGTACACCGTCTCCGTGAAGTCGGCCCGCACCTCACCCAGCGACGAATCCCGCTGGTGTGCGTACTCGCGCACCACGAACGGCACCGCGGCGGAAGGCGCGCGCAGGCCGAAGCCGGGGCCGGGAACGGCCCCGGGGGGGAGCGGTTCGGCCGCGGCGACGCCGGCGCCGGGGTCGAACGGTCCCGGGGCCACCGGGCGCGCCGGACGGGCCAACCGACCTGGATCGGGCTTCGCCGCGGCGAGCCCTCGCCCCAACTGCTCCTTCTGGCGAACACGGTCGGCCGGTCGCCCGCCCTTCGCGGCGTTGGCGAACTTCAGCGCGTCGTCGAACTTCTTGGCGTGGTCGCCCTTCCCGTCCTGCTCGGCCCTTGCGTCGGGCTTGGCCTCGTGTTTCGGCTGTGGGAAGCCCGCTCCTCCCATCGCCGGCATGGCCGGAGGCATCGCAGCTTTTGGTGCGGGCGCGAAGTCGGCGGGACCGCCGTCGGCCATCGGCATCGCCCCGGCGCCCGCGCGGCCCGCCTGGGCGAAGCGCTCGGCCCGGGCCTCGTCGTTTTCGTTCCCGCGGTGCTCTGCCACCGCGCCGGCTGGCATCGGCTTGCGATCGTCGAGTTTCGCCCACGCGAGTTCGGCCTCCGGGGTGGACTGCGTCTGAGCGACACCCACCACCGCCAGGCCGGTCAGCGCGAGGACCAGGAACGTCCCCAGGTAGTACGGCCGGCGCGCCCCGGACCGCTGCGACGCGCTCAGAGCGACGCCGCCGACGCACAACGACATCAGCGCGATCGACAGCGCCGCGATCCACCACGTCGGCGGGTACAGCGGCCGCGTCTCGTAACGGTGCAACTCGGCCGCGGCGCTCGTGTACCTCGTCTCGGCCTCGGTCACCGCCGTCTGTGCGGCCCGGACCCTGTTCGCCGCGTCCGCATCGGCGCCCCGCGCGTTCCACGCCTCTTGCGCCGCGGACCGGGCGAGTACGGCGGCCTCCAGCTTCGGCTGGAACTCGGCACTCACGCGCTGTTCTTCGAGTTTGTACAGGGCGAACGGGGCGCTCGTGCGCTGGCCGTGCGCGACGAGCATCTTGTCCACGTCCGGTCGGTCCGCGGGGTTGATCCGTTCGGGGTTCTGTTCCGCGAACCGCCGCCAGCCCTGCGTCCCGAGCAACAGGTCGAGCGCCACGCCCGCCTTCGGGTGGTCGGTGAGCAGGAAGTCCGCGTGTTCGAGTTCCGCGGGGTGTTTCACCTCGCCGGACAGCAGGAAGTGCGTCGGCATGAGGCGGTCGGTCTTGTTGTCGGCCATCGTGATGACGCTGCGGTTCACCACGCCCACCATCAGCACGGCCGGGGCCGGCTGCTCCTTCTCGTTGAACGCGGACAGTTCGAGCCGCACCCGCCCGGCCGGGGTGTACCGCGCCTTGTCCGGGTTGGCGTTCAGAATGAGTTGCTGGTCCGGCTTGCGGAAGATGAGGCGCTCGGCCCGCGGGACGAGCGCCGCGCGCCCCTCGCCCGCGGCCGCCTTCGGTTCCTCGAACACGGTAACCCGCGTCACACCGCCGGCGCTGTCGTCGCCCTTGAGCGCCACGTCGATCGGCGTGCCCGCGGTCACGTCGAGCTTCTGGTGCGCGACCAGCCGGCCGCGCGCGTACGCCCCGACGTGGAGCGTCTTGGTACCCTGCCCCACTTGCAGCCGGACGCGGATCGCGGCGGCCTTCTCGGTGACCGCGTCGAGCGCGGTAATCGCCACGCCGTCCGGTTTTGCGGCCGGGATCGGGAAACCGGACGGCGTCGGCTCGGTGATACCGGCGGGTGAGGTGATCTTGAGGAAGTACTGCTTACCCGGTTCGGGCTTCAGCGGGAAGATGCCGTGCCCGCGGTTGACGCCGGGGTTTTCGGCGTCGGTGAGCGTCGCCACATCGCCCAGCTTGTTCGTACCGTCGGTGATGTAGCCCTTCAGATCGGCGGGCTTGTTGCTTGGAGCGGCCGTGAAGCCCGGCTTTACGGGCGACAGGTCGCGAGGGCCGCCGGGCGTCTTCACCATGAAGTAGACGCGCCCCGGGACGCCGTCGATTATGTCGCCGCCTTCGGGGAAGAACTCGACCTTCAGCGACTTCGTGACCAGCGGAATCGGCCGAACGATCGGCTCCGCGTCGCTGCCATCCTGGATGTTGAGGGAGAGCGTCGCGGACGGCGGGACGTCCTTCGCGGCCTTCTCGAAGATGTCGGCCGGGAGCTTGAACCGCACGTCGAGAACCGCTTTCGTCGCGCCGCGTTCGGCGGGGACGATCGTGAACGTCGCACCGGTCTGCTTGTAGAACTCGCGGCCGTCGACGGTGGCGACGACGTTCGCCTTCGCGTCCTTCATCGGACCGCCCGCGGTGCGCGAAACCTCGATCCGCGCCTGAACAGTATCCCCGGCCCCGTAAGACTTCCCGTCGAATTCGAGCTTCTTCTCGAACGTGTCCGGAACGTACCGGTTCACGATGAACTTCCGCGTCTCCAGCAGGATCTCGCGGCCGGTACCGCTTTCCACCTCGTACAGATCGAGCTTGTACTCGCCGCCCGCCGCCTCGGTCGGCAGCGCGTACTCGCCAACGCCGATTCCGCGCAGCGGGCGCTTGTCCAGCCCCATCACCGGCTGCATGTTGTGGAGCAGCCGGCCGTTGCCCTCGTCGAGTGGGACGACCGCGTCGCCGGGGTCGCGGAGCCGGAAGCGCAGGTGCTGATCGTGCGCCGGCGGCTGAAGGCTGGCGCGGTCGAGCGTGAGCGAGCGGAACCGGATCGTTTCGCCCGGCTTGTAGAGCGGCTTGTCGGTCGCGAGGTGCGTGACGTACACCGGCCGCGCCAGCGGGATGCGCTCTTCGAGGATGCCCTTGCGGTCGTCGTCGGTGAGCGCGGAGACGTGGAGGAACAGCTCGGTACCGGGCTTCACGTCCGCCCAGAATTGCAGCGGCAGCGTGAGCGTGGTCGCCGCGCCGGTGGGCCGCTCGTTGGGCTCGGTGAGGAGCGTCTTGCCCGCGGAGTCCTTCACCACGAGTTCGAGCTTCTTCGGCGTGATCGGCGCGCCGTGGCGGTTGAGCGTTTCGACCTTCCAACTGTTGGGCGCGCCGGGCTGGACGTGCGCCGGGCCGGTGAGCCGCACGGCGAAGTCCTTGTCTTCGAGCACCTTCCGCGCGTGGGCGATCGCGTCGTGGAACCCCTTCGTGAGCGCTGCCTCGTTCGTGGTGGCGCGGTCGAGTTCGACCCGCGCCGCGTCCTGTGCGGCCTTGTGGTCGGCATGGAGCTTCGCGGCCTCGGCTGCGGCCGCGTCGCGCGCGGCCCGTTGGCCCTGCGCCTCACGTGACCTCTCGTACCAGTTGTACGCCTGCCGCCCCGCGGGCAGCGCGAGCAGCGCGACCAGCACGAGCGAGGCGACCCGCCAGCGGAGCCAGAAGTGGGCCGCCGGTGCGTCGGGTTCGGGCCTTTGGCCGGGCGAAGGGTCTTGCGTGTCGCGCATGGGGAGGTTCTCCCGCGGGCTGTGAGGAGGTTCGCGAGCGTGACGTGAACGCGGCACCGGTCGCGCGAGCGGACCGGTATCGAATCGTGATCCTTGACACTTCCGACGAACGACCGCGGCCGAACGATTGGTTCGCGTTACGAAAAAATGAGCCGCCGCGGTCGTCCGATGTGAGGGGGGCAGGCCGCCTGGCCTGCCGAAGCGAGGCAGGCCAGGCGGCCTGCCCCACGAAGCATAGCCGCAGTCACAGCCCTCACGGCAACTTCTTCGCAGCCGGTTGGCCCTCCGTTAACTCCCAGTACGCGCCGGGCTCCAGATTCTCCCACGACTGCGCCCCGCCCCACGACCACTTCACCGTCAGGCGCTTCACCTTGCCCGCCGTGCCCAGGCCGAACGGGACGCGTGGGTCGCCGGCCGACAGGTAACTGCCGCCGCCCGTCACGAACCGCGTCAGCGTTCGCGACTCTCCCTCCAGAATCACGGTCGAGCCGACGACGTCGCGATGCCCCTTCCCGACGAGCTTCACGCCGACCCACGGGTTGCCGCCGACGCCCTCGTTGCGGAGCACCGCGACCGGCCCGTTGGCGTGCGTGCAAACGAGGTCCGGGCGGCCGTCGTTGTCCAGGTCGCCGACCGCCAGCCCGCGGGCGATGGCCGGGGTCTGGAAGTGCGGCCCGCCGCGATCACTGACGTCCTTGAAGAGCCGCCCGGACGGGCCGGGGGTGTTGAGGAACAGAACCGGCTTCTGTTTCTGCGCGCCCGCGGAGGGGTGCCGAAGGACGTGCCCGTTGAGGACGACGAGGTCTTCCCACCCGTCGCCGTCAAGGTCGACGAACCGCGTCCCGAACCCGACCCGCGTCATCCCGGCCGCGGCGATGCCCGCCGCCCGCGAGCGGTGATCGAACAGTTCGTTGCCGAGGCCGTGGTACAGGGCGTGCAACTCGCCCTGGAAGTTCGTCACCCAGATCGCGGCCCGCCCGGAGCCGTCGTAGTCGCCCACGTCCACGCCCATGCTGCCGTTGTAGCGCCCGGAATCGTCCACCGCGGCGCCCGCGGCCAACCCCCTCTCCTCCAGCTTGCCGCCGCGGTTGAGGAACAGGAAGTTGTTGGTCGCGTCGTTGCCGACATAGACGTCGGGCCGCCCGTCGCCGTTGACGTCGGCCAACACGACCCCCAGGCCGCACCCGGCCGGCTTGAAGTTGTGCTCCGCCGAGACGTCGCGAAACGCCGCGCCCTTTTCGTTCTTGAACAGCGCGTGAACGAGCGGCTTGAATTTCTGCGGCGGGCACACGTCGCGCGCCACCCCGGCCGTCTGCCCCTTGCACACCGGGTTGTTGGCGAACGTCCAGTCGCAGTAGTGGCACACGTACAGGTCGGGGTAGCCGTCACCGTCGATATCGCCCCACCCGGCGCTGGTGCTCCACGAATCGTCCTTCAGACCGAGCTTCGCGCCGACCGCGACGAACTTCCGCCCGCCGTTGCTGTCCGGCTCGTTGTGGAACAGCTCGATCCGCCCGTACCCGGTGACGACAAAATCGGGAAAGCCGTCGCGGTCGTAATCGGCGACCGCCACCCCGTGCGCGTACCACCACGGCAGGTCGAGCCCGGCGGCCGCGGTCGCGTCGTCGAACTTCAGCCCGCCGCGGTTGCGGTAGAGCTTGCACGGGTGCCCCTTCAGCTCCTGCTTGTTCGGCCCGTCGAAGTACCCGCCGCCGACGACCAGCACGTCGAGGAGCCCGTCTCCGTCATAATCGAAGACGGCCGCGCCGGCGCCGAGCGATTCGAGGATGGTGAACTGATCGGCTTCCTCGCCGTTACGGCAGGTGGCACGGATACCGGTCTGCGCGGTGACGTCCTTGAACCACGCGGGGCCGGTGTACGTCGGCTCGCCCGGTGCGATCGTCGGCGCGGGCGGGGTGGGCTCGGTCGGCGCGGGCCGTGAACAGCCGGTCGCGACGAAACCGACGAACGCGGCGAACAGGAGGGGGCGGAGAGCGGTCATGTCAATACCGGCGAAGTGGGAGGCGGATCGGCGGGTTACGGGCGCGGCTTCTTCTGCTCGGCGTCGAGTTCCTCGAACCGCTTGCGGTACTTCGCGGCCTCATCGGGTCGGCCGGCGAGCTGGTGGAGCCGGCTCATCGCGACGTTCGTTCCGGGCGCGTTCGGGGCCATCTCCAGAGCGGCTCGCAGCCGCGGTTCGGCGTCGGAGAGCTTCCCTTCTTCCATGTCGAGCGTGCCGAGTTCGACGAGCGCGTCCGCCCGGTGCGGTCCGGTGAGCAGCCCTTCGTAGATCCGCCGGGCGTCCGGCCCCCGGCCGAGCATGCGATACGTGTTCGCCAGCCCCAGCCGGACGAACGGGTTGTCCGGGTAGCTCGTGGCGAGCGCCTCCAGGTGCCGGCGGGCCTCGTCCGGGTCGGTGAGCGAGACGCTGAGCGCCAACTGGAAGCGGGCTTCCAGGCTGTCGGGGGCGATCTCCACGGCCTCCCGCAGCGCCGCGACACCCTCGGGGTGTTTGTTTTGGGCAAAGAACACTTGTGCGTGCCAGAGCCGTCCCTGCGCCTGGTCGGCGCGTCCCGAACGTGCCACGAGCCAGAGGTCGACGGCGCGGTGCAGGTTCGGGGCGGTCGCCTCGATGATCGCCAGAGCCGATTCTTCCGCTGGGGCGCCGGTTTGGGCCGCGGCCCGCGGCGCGATCGCCCGCAACTTACCCTGGATGTACGCCTCCAGCGCCAGTGGGGCGTCCGGCGCATCCGTCCTGGTCGCGTACTCGGAGAACAGCCGATCCGCCTCCGCCACGTCGCCGCTCTGCGCACGCAGGAGTCGCATTTCCAAATCGTGGGCCGGATCGGAGCCGTACTTCTCCTGGTACGCGCGAAGGTGCGCACTCGCGCGATTGAGGTCGCCCGCTCGGCGCGCCGAGCGGGCCGCCAGTAGCCGCGCTTGGGGGTCGTCGGGGCGTGCGTCGGCGGGCTGATCTCGTCGGCCATCTGGCCCACCTGGACCAACGACCCGAACGTCAAC
>JAFKJJ010000009.1 GCA_017306025.1 Planctomycetota bacterium
CGCCGCGCGGGATCGCCACGAAGGCGGCCTTCGTTCTGGATCTGATGGAGCGCCGGCTCTACGGGCTGGGTGCCGACTGGTCGCGGGTCAACGCCATCGACGTTTACACCGCTCACTCTCTCGACACCGTCCTGCCGCAGCTCGTATTGAACCGGGCGGGGCCGGCGAGCATCCACGGCGTCCGCTGGCACTACTCGCGACCGCCCATCACCGACATCGAGTTCGAGATGGACCTGCGGGGCACGCGGACCGAAGTGCATTTGGGATAGCGCGGCGCGTTGCGAATTACCGACGCGAAGGTGTGGCCGGAAAGTAGTCGGCACACTCCGTGTGCCGTCGCTTGGCTGTTGGTCCCGCGTGCCGCCTCGCTTGCACGCGCAATCCCGGCTGCACGCGGGGAGGATATCGCGACGGCACACGGAGTGTGCCGACTACTTTGAAACGGCCGTATCACCCGGTCAGTTCGGGAATCGCCTTGCCGTGGTCCACGATCGCCGTCGGGCGGCCGTTGAAGTCCTTGATGAAGGTCTTCGCGTAGTCGATCCCGAGGTGCTGGTAGATCGTGGCCAGGAAGTCGCCCGGGCCGCAGACCCGTTCGACGGCGTCCTCGCCGCGCTTGTCGGTGGCGCCCACGAACCGGCCCGGGGTGATGCCGCCCCCCGCCCAGATGTTCGAGAAGCCCCGCGGCCAGTGGTCGCGGCCGGGCTGCGAGGTGCCCGCGGGGGCGCTCGCGTCGCCCGCCCCGGTGCTGGCGGCGTAGCTGATCTTCGGCGTGCGGCCGAACTCGCCGGTGACCACGACCAGCACCCGCTTGTCCAGCCCGCGCTGGTAGACGTCCTCGATCAGCGCCGAGACCGCCCGGTCGTACACCTCCGCCCGGAACTTCATCGCCTCGAAAACGTTGTGATTGACCGCGTGATCGTCCCAGTTCTGCACGCGGCCGCACAGCGGGCCACTCAGACTGGTCGTCAGCACGTCGACGCCGGCTTCCACGAGGCGCCGCGCCAGGAGCAACTGCTGCCCCCAGGCGTTGCGGCCGTAGCGGTCGCGGGTGCGCGCGTCCTCGCGGCTCAGGTCGAACGCGATCTTCGTCTGCGGGTTCGTCAGGAGCCCCATCGCCTGCGACTCGAACTCGTCCAGCGCCCCCAGTTCGCGGGCGTGATCGAAGCTGCGGTCCAGCGTGTCGAGCTGCTGGCGGAGCGCCGAGCGCCGGCCGATGCGACCCACCTGGTCGGCGTCGGTCAGCCCGATGTTGGGCACCGAGAAGGTGGGCGCGTTCGGGTCGCCCGAGATCACGAACGGGGAGTAGGCGTCGCCCAGGTACGCCGGGCCGTTGTACTCCAGCGGCGGGTTGATGCCGACGTAGGCCGGCAGCGGGTTCTTCCGCGGCCCCTTCTGGGCCAGCATGTAGTTCGAAACCGCCATCCAGTCGGGGTACTTGGGCTTCGGCTTGTCCCGCGTGTCGGGGTCGCCGGAGAGCAGTTGCATCGAGCCGGCCGGGTGGCCGCCCGCCGTCTGCCGCATCGACCGCAGCACCACCATCTTGTCGGCGATGGCGGCATGCCGGGGCAGCAGTTCGGTGAACTTCAGCCCGGTGACCTTGGTGGCGATCGGCTTGAACGGTCCGGCGTACTCGCTGCCCGAATCCGGCTTCGGGTCGTAGGAGTCGATGTGCGACAGCCCGCCCGGCTGCCACACCATGATGACCGCCTTCTTCTCGCCGCTGCCGGTCGCCGGGGCGTCGCTGGCCCGGCTCCGGAGCTTCAGAAGGCCGGGCAGGCTCAGCGAGGCGAATCCCGCCAGACCGGTTTGTAGGAACGCGCGCCGACCGATCCCGTTCGGTGGGACCGGTCCCCGGCAACTGTAATCGGGGGTCATTTCTTCTCCACGGGCGTGACGCGGATCGTGAACGGTTCGCACACAATGATGTCGGCAATGTCCTTGGGCTGCGCCGCCTGCTTCGCCTTTTCGAGTTGCTGCTGGGCGGCGGTCAGGGCGGTGCTGGCCGCCTTCATCTTCGCGTTGACCGCTTCCAGAGCCTTCGCCATCTGCTCTTTCTTCGCGGGCGGGGCGGCGTTGGTGTCGGCGGCCACTTTCTTCACCTCCGCCTCCAGCGCCTTCACCTCCGCCAGCATCTTCTTCGACGCGGCCTCGGCCGAAGCGACCCGTTCGGGCTGGTCGCGGTACTTGACCACCCCGCCGCCCAGGAACGACACGTGATACTCGCCCGGCGGGACGTTCAGGGCCTTCAGGTCGAGCAC
>JAFKJJ010000091.1 GCA_017306025.1 Planctomycetota bacterium
AAGCGCCGCGCTTGGCAGCGCGAGCTACTGGCCGAAGAGATTCAGGCCGTTGTGGGCGACCATCACGCCGCGGCGAAAATTCAGAACCTGGCACACCGGTGCCTCGATCTCGCCGCGGGAAACCTGTAACTTCGCGCAAAGTACAGTTCAGTGACAGAATTAGCACTCTCGGAAATTCTTCTTGAAAGCACGAAAGAAGCCGACGACTACTATTTGCACGACGCAGACACCGCAGCTGCCGGACAGGCGGCCGAAAGTTCCTTGCCGCTTCTTGCTCGCATCGGTGGACTCGCCGTTCACGAAAGCCACAACATTCTAGCCGCATTCAAACAATCTGCGGTCCGACACGAAAATCGGATCATGTGGCTAAAGACGTCGCACGCAATCGTCCTTGATACCCTTCCGCCAGCGCTGCGTGCGTTTATTGAGGATTGGAACCGGAGACGAGCCGCAGGTGAGCAGGCCCCAATTCCCTTCTAAACAACAGGGAATCCCAAAATAAGACTTTACTATCCACTTTCCACGCGCTACACTCTCTTTTGCCTGCTGGATCGCCCTCCCGCCGTTCGTTTCTCCGCTCCCGAGACTTGGTCATGCTCCGCCTCACGTTCGCGCTCGTGGTCGCGTGTGCCGTCGCGTCACCGGCGGTCGCGCAGCTCGACGACCTCGACCGGCCGCCAATCAGCTACAAGACCGCGCAGACCGATAACGTCGTCAACGCCCTCCAGAAGCGCATCCGCACGGGGCAGGCGAAACTCGCGTTCGTGGACGATCACGGCTACCTGCCCGCGATCCTCAAGGAACTCGACGTCCCGCGGTCGTCGCAGGTCCTCGTTTTCTCCAAAACGAGCTTCCAGCGCGACCGCATCACCCCCAAGACGCCGCGGGCGATCTACTTCAACGACGACGTGTACGTCGGGTTCTGCCTCCGCGGCGACGTGCTGGAGTTCTCCGCGGTCGATACGAACATCGGCACCGCGTTCTACACGCTCGACCAGTCGCCCGACGACAAGCCGCAGTTCGATCGCCAAAAAGACAATTGCCTGTCGTGCCACGCGTCCACCGTCACCGGCGGCGCGCCGGGGCACCTCGTGCGCTCCGTGTTCACCGACCGCTACGGGATGCCGATCCTCAACGCGGGGACGTTCCGCACGGATCACACCAGCCCCTTCAAGGAACGCTGGGGCGGGTGGTACGTCACCGGCACGCACGGCAGGCAAACGCACATGGGCAACTGGACGGTCGAGAACAAGCGCGATCCCGAGGCCGAAGGGAATGCTAGCGGCCAGAACGTCACGGAACTGAAGTCGCGGTTCACGGTGGCGAACTACCTCACGCCGCACAGCGACCTCGTCGCACTGATGGTTTTCGAACACCAGGCGGAAGCCCACAACCGCATCGCCCGCGCGCTCGTCGGCACGAAGCAAGCGCTGCACTACGAGGCGACGCTGAACAAGGAACTCGGCGAGGCGGCCGATCACAAGTGGGACAGTGTGAAGCGGCGGATCGAGTCCGCGGGCGAGGCGCTGGCGCGGTACCTCCTCTTCTGCGGCGAGGTGAAGCTGGAGGGACCGGTTGCGGGAACGTCGGAGTTCGCGAAGGAGTTCGCGGCCCGCGGGCCGTTCGACAGGCAGGGGCGGTCGCTGCGTCAGTTCGATCTGAAGACGCGGCTGTTCAAGTACCCGTGCAGCTACCTCGTTTACTCGAAGGGTTTCGCGCAACTGCCCGCAGAGGTGAAGTCGCACACGCTGAAGCGGATGCACGAGGTGTTAACGGGCAAGGACACGTCGGACGCCTTCGCGCACCTGTCCACGGCCGACCGAACCGCGGTGCTGGAAATTCTGCGCGAGACGCTGCCGGATCTACCCGAATACTGGAAGAAGTAGACCGCTACTCGGCCGCGCGACGATGCAGGTCGCGGTATTGCCTTTCGCCGAAGTGCCGTGCGACACGATCGGCCGGCCGAGTCGCCTGTTCGAATCCGACCGCCCAGTGATCCGTGTCGTTGAAGCCCGCCGCGCCGGTCGTCTTGAGCACGAGAGGGGCGATCGCGAGACAACAGCACCGCGACGGGCACGCTGCGGCGAAGGACGACTTCCGCAGCGGCGCCCGAACCTTCACGCTCGCCGATTCGATTTACGCGGCGGACGAGGTCAAAGACGCCCTCCGCACGGTCCCGTACTCCACGTGCGCGTTCTGCGAGCGCGTTTCTGACCCCGTAGCCCGCCGGTTGCCCGCGGCCGCCGGGCGGGATATTCTCGGGCGCATGCACGAGATTACTCGCGTCCTGGGCGACGTGCGCGCGGGGAAGGCCGGGGCCGCCGACTTGCTCCCGCTCGTCTACGCCGAACTGCGCGCCCTCGCCGCTGCCAAACTGGCGCGCGAAAAGCCCGGGCACACGCTCGACGCCACCGCCCTCGTCCACGAGGCGTACTTGCGCGTCGGGAACGAGCCGACGTTCGACCACCGCGGGCACTTCTTCGCCGCCGCGGCCGAGGCCATGCGCCGGATTCTCGTCGAGGCCGCGCGCCGGAAGAGGGCCGCCAAACACGGCGGCGAGATGCACCGCCACGACGCCGACGAACTGCCCCTCGCCGCGCCCGAACCGGCCGAAGACCTCGTCGCGCTCGACGAGGCGCTGAACGCGTTCGCCGCGATCGAACCGCAAAAGGCCGAACTCGTCAAGCTCCGCTACTTCGCCGGGCTGACCATTGAAGAGGCCGCCGCTGTACTGGACATCTCCCCGGCCACCGCAAAGCGGTACTGGACGTACAGCAAGGCGTGGCTGTTTCGGGCCGTCTCCGATTCATGATTTTCGATTGCCGATTTTCGATTGAAAGACGGCGGGTCCGGCGTCTTTCAATCGAAAATCGAAAATGCCTGAGCCACTTTCGACCCGTTTTTCGCATTGATAGCGCTTTTCCCCCTTGCGAGTGCGTTTTAATGACCGACGAGACGATCTTCGCGGCCGCTCTGGACAAGCTCGATCCGGCCGAGCGGGCCGCGTACCTCGACTCCGCGTGTGCCGACGACCCGCAACAGCGGATGCGCATCGAAGGGTTGCTCGCGGCGCTGGCGCGGGCCGATCGGTTCCTCGAACAACCGGCCGCGGCCCCGACGCCCGGCCCCGGCCCGACCCGGCGCGGCGGAGGTCCCCCGGAAGGGGCCGACGAACCCGAAGAGCCGATCGACTTCCTCGAACCCCCGCTCCGGCCCGATTCGCTCGGCCGGCTCGGCCATTATGAGGTCCTCCAGGTCGTCGGCCGCGGCGGGTTCGGGATCGTGTTCCGGGCGTTCGACGACGTGCTCCAGCGCGTGGTTGCCATCAAGGTGCTCTCGCCGCGCATGGCCGCCACCTCGCCCGCCCGCAAGCGGTTCGTGCGCGAGGCCCGCGGGTACGCGGCCGTCCGGCACGAGAACGTCGTTCAGGTTTACGGGATCGAGGCCGAACCGCTGCCCTATCTCGTGATGGAGTTCGTCCCGGGCGAGACGCTCGAACACCTCATCAACCGCACCGGGCCGCTCGACGCGGCCGACGTGGTGCGGATCGGGGTTCAGTTGGCCCGCGGGCTGGCCGCGGCGCACGCGATCGGGCTGATCCACCGCGACATCAAGCCCGCGAACGTCCTCATCGAGAGCGGACCGGACCGGCGCGTCAAGCTCACCGACTTCGGCCTCGCCCGCGCCGCCGACGACGCCAGCCTCACCCAGAGCGGCATGATCGCGGGTACGCCGATGTACATGGCGCCCGAGCAGGCGTACGGGACGCCGCTCGACCACCGGGCGGACCTGTTCAGCCTCGGCAGCGTGCTCTACACGATGTGTACCGGCCACCCGCCGTTCCGCGCGTCGACGAGCCTGGCCATCTTGAAGCGCGTCGTCGAGGACGCCCCGCGGCCGATCGGCGACGCCATCCCCGAGACCCCGCAGGGCCTCTGCGACGTCATCACCAAGTTGCACGCCAAGAACCCCGACGACCGGTTCCAGTCGGCGGCCGAACTGGCCGACGCCCTGGCCACTTGTCTGACCCAATCTCCGCACGGGGGCGATACGGTACTGTTCGTGCCGACCGTGCCCGAGAAGGCGGGCGCCGCGCCGGGGGGGCGGACGGGCGGACTCCCCCTCCGGCGCCGGCTCGCGCTGATCGGCGGCGCGGTGGTGCTCGTCGTCGGCACCATGATCGCTTACGAACTGATCGCGAGGAAGCCGGCCGGTACCGCGCAACGGCAAGCACAGCCACTTGCACCACCGCCCCCGTTGCCCCAACCGCCACTGCCCCAACCGCCGTTGCCCGGGCCACCATTACCTCAACCGCCGGCCGTGCGAACCTCCGCGCTCGGCGAACTGCTAGCGTCGCCGGACTGGGAGTGGGGCACGCCGGAAAACCTCGGGCCGGGGGTGAACGGTCCCGGCCGCGACCTCGCCGCGACCCTCACGTCCGACGAACTGACCATCGTGTTCGCGCGCGACCGGAAGCTGTGGATCAGCCAGCGCCGCACCGCCGCCGAGCCGTTCGGCGCGGCCGAACTCTTGCCCGATTCGATCAACACCGACGTTCGCGAGACGCCGTCGATCTCGGGGGACGGGCTAGTGTTGGTGTTCACGACGCTCCGCGACGGGCTCGCGCGAGAGGGCGTCTGGATGAGCACGCGAAAGACGCGCGACGAGCCGTTCGGCGAGCCGGAGCGCCTACCCGAACCGGTCAACCTCGCGGTCGGGTGGTCGACCGTGCCGATCCTGTCGGCCGACGGGCTGACGCTGTCGGTCACGTCGCTCCGGCCCGCCGGTCTGGGGAAGGGCGACATTGTCGTGTTCACGCGGAAGAGCCGCGACGAGCCGTTCGGCGACGAAACGGTCCTGCCGCCGCCGGTCAACTCGCCCGCGTACGACACGACCTGCTGGGTGTCCGACGACCGGCGCGTGATCGTTCGCATGAAGATGGATCAGCGGCCCTTCGAGACGCGGTTCCACGTGCGGCCGTCGGCGGACGTGCCGTTCGGGCCGGCGCAGTCACTCGGGTTCGCACCCGAGGGTGGCGAAATCGGCCGCCCGTGGCTGTCGCCGGACGGGATGCGGATGTACTTCCACAGCCGCGAGATACCCGGCGCCGCCGGCGACCTCGACATCTGGATGGTCCGTCGCGTCCCCAAAAAGAAGTAGGGCCGTACCGGTCGGCGGGCCGGTTCGCGGGAAGAGGCGCGTGGGTGGCGCGTTCGCACTCGATCACGTGCTACGGTTGAGTGGAACGGGTCGGCTCCTTCGGCGCCCTCTGCAACAGGTGACGTATGCGCCAGTTGAGCGAAGCGGCGACCATCGCGCTGTGGACGATCGGGTTCGCGCTGGTCGGTTCTCTTGTGGGTGGGGCGGTGTTTTCGGCCTGTGAGTGGGCCTGCCTGGTCCGCTCGAAGGCGTACTACACCTGGAGCCTTGCCGGCGGCGCGAGCGCGAGCGTCGGGACGATCGCGGGCGCGGTGCTGGGGTTCGGGTGGTCGGCTCAGGAGTGCTCCCGGCGCCCGCAAGTGGTACCCGAAGACGAGTTGTGGTGAGCGGCCCGTGTCGTTTCCCCTCGGCGCACTCACCCTCGCCCGCCGACGGCCTCAAGCATCGACACGATTTGTTCCACCTGATCCGGGTCGTTGAACACGCGGCGGGCGGCGCGGAGCCGCTCCTGCCACCACACCCGGAAGAACTCCGGCCCGAGGTCGGGTTGTTCACCGCGCATCCGATCCATTTCGGCTTGCTCCTCCTCGCTCAACTGGAGTTGATCGTTTTCGTCGAGCGAGGGGGACTTGCGGGGCGCGCGGCGCGGGCGCGCCTGGAGCCGGGCCAGCTTGCGCCGGGCGTAGTCGAGAGCGGTCAGGCCGGCGCGGTCGAGCGCGGTAGGGTCGGCGCCGGCGGCGAGTAGCGCGCGGACCGTGGCCGCGCTGGGACACGACCCGCAGACGTTGGCCATGAGTGGGGTGCGGCCCTTCTTGGCGGAGCGGCAGTCGGGGTCGATGCCCCAGGAGAGCCGTTCGGCGACGAGGTCGGCGTCACCGTGCTGGGCCGCGAGGTAGAGCAGCTTCTCGAACGAGCGCCGGTGTTCCGGGTCGCGGGCCATTTCGCGAAAGTTCATCGCCACCCCTCGCGCCTGGCACGTGCTACACTCACACGAAGTTCGATCCCGCTCTGGTTCGTCGGAACAGGAACGTGCGGACCGCCAAAGAACTGTTACGGGTCCCGCTCTGGGCGCTGTGGTTCGCGTTCGTCGGCGGTATCATCGGTTTCTTCACGGCGGTTGCTTGTGAAGAGACCGGGCTGGTCCGGTATTCGTTCTACGTGGAATCGTGGAACGCGGGATTCCGAAGCCTGATCTTCGGCGCGGGCACCGGCGGACTCCTCGGTTTCGGTTGGGCCGCACGCCGGTGTTACCGGCGACTCTTCCCGGCTCTCGTATTGGACGATGAAGTGTGGTGAAGTGGAACAGGGGGCTTTCCGCCCCCTGCTCGTTTATGGGGCCGTTCAGCCCATCCGCTTCTTCAGTTCGGCGTCCACCGCGTCGAGGTACTGCTCGGTGGTCAGGTGCGGCGTGCTGTCGCCGATCAGGATCGCCAGGTCCTTCGTCATCTTCCCGGCTTCCACCAGGTCGACGCACACCTTCTCCACCGTCTCCGCGAACTTCACCACGTCGGGCGTGTCGTCCATTTTGCCGCGGTAGATTAAGCCGCGGGTCCAGGCGTAGATCGACGCGATCGGGTTCGTGCTGGTCGGCTTCCCCTGCTGGTGCAACCGGTAGTGGCGCGTCACGGTGCCGTGGGCGGCCTCGGCCTCCACCGTCTTGCCGTCCGGAGTCGTCAGCACGCTGGTCATGAGGCCGAGCGACCCGTAACCCTGCGCGACGGTATCGGACTGCACGTCGCCGTCGTAGTTCTTGCACGCCCACAGGTAGCCGCCGTTCCACTTCAGGTTCGCGGCCACCATGTCGTCGATCAGGCGGTGCTCGTAGGTCAGTCCCTTCTCCTTGAACTTCGCCGCGAACTCGGTGTCGAACACCTCCTGGAACAGGTTCTTGAACCGCCCGTCGTAAATCTTCAGGATCGTGTTCTTGGTCGAGAGGTACACGGAATAGTCGCGGGCGAGGCCGTAGTTGAAGCACGCCCGCGCGAACCCCTTGATGGAGTCGTCGAGGTTGTACATGGCGAGCGTCACGCCGCCGCCGGGGGCCTTGAAGACTTCCTTTTCGATCGGCGGGCCGCCGTCGGCCGGGGTGTAGGTGAGCTTCACCGTGCCCGCGCCGGGGAACAGGATCTCGCTGGCCTTGTACTGGTCGCCGAACCCGTGGCGGGCGACGACGACGGGCTTGTCCCAGTGCTTGACGAGCCGCGGGACGTTCTTGCAGACGATAGGCTCGCGGAAGATGGTGCCGTTGAGGATGTTCCGGATGGTGCCGTTGGGCGAGGGGTACATCCGCTTGAGGTTGAACTCTTTGACGCGGGCCTCGTCGGGGGTGATGGTCGCGCACTTGACCGCGACGCCGTACTTCTTGGTGGCCTCGGCGCTGTCGAAGGTGACCTTGTCGTCGGTGGCGTCGCGGTGCTCGATGCCGAGGTCGTAGTACTTGAGGTCGATGTCGAGGTAGGGGAGGATCAGCTTCTCGCGGATCTTCTGCCAGATGATGCGGGTCATCTCGTCGCCGTCCATCTCGACGACGGGGTTCTTCACCTTGATCTTTAGCTTATCCGCGGAGCGGAAGTGCGAACAGAAGCGCTACGAACCTGACGTCTCACCCGGCGTGATTTCCACCTCAGTCGCGGGCTTCTCCGATTCCAGCCACAGCGGATCGAAGACCGACGGCGGTACCGGGGTGGCGTCGGTCCATCCATTCGCCCACGCGAGGCTGTAAATCGTTTCGAAATCGTGACGAATTAACTTCTCATCGGTTGCGGCCTTTGCCGCATCTGACACGGCAAAGTGAGCGGAATGAGTAACATCTCTGTCGAGAACGCAGGCAACGTCGGCGCGCGTCGCGAGGGTCACGGCACGGGCAACGTCAGAGACCGCGTAGACGGCGTTACGAGCTGCGTAAGCGGCCAAGGCGATATTGTCGTGGCATTCTCTGTAAATGGGGTCAGTGACAAAAGCGATGCGAACGAGGTCGGCCGCATGGGCAACCTCCTCGGCATTGTGAGGGGCTTTCGCTGTCTGCGCGGCGTGTTCAGCGAAACGAACGGCTTTGGAAAGAGCTTCCAGATGGTGCTTCGGCGCCTTTGTCCAAAAATGCTCGAACCGCGGAAGCACGCGCCGGGCGCAGCGCGCGGCGAAAGCAACCCGAGCCCACAGCGGGAGTTCGCGAATCTCCTCTTCGGTCGGAACACCGGTCGGTCGGGCTTTTGCTGATTGCGTGAACTTCAACGTGTCTGTGACGTGAGCCTCGGCAACCTCCCCGGTCGGTGGAACTCTGAAATTCGCTTCCATCTCGGCAATCGCGCGGTCCACTTTCTCCCGCAGGGACGCCTTGATCTCGTCGCGAGCGATGTCGAATTTCGCGTCTTCCGCGTCGGCCCACTCCTCGAACTTTCGCATCCGCTCGTCCATCCGCCGTTCCAAGCGGCGAACGGCGCGCAGGTACCACCCGGCGATGAGCAACGCGGCGACGAGATTGAAGACGAACGCGGGCCACATGACTTACTCTCCCGCGAATCACCCCTTGGGCTTCTTCGTCAGTTGGTCCACTTCTTTCGTGAGCTTCTTCAACTCGCTCACGATTTGTTCCGTGAGTCGGTCGATCTCTTTGTTCTTGTCTGCAATGGCGTCGTTGAGCCTCTTGTCGCTGCGCTCGATCTCGGCCTCAGCCGCCTTGCGAACGTCTTGTCGCATTCGCTCGTACAGTTCTTCCTGCCGGCGCTCGCGCTCCTTCATCAACTCCTCTTGGCGGACTTCGCGCCGCTCTAACCGATTATACGTCCACCAGACGGCCAAGCCGATGACAACTACCATCGGGAACTGGCGGAGAATCTCGATCAGCCACGTCGGGATGTCCATCAGGACGGCACCGGGCGCGAGTGTCGGGGCACCGCGGTATTAGACCTTCTCCCGTGCGATCCGACAAGCCGACGCCAAACTCGTAACGTGCCTGAACCGCTGCGCTTGCACTCGCGGCACGCATCCGGAACAATAACCTCAACTCAAATCACCAGCGGGTGCCCCGATGCCACTCGACGCGACCTGCCCCAAGTGCAGCCACCCGTTCCCGGTCACCGAGGCGCGGCACGCGTTCACCGTCGCGTGCCCGCGGTGCGAGGCCGAACTCACCGCCGAGTTCAAAAAGCCTGCCACGCCCCCCGAAGCCGGACAGGCCCCCTACGAGTTGCTCGTCCGGCCAGGCGCGCTGCCCGGTACCACCGCCCCGCCCCCGCCCCCGCGGAAGAAGAAAGACGAGGACGAAGACGAACCGAAGCGCAAGGGCGGCTCGGCGATGGTCGTGCTCCTCAGCGGCGGGCTGGGGCTGCTGTTCGTGCTCGGCGGGCTGGGTATCACCGGCTGGTACCTGTTCACGCAGGTCGACGTCGAAACCGCCTCGTCGAGCCGCTCCGGGAGCGGCAGCAGTTCGAACGGCCCGAAGGGCGTTATCAGCAACCCGAAGGGGAACACCGGCCCGAAGGGCAACACTGTCATCCCGGGACCCTCCGACCCGTTCACCCCGACGCCCCCCCGGCCCAAGAGGGAGACGTTCGACCTCCGCCCGGTGGGCGGTACCGTGCCGCCGATCAGCCCGCCGGCGAACCTCGACCCGACCTTCGCGGAGACGGTCCTCCTGCCCGGCAAGGCCGACGCGGTCGCGGTCGGCGGCGGCGGACGGTACCTCGTCTTCCACATCGCGCGCCCGGGCCGGCTGGTCCTGTTCGACGCGAACACCGGCGGCTTCGGCCCCGACACCGCCTCGACCGAGGACGGCGACGTGATGATGGCCGCCGGCGCGAACAAGCTGGTGACGACGGTCCCCGGCAGCCGGAAGCTGCGCGTCTACTCCCTGCCCGACTTCCAGCGACAGAACGAGTTCGACGTGCCGCTCTTTCACGGGGCGCGGGGGATCGCGATGGGCTCGCGGACCAACGGCCCGCTGCTCGTCGTCGACCCGTTCGGCGAGGTGGCGCTCATGGACCTCGCGGCCGGCCGGCCGATCGACGGGTCGAACCAGAAGATCGGCATCCCCCAGAACCAGATCCGCGCCGCCGCGGACGGGAAGATGTTCCTGGCCGGCAACGGGTACGGCAATAACGACAAGTTCGTGATCGTGGACGAGGCCCAGAAGCGGTGGCAGGTGAAAACCCCGGACGTCGCGGCCGGCTACCCCAGCGCCGACGGCAAGCTGCTCTACGGCAAGGACCAGATCCTCACCCACCAGGGCGGGACGGTCGCGGGCAAGCCCGCGGGGCTCGCCCACGTGTGGTACGTGCCGGCGGTGACCGCGACCGGCAACTACTTCCTGCGGGTGAACGAGGTGAAGGTCGGCACGCCGCCGCGGACCAAGGACGGCGTGTCGATCGCGGTTCACAAGGACCGGCGGGTGGACACGCCGGTGCTGACCGCGTGGGAAGGGTTGCCCGAGGCCGAGGGGCTCGTCCGCGGCTGGGGCGAATCGGAGCCGCTCGACCGGCACCTGTTCCTCATCCCCGAGGCGAAACTGCTGGTCATCCTGAACCGCGACAAGACCAAGCTGGTCGTGCGGAAGCTCGCGATCTGATGGGCCGCACCGAAACGACCGGCCCGCCCGTTCCGGGCGGGCCGGTCGCGCCTCCGAACCCGCGCTTTCACTTCACGCGCTGCGGGTTGACCGTGACGGGGGCGGCCGACGGCTCGGCGGCCGCGGGCACCTTCGGCTTGACCTGCTCACCCAACTCGAACGGGTCCGGCACCGCGACCTTGACGAACCCGCTCGGGGCCGGCGGCACCTTCACCACCCCGGCCACGACCTCCGCGTTACCGAGTTCGCCCGTCGGGTCGTCGAGGCTCGCGCGGTCGTTGAGCGGGCGCCCCAGCACCGGGGCCGGCGGCGGGAGGTTCGTGTCGCGGGCGCGCTCGGTGACGACCGCCGCGACCGGCAGCACCGGGCGCGCGGGTCCGCCGTCGGCCAGCGCGCCGAGGACGAGCGGCACCTTCTCCGGCGGCGCGCCCGGTTTGGCCGGGGCCGGCTTCGGCGGGAGGAGTGGCGGCAGGGTGTGGCTCGTGGTGGCGGGCGCGTCCGGTTCGAGCACCCGCGCGGGAACGGTCCGCGGCTTCGGGGCGGCCCCGAACCGCTCCGCGGGCAGCGGCCGTGTGACGTCGGGTGCCACGACGCGGGCGAGCGCGGTTCCGGTGCGGTCGGCGGGAAACGCGAACGCCGGCGGCGGGGGTTCGGGTTTGGGTGCGGGCTGCGGCGCGGGCGGCTGGGGCCGCGGCGCGGCGGCGGGCGGAGACGCCGGAGCCGGCGACGCGAGCACCACCGCGGCGGGCGGCTCGACCTTCGACTCACCCGCCGGCTGCGAACACCCGGCCAGGCCGAGCGCGAACGCGGACGACCGAACCACGCGACTGTATTTCACGGCCGGTTCCCCCGTCTTTTGCCTTTCGCTCACACGCGCACCCGCACCACCCGCTACTTCGCCTCGATCACCAGCTTGACCGCGGTCCCCTCTTTGGGCAGCACGTCGGGTCGGACGTCGAGCTTGAGGAACTTCTCCTCCTTCATCGTCCAGCCCGTCTGGAGCACGACCTCGTCGGTGACCGGGAACAGGCAGATGAGCGAGCCGGTGAGGTCGGCCCCGTATTTCTTCTCGTCCGGTTTATTCGGGTCGACGGCCGTCATCACGGAGCCGGTGAACACGAACGTCATCTTGGGCGCGGGCTTCTTCGTCTTGGGGTCCATGAGCACCTTGTCCATCGTGAGGCGCTTGGTGCCTCCGGCGCCGTCGGGCACCTCGATGTAGACGTTCACCTCCGTGCCCTCGGCCTTCGGGTCCGGAGCGCCCTCCTTCGGCGCCGCGCCCTTCGCGGGCTTGCCGGGCTTGAGCCCGATCTTTTCCAGGCCCTTGTGAACCTCCGACGGGTCCACGTCGACCGTCAACACCGTCTCGTGGGCCTTCTTGCCCTTGGGGTGGGGCCACGAGGCGATCAGTTCGATCGGGTACACCTCGCCCTTGAGGTGTTCGAGCTTCCGCGGCGCGACCTTCGCGTCCACGGTAACGGTCTTCTTGGCCGCGTCCACCGCGACCCCGGCCTTCTTCTCCTCGGCGGCCGAGCGCCCGACGAGGGCGAGAAGCGCGAGGCACCCGAGAGCGACGGCGAACCGTTTCATGTGAACCCCTTCTTGGAACACGCGGCGTATCATTTCGTCCCGATGCAGACGAGGACGGTTTCCTTGTTCACCCACGGGCCGTCGATGTTGCACGTCCCGACCACCAGCTTACCGCCGTGAACGGTCACGCCGCCGTACACCATGCCCGGGGCACCGGTTTCTTTCGCGACCGAGAGCGTCCACTTCGCGGTGCCGGTCTTCAGGTCGATCGCGTGGACCGTGCCGCCGAGGTCGGCCGCGTGGACGACGCCCCCGGCGACCGCGGGCGGGGCGAACAGCGGCATTTTGGCGTCGTAGAGCCACGCGCGCTCGCCGTCGGCCACCTTGTACGCCCGCACCTTGCCGTCCGTCGCGGTGCAGACGACCAGTCCGTCCGCGACCGCGGCGCAGCCGAGCACGCCCCCGGTGGGGATCTCCTTCCGCCACTTTAGCTCGCCGGTCTTGAGGTCGAAGCAGGTGACGTCGCCCTTCGCGCCCTTGAGTTCCTTGTAGTAGTAGCCGATCGAGCTGCCCGGCACGATCACCACATCGCCCGCGACCGTCGCACCGCCCCACGGGTTGTACGTCAGCTCCTTCTTCCACAACGTCTCCCCGGTGTCGGCCTTCAGCGCGTACAGCGCCCGCTCGCCGACCTTCTCTTTGTCGAGGTACGCGGTCGGTACGAGCACCACGTCGCCCGCGGCGTTGACCGGCGCGTCCACGTGCCACTTGCCCTCGCCCTTCTGCCACAGCTTCTTCGGCGCGAACTTGAGCAACTGGCTGTCGTCGGGCGGGAGGGCGAAGTCGTCCTTCTTCGCCTTCGCCTCCTCGAACTTCGCAACGAGTTCCTTCCATTTGGCGTCCTGCATCTTCGCGACGGTTGCGAGGTCGTACTCCTTGCCGTCGAGGACGGCCCGGTCGAGTTCGATGCAGAAGCAGCCCGCGGCGCCGCCGCCCATGAACACGCGGTTCCCGACGACGGTCGGGGCGCCTTCGAGGTGGATCAGGTTGCCGGGCATGACGAGCTGCCACAGCGGCTTGCTGGTGGCCGCGCTGACGCAGTGCAGCACGCCGCCGGAGTCTTGGTGGAGCCCGTCACCGAAGACGAGCAGCGAGTCCGCGACGGCCGGCGAACTGACCGACGCGAGCTTGAGGTACGGGGCGCTCTTCGTCCAGATCGGGACCGGCGGGTTCTTCGCCGCGAGCGGGAACAGGTGCGCGGAGGGGCGGTTGAACGCACCGATGCCCGCGACGTAGACGCCGTCCTTCACCGGTACCGGCGACGCGATGAAGTGGTCGGTGGACTTGACCGACCAGAGGATCGCGGGCGCGGCCGGGCCGGCCGTTCCGTCGGTGTTGCCGGTGCGCTGCGGGTTGCCGCGGTACGTCGCCCACGGGCCGGGCTCCGCGGCAGAGCTTGAGCCACAGATCACACAGATGACACCGATTGAAGAGAGAAGACTCGACCACTGCATCTCGACTCACTCCTGATAGTGTCTTCGGATCGGTGTCATCTGTGTGATCCGTGGCTCAAGCTTTTCTCTTCTTCAGTTGGCCTTCACCTGCATGGGGGTCGCGGTCACGGTCACGTCTTTTACGGTCGCCTTGCCGTCGGGACCGACGAGTTCGAACTTGTACGCCCCGGGCGAGAGCACGAACCGCGGCGCCGTGCCGCTTTGCCCGCCCCGGCCGTCGCCCCCCGCGACCGCACAGCACGTCACACGCGCGCCGCTCATGTCCTTCACGACCACTTTGCCGCCGTTGAGCGTCGCGGTGCCGTTGAGCGCGACCGTGACGGCCGTTTTCGCGCCGCCCGGCGTCTGTACCCCGAACAGCACGCTCGATTCCTGCCCCTCGTTGTTGAGCACGAGGTCGAGTTGCCCGTCGCCGTTGAGGTCGACGAAGCACGCGGCCTGCGAGTTGAACACCTTCTGGTTGAGGCCCAGGTCGTTCGTCCTCTCGACGAACTTGCCCCCGCCCTCGTTCTTGAAGTAGCGGTTGGTGCCCTTCAGGCAGCACACGAGCAGGTCCGGTTTGCCGTCGTTGTCGAAGTCGCCCCAGGCCGCCGACACCGCACCCGGCAGCGCTTTCGCGAGGTCGCCGGCGCTCGCCGTCACGTCGGTGAACTTGCCCGTGCCATCGTTGCGGTAGAGCTTGCACTTTCCGTCGGTCTGTGGGACGAACAAATCGAGGTGGCCGTCGCCGTCGAAGTCGCACAGCGCGGGGCCGACCTTCCCCGGCTTGTAGCTGATGCCGCTGTCGGCCTTCTTCACGAACGTCCCGCCCGAATTGACGAGCAGGCAGCCCGCTCCGGCGCCGTAAAGGACGTCGGGCTTGCCGTCGCCGGTGAGGTCCGCGACCGCGAGCGTGTCTCCTTTCACGTCGGAGCACAGCCCGTTAGGCCCCAGGCCCCACGCGTCCGAGGCGTCCGCGAACCACGGCCCGGGCGGTCCGCCGTCGCCCGTACCGACCGCGAACGCGAACGACTGCGGTTGCTCCGCGTTGCACATCTTCACGAGCAGCTCGTTCTTCCCCTTTTTGAGTTTGAGTTCGAGGGCGAACGGCTCGGGCTTCCCCTTGTCTGCGGCGAAGACCTTCTCGCGGTTCACCCACACCGTGAGGGTGTTGCCCCCGGCGTTGATCGTCACCGGCACGGCCGCGTCCGCGGGCACGTCCAGTTCGGTGCGGACGTACGTCGCGCAGTTCGCGCCCACCTCCGGCAGTGGGGTCGGCTCGCCCTTGAACTCCTTCGGCGCCCACTTGGTGGGCATGTTCCGCTTGCCCTTGTACTCCTTCTCCGGCGTGAACTTCTCGCTCTCGATCGGGAACTCGGTCTTGAAGTTGTCCGCGGGGTTCTGCGCGCGGAAGATGCCGATCGCGTGCCAGGCGCCGATCGTCGGCCGCACGATCTTGGGCGCCTCCGGCCGCGTGTTGCGGTAGAGGCGCAGCCCGTGGAAGCCGTTGGCGAGGACGATGTCAACTTTCCCGTCGCCGTCGAAGTCGCCCCACGCCGCGGCCGTCAGGTTGTACGCCACCTCCACCGGCAGGCGCTTCGTTTCGTCGCGGAACTGCCCCTTTCCGAGGTTGAGGAACAGCCGGGGACCGGTCGGGGTGGCGAGGAGCAGGTCCGGGAGGCCGTCGCCGTTGCAGTCGGCCCACACCGCGGACCGCGCGCCGCCCGTGAAGCCCGGTAGCGCCGTTTCGATGAACCCGTCGCCGCCGTTCTGGAGCAGCACGACCTTGTTCGCACCGCAAAGGCAGATATCGGGCTTGCCGTCGTTGTCAAAATCGACCGTGGTTACCGACTGCGACTCCGCGTCGAGCTTCGCGAGCGCCGCGTAGCGGTCGAAGCCCGGCATGCCCGCCAGCCGACGGATGTCCTCGCCGCCCCAGCCGACGAAGTCGCGCTTCGGGTTGTAGTCGATGAGCTTGAGGCTGGCCTTCATGCGCTGGATACGGGCGGTCTTCTTGTGCAGGGCTTCCTTGTCGCCGTCCACCATGCACGGGACGACGACCTCCTTGTTGTCGAGGATGTCGGTGAGCAGCGCGGGGAACTTGTCCACCTTGCCCGCGTAGCTCCGGAGGAGGAACGGCTCGCCGTGTGACATGCCCCACCACTCACCCTGCGGGTACGCCTGATACCAGGTGACGCCGATGAACGTCTCGCTGGCCCCGCCGTTGTGGAAGAAGGTGGCGGTCTTGCCGACCTCCGCCCACTTCATGATCTCTTCCCATTCGCCCGGCCTGAGGCCGCCGCGGCCGATGTTGTGTTTGATCTCGGTCTGCGGGTGCTTGCCTTTGATGTCCTGTAGTTTGGTGTAGATGATGAGGTTCTTCTCGCGGTCCACCTTCGTCACCTGCATCTGAACGATGTTGGTGGACTGGCGAATGACGTCGCCGAGCGTGATCGGAACTTCAACGTAGGCGGACGCGGGCCGCGGGGTCGTGAAGCACGCCGCGACCGCCACGAGGGCGCTCGCGAGCCACGTCCGGCGCAGAAGAGAGCGATCGGTCATCGCAGGAACCTCCACGAAACGCAGCGTGGATCGTTTTCAGCCCCGGAGGGGCGTCGGATGTTAGCCCAGGGTGCGGCGAGCGCAGCGAGCAAACCCTGGGAAACGTTGTCGTCACAAATCGCCCGAGCCCCGGAGGGGCGACAGAACCTCAGCGGGAATCAATCTCGCGCCAAGTGAATCGCATCAACCAGTCGGTTTGCCCATTCAGGTACCCGATGAACGCTCGCGTCACTTCGGCGAGCGTGCGGTTGCCGTCTGCTACGAACAAGCGTCCCGTTGTTTTCTCTCGGTACTCCAACTGAAACGGATCGGAGCCAGTTTCTTCGATGAACCGGCGGCTTTGTCCTCCCGGTTCCCACACGCACGCAGCCTGAATGAACGCTTCGTCCGAAGACATCAGGACAGCGAATTTGCCGAAGGCCTCGCCTCCGAGAACTTGCTCGATCTGGGCGACGGTCACCTCATCAATTTTCGGTAGGTCGTCCGTAATGAGACGCACGGGTTTCTGTCGCCCCTCCGGGGCTCGGTTCTTGTTCCCATCGCGTACCCGGGGTTGCGCTCGCAAAGCCTCGCTCCACCCCGGGCTAACATCCGACGCCCCTCCGGGGCTCAAGCCAATTCACTTCTTCTTGATCTTGTCGAGTCGCTCCTGCGCGGCCTTCGCCCACTCGCCGTCCTTCGGGGCGTCCTTCAGGACGCGTTCGAGCAACTTCACAGCTTCTTCCGGCTTCTTCTCCTCGACCAGCACGCGGGCGTGTTCCAGCAGCGCGGGGAACTTCAGGTCCGGAAGGTCGTAGCCGAAGTACACCGTCGCGAACGACTTGCCGGCGTCGGCCCACTTCGACTGCGCCGCCCGGCACAGCCCGATTTGCAGGTGCGAGCGGCCGGCGCGGTCGTCGGTGGTCGCCTGCGTGACGAGCGCGTAAGCGTTGACCGCGTCGTCGAACCGCCCCTGGTTCTGGAACGCCCAGCCGATGCCGTACCGGGCGTCGACGGCCCACGTGTTGTTGTTGCCGTACCGCGCGATCACTGTCTCGAATGCCTGACGCGCCGGGTCCCACTGCTTCAGTTGCGTGTACGCGTGGCCGAGGCGCAACAGGGCGCGGTCGCTGACGCCCGCGACGTTGTGGAACGCCGCGTTGTCGCGGAAGATCATGAGCTTTTTCTGCGCGTCGTCGGCCTTGCCGAGCGCCAGCAGGCACTCCGCGGAGCGGTACAGCCCGTGCGCCCGGTGCGGCGACTTGTCGTTGTTACCCACCGCGTCGAACTGCCCCTGCGCCGCGGCAAAGTCCTTCTTGTCGAAGAGCAGAACGCCCAGCCGGATGCGGATACGGTCGATCGTTTCGGGCGGGGTCGGCTTGTCGGTCGGCTCCTTGTCGATCGCTTCTTTCAGGAGCTTGATCGCCTCGTCCGGCTTTTTCTCCGCCACCAGTTCCGCCAACTCCAACCGGGCCTCGACCGAGAGCGACAGGTCCGGGTACTGGCCGAGGAGGGCCGTGTACGCGGGCACCGGGTCGCCGCCCGCGGCGCGGTGGGTCCACGCGGCTTCGTAGAGGAGCCGCGCCCGCGCCTCGCTCTGCGGGTGGGCGGCGCGGTACGTCTCCGCGCGCTGCTCGAACAGCTTCGCGACCGTCGCGAGTTCGCCCTTCGCGGCCTTGATCTGCCCGTCGAGGGCCGCGATCTGTTCCGGCTTCAGGTTCGGCTGCGCGCGCTGTTTTTCGATCACCGCGAGCTTCGCCTTCACCTCTTCCGCCTGGCACTGCGTGCCCTTGAACGCCGCCTCGACCGCGACCGGTAGCGCGGGCGCGGCGGCCGCGGCCTGGTCGAACGCCGCGCGGGCCTCCGTCGGCTTGTTGCTCTCGAAGAGCGCCACGCCGTGGTGGTACCGGAGTAGCGCCAGCCACTCGGCCTTCTGCGGGTTGTTCAGCCCGCCCTCGAACTTCTGCCGGGCCTCCTGAAGCGCCTGGGCCGCCTGCGGGGCCTGGTTCTGCTCGCGGAGGAGCGTGGCGAGGTAGATCATCCCGAGCGGCGCGACCGGCGACTTCTGGAGCGGGTCCGCGTTGAACCCCCGCAGCGCGTTGATCGCGTTGTTCTTGTCGCCCTGGAGTGCCAGAACCTTCGCGCGTTCCAAATGCGCCGTGCCGATGAGCTGTGACTGCGGAAACTCGCGCGGCAGCCGCTCGAACGCGGCACGGGCCTTGTTCAGCGCGTCGTTGCGCTCGTTGCCCGGCTGGAGCTGGATCGCGAGCCGCTTCTGACAGTAGCCGAACTTCAGGATCGCGTCGGCGGTCTGTTCGGCCTTCGGGTTTGCTGCAATGAACGCGTCGAGGAGCCCCGCGGCCGCGGTCAACTTCTCGCGGAGCATGTTGTCTTGCAGCGCGTCCTCGGCCTTCGCGGGCGCGGTGCGGATGTGGCAGTCGGCGAGTACGTACGACACCGCCGAGAGATCCCCGTTGCGCTCCGCGGCCGGGATCGCCTCCAGAACCTTGATCGCCTTTTCCCAATCCTCGACGGCCAGATGGCACAGCGCCAGACCGTACCGCGCCCGGTTCACCCGATCGAACTCGGGGTACTTCGCCACCACGTCGGCGTACCTGGCCGCGGCGTCGGCGTAGGCGGTCTTCGCGTCAGCGGGCTTGTTCTGCTTCGCGAGGCCCTCGGCCTTCGCGAACGCGTTCTCCGCACCGCGGAACGCCACCAGGGGCATCAGCGTACTGTTGGGGAACTGCTGCTTGAAGGTTGCGATGCGGGCCTCGGACGTCGCGAGGTCGCCCGCGAGGTGGTACGCGGTGATGAGGCGCTGGAGCGTCTCCTCGGCCTTTGCGGGGAGCAACTTCTCAGCCCAGATCGCCTCGTAGGTGGCCGCGGCGTCCTTCGGGAGCTTCGCGGTGAGCTGCGTGTCCGCGAGTTCGAGCAGCGCCTCGGCGCGGCGGCCCTTCGCGTCCGGGTCTTGCCCCGCCATTTGGTTCGCCTTGTCCGCGGCGGTGCGGAGCGTGTTGATCGCGACGTTGAACGCCTGCGTCCGGCCGTTGGGGTTGTTCGGGTCGACCAGCGCCGCCTGCCCGGCCTGCGCCTTGCCCATCCAGAAGAGCGCCTGATCGGCGAGCCGTGGGTGGTTGGTGAGCGGCTGAAGCGCCTTCACCGCGTTGTCGAACTGCTTCGTTTGCACCTGACAGAAGCCGAGCCGCAGTTGGGCGTCGTCCTTGAGCGGCGACGCGGCATAGTCCTTCGTGAACGCCTCGAATTTCGTCTGCGCCTCGCCGAACTTGCCGGCCTCGTAGTGGAGGCACGCGCCGTAGAAGGCCGCGCCCGCAACGTAATCGGGGGGGGGACTCTTCACGAGCGCTTCGAGGCGCGTCTTTTCGAACGGGTCGTTCCTGAAGCGGTCCGGTTGCTTGAGCAACTCGACCGCGGCGACTTTCTGTTTCGCGTACTCCGCGATGACGGCGTCGAACGCGGCGGCGGCCTCGGCGTTCTCGGACTGCGACGCGTGGACGCGGCCCATCAGGTACCGGGCGTGCGGGCCGAACGGCTGGTCGAACGGCGCGAGCGGCCCGAGCGACTTTGCGGCCGCGGGGATGTCGTTGAGCAGGAAACTGGCGGTGCCGTGGTAGTAGAGGCCCAGCGGGCGGAACTTGCTCTTGGCGAAGTTCGCGTCCTTTACGAACGGTTCGACCGTCGCACGCGCCTCCTTGAGCTTGTTGAGCCGCAGTTCCATTTCGGCCGTGTCGCACCGCGCCCGCGCGGCCCACTCCGCGTCCGGCGGCGCCTTCTTCTCAAACGCCCCGCGGGCGGACGCGAACAGCTTGGCCGCTTCGGCGAACTTCGCGTTGGCGTTCTGCGTGCGCTGCGGCATCTCGTTGGGCCGCGCGACGCCCTCGGCCAGTTCCTTCTGACCCAGGCCGCGCTGGCAGACGCCGGCGTGATAAAGCGCGAGCGCCTGCTCCGGGAATTTCGCGTCACCCGCCGGCGGGGTGAACGCTTCGAGCGCCTTCTGGTAGTTGCGGTCGGGCAGGTCGAGCAGCGCCAGGCCGAGCCCGTAGCGAGCGTCCTGTGCGAACTTAGAGCCGCCGAACTTGTTGAGCAGTTCGGCGAACCGCTCAGAAGCGAATTGCGGGTTGCCGTCGTTGTACGCCTTGCGGCCCGCGTTCAGGAGCGCTTCCGCCTGCTGGTCGGGTGTGGGTTGGGCGCTCGTTGTGCCGATCGTGAGTGCGACGAGGAGGAGCGCGGCGGGACCGCGGGCGCGGGTGATGAGCATCGTGGTGCAACTCCCCTGGCGGAAGAGGGCGGGGTGCGGCGGGAGGGCGAGGGCGGCAAGTCGGGTCGTGCTCGGCCGTGGCAGCGGCGGCTGAAGGGATGGCTCCGACCCGATGGCGTCAATGTTGTACGAAGTCCCGGGCCGCGTCAACGGTCAGCCGCAGAAAACGCGCGACCGCTACACGTTCACGGGGCCGCGACGAGGCGCGTCAGTCACCGAAGAGGCGCGAGAACCAACTCCGGCCCTCCGGTCGCGGGGGCGGAACGGTCAGCGGTTCGCCTTCGAGCACCGCGCGGCCCCACTCGCCGGCGATCCGTGCCGCGTGGCGCTTGCCCACCCACTTCGCCAGCCGGTTGAACCCGGCCGCGAGCGCCGGGCGGCGCCGGTCGATGCCGTGGCCGTCGGAACCGAGCAGGTGAATGAACCCGCCCTGCGCCCACTTCTTGAGCGCCCGCTCGAAACCGGGCTCCCACGGCTCCGCGATCGCGCGGGCCGTTACTTGCAGCAGACACCCGGCCTCGATCCACTTTTGCGCGAGCGCGAGGTCGTCGAGGAGCGGGTCGTAGCGTTCCGCGTGCGCGACGACGAGCCGTACGCCCTCGGGCCGCAGCGCCTCCGCCAGCGGGAGCACGTCCACGAACGCGTCATGTGGCATCTCGACCAGGAGCCACCGCCGGTGATCGCCGATCGAGAGCAATTTCCCGGCGCGCCAGTCGGAAAGGGTGTCCGGCGAGAGCATAACTTCGCCGGTGGCGTGGACCGCGAGCGGGATCTTTTTCTCCGCGAGCACCGCCGCGAGCGCCGCGGCCGACGCGCGGAGTCGGTCGGCAGTGTTCTCCGGGTAATCGGCGTTCTGGTGTGCGAGGGCGGTCGCGTGTCGGGCGCCCTCGCTGACCAACATCCGACACATCGCGAGCGCAGTATCGGGCGTGGGGGGGCCGTCGTCGAGACCCGCGAGCAGGTGAACGTGCGTGTCCGCAAGGGGCATCATGTCGCGCTGAACTCGTACCACAGGTGGTGCCGGGACGGGCGGCAGACCGTCAGCGTAGCACAGCTTTCAAGAGGTGTAAAAACGGCGACACCCCGCTCGTAGGGCGGGGTGTCTTGACCGTGTCGGGCGGTCTACTTCTCATCCTGATGCGCGGAGGGCTCGCGGCACCGCCGGGCAGGGCCTGCGGCTCCTGCTTCGGCAAACCGCGATTGGTGTGGTTAGCCCAGCGCTGAAGCAGGAGCCGCAGGCCCTGCCCGAAAGTGGTGCTGGAACAGCCCTCCCCGCGACGAATGCCTGGCGAAGTGCCCGGACGACGCAACATCGTCCTGCTGCAACGCAGCGAGCTGAACGCGGCCGACACGGAAGTTCAGAAG
>JAFKJJ010000010.1 GCA_017306025.1 Planctomycetota bacterium
GGTGGACTTCGCCCGCGACGTCCTGCCGATCCTCTCGGACGCGTGCTTCAAGTGCCACGGGCCGGACGCCCAGGCGCGCAAGGGCGACCTGCGCCTCGACACGAAGGGGGACGCGCTGGCGAAGGACGGCCCGATCGTGCCGGGCAGGAGCGCCGACAGCCGGCTCGTCGAGCGGATCACGTCGGGGGACGCGGACCTCGTGATGCCGCCCCCGAAGGCGAACAAGAAGCTCAAGCCCGAACAGGTCGCCGTCCTGAAGAAGTGGATCGACCAGGGCGCGCCGTGGGGGCAGCACTGGAGCTTCGTGGCGCCCGTGCGCCCCGCGGCGCCGGCGGTCCGGAACCCGAAGTTCGAGGTCCGGAACGAGATCGACCGGTTCGTTCTCGCGCGGCTCGAACGGGACGGGCTGTCGCCGTCTCCGCGGGCGGACAAGGAGCGGCTCCTCCGGCGCGTCACGCTCGACCTCACCGGCCTCCCGCCGACGCCCGAAGAGGTCGACGCGTTCCTGAAAGATGACGCGCCCGCCGCTTACGAGAAGGTGGTCGACCGCCTGCTCGCGAGCCCGCGGTTCGGCGAGCGGATGGCGTGGGACTGGCTCGACGCGGCCCGCTACGCCGACTCCAACGGCTACCAGGGCGACGGCGAGCGCACCATGTGGCCGTGGCGCGACTGGGTGGTGACGGCGTACAACGCGAACCGGCCGTTCGACGAGTTCACGGTCTGGCAGCTCGCCGGCGACCTCCTGCCCGGACCGACCCGCGAGCAGCAGCTCGCGACCGCGTTCAACCGCAACCACATGATTAACGGCGAGGGCGGGCGCATCGCCGAGGAGAACCGCGTCGAGTACGTGTTCGACCAGACCGAGACCACCGCGACGGTGTGGCTGGGCCTCACGGTGGGCTGCGCGCGGTGCCACGACCACAAGTTCGACCCCGTTTCGCAGAAGGACTACTACCAGCTCTTCGCGTACTTCAATCAGACGCCGGTGACCGGCGGCGGGGGCAGCGGGCAGACGCCGCCGGTGCTCGACTTCGCGTCCCCGGAGCAGGAGCGGCGGCGGCAGGAGGCGCAGGCCGCCTACGACGAACTGGTGAAGCGGGCCGTTCCGATCGAGAAGAAGTTCCGCGACGCCGCCGCGACGAAGGACAGGGACGGCAACTACGCCTCCACGCTCCCGGCGCTCATCGAGTCGGCGCTGCGCAAGGGGCCGAACGACCGCGCCGACCAGAACTACGACGAACTCATCAAGTTCTACCAGGCCAAAGAGCCGGAGTACGTCAAGCTGCTCGGCGAACTGCGGAAGGCGCGCCAGGCCCGCGACGCGGCGGCCGCGGCCGTCGCGAAGGTGATGGTGATGGCCGACCAGCCGAAGCCGCGCGACACGTTCGTCCTGACGCGCGGCGCCTACGACAAGCGCGAAGCGAAGGTGACCGCCGGGACGCCCGCGGGCCTCCCCGCGCTGCCGGCGGGCGCGGCGCCGAACCGGCTGGCGCTCGCGCGGTGGATCGCGTCGAAGGACAACCCGCTGACGGCCCGCGTCGCGGTGAACCGGCTGTGGCAGCAGTTCTTCGGCACCGGCCTCGTGAAGACGAGCGAGGACTTCGGCGTCCAGGGCGAACGGCCGAGCCACCCGGAACTGCTCGACTGGCTCGCGTGCGAGTTCGCCGCGAAGTGGGACACCAAGCGCCTCGTCCGGCTGATCGTGACGAGCGCGACCTACCGCCAGTCGGCGCGGGTGACGCCCGAACTGATCGAGCGCGACCCGGACAACCGCCTCCTCGCGCGCGGGCCGCGGTACCGGTTGCCGTCGTGGATGATCCGCGACCAGGCGCTGGCCGCGAGCGGGCTGCTCGCGCCCGCGCTCGGCGGCCCGCCGGTGCGGACGTACCAGCCGGCCGGGATCTGGGAGGAGGCGACGTTCGGCAACAAGCGGTACGTGCAGGACAAGGGCGCGGCGCTCTACCGCCGCAGCCTGTACGTGTTCTGGCGGCGCATCGTCGGCCCCACCATGTTCTTCGACGCGGCCAACCGGCAGACGTGCAGCGTGAAGGCCACGACGACCAACACGCCGCTGCACGCGCTGGTCACGCTGAACGAAACGACCTACGTCGAGTCGGCCCGCGCGCTGGCGCAGCTCGCGCTGGATAAGGGCGGCCCGACCGACGCGGACCGCCTGGGGTTCGCCTTCCGGCGCGTGCTGGCGCGCAAACCCACCGACGCCGAGACGAAGGTGCTCGTGGGG
>JAFKJJ010000092.1 GCA_017306025.1 Planctomycetota bacterium
GAACGGTTCGCGGCGGCAAGAAGGACGCAGAGCGGGTCGCGTCCCAGCTCGAGCTGACGCCGGCTCGCAACGTCGGCCGCACGACCGTCGCCGCGCTCTTGGATGCCTGGCAGGACCTCCGCCGGGACACCTGGGCGCCCTACACCCGTCGGGACGTCGCCAGTCGCGCCCAACGCATCTCGGAGGATCGGATCGGGAAGCTGCCACTCGCCCGGCTCCAGGTGAGCGACATCTTCAACACGCTCCAGGTGTACCTGGGGTCGTACTACGTGAACAACTTCAACGAGTTCGGCCGCACCTGGCAGGTGAACGTGCAGGCCGACCCGAGCTTCCGCGGCGACGCCTCCGACATCCTCCAATACCAGGTGCGCAACGCGCAGAACCAGATGGTCCGGCTCGGAACGGTGATGACGGTCCGCGACGCGAGCGGGCCGGTGGTCGTGGTGCGGTACAACATGTACTCGGCGGCCGCGGTGACCGGCAACCCGGCGGACGGGACCGGGTCGAGTCAGGCGATGGGGCTGATGAACGGGATCGCGAACGAGGAGCTGGGCCGCGGGATGAAGGTCGAGTGGACCGAGTTGGCGTACCTCCAGAGCCGGGCGGGCAACTCGGCGATGTGGTTCTTCCTGCTGGCGGTGGTGTTCGTGTTCCTGGTGCTGGCGGCGCAGTACGAGAGCTGGAAACTGCCGCTGGCGGTCATCCTGGTCGTGCCGATGTGCCTGTTGTGCTCGATCGTCGGCATCCGGGCGGCCGGGATCGAGGTGACCGTGTTCACGCAGATCGGGTTCGTGGTGCTGGTGGGGCTGGCGTGCAAGAACGCGATTCTCATCGTGGAGTTCGCGCGGCAGCGGCAGGACGCGGGCGAGGACCGTCGGTCCGCGACGGTCGAGGCGTGCAAGCAGCGGCTCCGACCGATCGTGATGACGTCCTTCGCGTTCATCTTCGGCGTGCTGCCGCTGGTGTACGCGCAAGGGGCCGGCGCGGAGATGCGGCAGAGCCTGGGCGTCGCGGTCTTCGGCGGGATGCTCGGAGTCACCGCGTTCGGCGTCTTCCTCACGCCCGTGTTCTACTACGTGCTCCAGTGGTTCGGGTCGGGCGCGCCGAGCGGCCCGGCCGCGGCGCCCGCGGTCGCCACCGGGAGCGCGAACGGACACGCGGCGGTGCATAATGGGGAAGGGCACCCGCGCGGGGAAACGGCACCCGCTTCCTGAGCGAGCCGCGACCGCGAGGGAGCGGGCGGCACGTGTGAAGTTACGTTGGGGTAACGGATGATGTCTCCCGCGGTGTGAATGAAGTTACGTTTGGGTACCGGGCGGTGTCGCCCGCTCCTGGCGGTCGCGGCTCGCGAGCGATGCGACACGCCCGGCGGGTCCGTGTATGAGGTCGGGCTCTGCGTTTTGCCACACGTCGAAGGGTTCCGTCGGAGGGTCGCGGTCGTGACACTGAACCGGCAGGTGCTCTTTCAGGTGACCATGCCGGCCCTCTTGGTCGCGCTGGCGATGTTCGGCACGAGCCTGCTCGGCATCCGCTCGATCAACCGCCTCCAGGCCGACCAGGACAAGATCGCCTCCGAGCACGTCCGCAGTTTGGAAGCGGCGCAGGACCTGGAAACCGAGCTGCGGCACATTCGGTTCCACAGCTTCGTCTACGTTGTGGAGATGACCCCGGAGCGGTGGGCCAAGGTGGCCCGCGACCAAGCCGCGTTCGAGCGCATCCTGGGTGCGATCCGCGCCCGCGTGGGCGCCGACGAGGAACAGCGGAAGGTGCTCGACGCGATCGAGGCCGGTTACACGCGGTACCGGCTCGAACTGGAGTCCGCGATCCGCTCGCCCGTCGGCCCGGCCCACAGGGACTACATGGTCTGGGTGGACGCGCACCCGATCCGGCACATCGTGGCGCCGTGCGAGCAACTGCTGGCGCTGAACCGCAGGGCGATGCAGGAAACGGTCGAGGAGAGCGCCCGACGGGGCCGGCGGGCGAGCGCCTGGATGGTCTGGCTCGGCGCGATCGGCAGCTTCGGCGGGCTGATCGGCGGGTTCGGCGTCGCGTGGGGCCTCAGCCGGTCGATCACGCGCCTGAGCGTGCAGCTCCGCGACGTTCACGCGCACCTGGAGCAAGAAGTGGGGTCGCTCCGGCTGACCGCGGAGGGCGGGAACCTTCAGCGGATGGAGCGGCAGGTGGGAACGATCCTCGAACGGGTCCGCGAGGTGGTGGCGCAGCTCCAGCGCCAGGAGTGCGAGGCGCTGCGGGCCGAGCAGCTCGCCGCGGTCGGCCAGTTGGCCGCGAGCATCGCGCACGAGGTCCGCAACCCGCTCACCAGTATCAAGCTTCTGGTGGGGGCGGCGCTGACGGGCCACTGCCCGCGCGGGCTGTCCGAGACCGACCTCCAGGTGATCCACAACGAGGTCGGGCGACTCGAACGGAAGGTGCAGTCGCTGCTCGACTTCGCGCGCCCGCTGGAGTTCGGGTCGGCGCCCCACGACATCGCCGAGGTCGTCCGGCAGGTGCTCGACCTCGTCCGCGAGCGCCTCGCTTTGCACTCGGTCCGGCTGACGGTCGACCTCCCGCCCGGCCCGGTCGCCGCCGAGCTGGACGCGGACCAGTTCAAGGGCGTCCTGGTGAACCTGGTGTTCAACGCCCTCGACGCGATGCCGGCCGGCGGCGCGCTGGGCGTTCGACTCGCGCGCGGGGCAGACGGTGCGGTCCGGCTCACGGTGGAGGACACCGGGCCGGGGATCGACGCGAAGGTGGCCGACCGGCTGTTCACGCCGTTCTTCAGCACCAAGCCGACCGGGACCGGGCTGGGGCTGAGCGTGTCGCGCCGGATCGTTCAGGCCCACGGCGGCACCCTGACCGCGGTCAACCGCGCCGCGGGCGGCGCGTGCTTCACGATCACGCTCCCGGGCGGGAGGATGGGGGCCGATGCCGACGCTCCTCGTGGTGGATGACGAGCCCGGCGTGTGCTACTCGATCGCGCGGCTGTTCGGCGACGAGACGACGCGCGTGGTCACCGCGGGCACGGTGGCCGAGGGGGTCCGCGCCTTCGGGGCCGAGCGTCCGGACGTGGTCGTGCTCGACCTGCTCTTGCCCGACGGCAGCGGGCTGGAGGCGTTCGAGGCGATCCGCGCGATCTCGCCGAAGCAGCCGGTCGTCTTCATCACCGCGCACGGGACCACCACCACCGCCATCGAGGCGATGAAGCGGGGGGCGTTCGAGTACCTCATCAAGCCGCTCGACTTCGCCCGGGTGTCGAGCATCCTGCGCCGGGCGTTCGAGGCGGCGCACCTGATGCGGGTGCCGCCGGTGGTGCCGGCGTTGGAGCCGCGCGAGCAGCTCGTGGGCCGGGCGCCGGTGATCCAGGAGGTGTGTAAGCAGATCGGCCGGGTCGCGCCGCTGGACGTGAACGTCCTGATCCTCGGCGAGTCCGGGACCGGCAAGGAGCTGGTGGCGCGCGCGATCTACCACCACAGCAAGCGGGCCGACCGGCCGTTCCTGGCGATCAACTGCGCCGCGCTGCCGGAGGCGCTCGTCGAGAGCGAGCTGTTCGGGCACGAGCGCGGGGCGTTCACCGGGGCCGACCGCCAGCGGATCGGGAAGTTCGAGCAGTGCCAGGACGGCACCGTCTTCCTCGACGAGATCGGGGACATGCCGCTGGCCGCCCAGGCGAAGGTGCTGCGGCTCTTACAGGACCAGACGTTCGAGCGGGTCGGCGGGGCGGAGAGCATCCGGACCCACGTGCGCGTGATCGCGGCCACGAACCAGGACCTGGGCAAGCGGATCGCGGCCGCCCAGTTCCGCGCCGACCTGTTCTACCGGCTCCAGGGCGTGACGATCGAGCTGCCGCCGCTGCGCGACCGGCCCGACGACATCGCCGAACTGGCCCACCACTTCCTCTACCTCTTCAACCGCGAGCTGGGGCTGAACGTTCAGGGGCTGGACCCCGACGCGCTGGCCTGCCTGCGGGCCTACCGGTGGCCGGGGAACGTGCGCGAGCTCCAGGGGGCGCTGAAGGAGGCGATGCTCCGGACGACCGGCCCGCTGCTCCTGCCCGAGTTCCTACCGGCGGGCGTTCGTGGGGGGCCGGCCCCCCGCTCCCCGGACCACGCGTCCGAGGACGTCGACGTCCCGAAACTGATCGACGACCTGCTGGCGGCCGGCGAGAACGACCTCCACGGCCGGGTCGTCGCGGCCGTGGAGCGGATGCTGTTCGAGCGCGTGCTCCGCGCGACGGGCGGGCACCTGGGGCGGAGCGCCGAGCGGCTCGGGCTGAACCGCTCGACTCTGCGGTACAAGCTGCGAGACGCGGGCCTGTCCTCCGACCGGCCGCCCGCGGAGTGACGGCCCTTCCGGCCGATGGCGCCGCGGGAGGCTGCGATCACGGCTACTTTGCCGGTCGAGGCCTTTCGAACCGGTTGGGCACCAGGAGCGAGTAGACGCACGGGACGACGAGCAGCGTGGTCGCCAGCCCGGCCAACAGCCCGCCGAGGACCGCGCGGCCCAGCGGCACGTTGGCCTCGCTCCCGCGGGCCAGGCCCAGGGACATCGGGATCAGCGCGAAGAACGTCGCCAGCGCCGTCATCACCACCGGCCGCACCCGGACCGCCGCGGCGCGCCGGATCGCCTCCGTCGGATCGACGCGATCGGTCTTGCGGACGTTCTCCGCGAAATCGACCAACAGCACCGTGTTGGACACCACGATTCCGATCATGAAGATCACGCCCAGGAGCGACTGCACGTTCAGCGCGGTGCCGGTGAAGTACAGCATCAGTACGACGCCGACCACGCCGATCGGGACCGCGGAGAGGACGACCAGCGGGGTCAGGTACGAGCGGAACAGGGCCACCATCAGGAAGTAGATCAGCACGACCGCCCCGACCATCCCCAGCGCCTGGAACCGGAACGTGTCGTTCATCTTCTGGTACTCCCCGGAGAGCGCGATCTTCGCGCCCTCCATCGGCTTCTTTTCGCCGTTGTCCGGGTCGAACGGGGTCCAGGTGCCGTCGGGCCGCTCCTTGCCGTACCGCGCCACGACCCGGTTCACGTCTGCGGCCACGTGCCCCAAATCGCGCCCGTGAACCCCCATCGTCAGGTCCATCGTCGCTTGGAGGTTGGTGTGGTTGATCTCGGCCGGGACGGTCGCCCGCTTGAGCGTGGCGACGTTCCGCAGCGGGATCGGTTTCGACTGGCCCTGACCGGTGATCGGGATGTCGAGCAGGGTCTCGACCGACGTGATGTCCCCTTCCGGGTACTGGACCCCGACGAAGTACTGGTTGGAGCTCTTCGGGTCGATCCAGAAGTTCTTCTTGTTGAACTGAACGCTGCTGTTGAACGCCGAGACCACGTTCTGCATCACGTCGAGCTGGCTCAGCCCCAGCGCCGACACCTTGGCCTGATCGATTTCGAGTTCGTACTGCGGGTAGTCGAGCCGCTGGACGATCCGGGCGTCCACGACCCCGTCGATCGGCCGCACCTCCGCGAGAATCCGCTCGGCCACCGTCCGCGCCTTCTTCATGTCCTTCGCCGTGATCCGGACGGTGAGCGGGGACGACTTCCCCTCGTTCATCGCCGAGCGGATCATCCCGCCGGCGTCGAACGCGAAGTCCAGGTCGGCGAACTCGGGGTCGGCCGCGAACCCCCGCCGCAGGAGGTGCGCGTACTCCTGCGCCGACTTCGACCGCTCCGGCTTGAGCTGGACCTTCACCACGGCGTCCATCGTCCCGGCGTTGGGCGTGTACGCCGCCGACCAGTTCGGGGTCAGCCCGATCTCGCTGATAACCAACTCCAGATCACCGCCCGCCGTTTCCTTGACGCGCTCTTCGACCCGGGCGACCCGCTTTTCGGTTTCTTCCAGGCGCGTCCCGGACGGCGCCCGGACGAAGACCTCGAACGCCCCGGCGTCCACCTCCGGGAAGAACTCCCGGCGCAGGCGCGGGCCGAGGAGGACGACCACCAGGGCGAGCAGCCCGAACGCGGTCGCGATCACCGCGCCCCGCGCCCCGAGGGCCGCGGCCAGGAGGCGCGTGTACCGCGCGATCCCGGCGTCGATCACCGCCTCCCACCGCTCGAATAGCCGGCCGAGAACGCCCTTCGGGGGGGCGTTCTCGTGCTCGTTGCGGTGCTCGTAGTCGAACGTGTGGGACTCGACCGGCTTGTGTCCGTGCGACCGGAGCCAGGTGGCGCAGCGGGCCGGGACGAACGTCCGCGAGAGGAAGTAGGCGATCGCCATCGCGAACGCCACCGCGAAGAACATCGGCCGGAACAGGAACGCCCCCAGCCCCGGCATGAGCGCCAGCGGCAGCAGCACGAGCAGCGTACACAGGCTGGCCACCAGCTCCGGCAGCGCGACCTCGCTGGCCCCCAGGAACGCCCCCTCTTCCGGCTCGGCCCCCAGCCCGAGGTGCCGGTGGGTGTTTTCCAGGCAGATGATCGCACTGTCCACGAGCGGCCCGATCGCTAGCGCCAGACCCGCGAGCGTCATCACGTTGATCGTCTGTCCGAGCCCGTACAGGCAGGCGACGGCGCCGAGCACGGCGACCGGGATCGTCAGCACCGCGATGGCCGTCATCCGCCACTCGCCCAGGAACACCAGGATGACCAGCGAGCATAATACGGCGCCGAGAATCCCTTCCTCCGCCAGACTCGTGATCGCGCTCCGCACGTACACCGACTGGTCCATCACCACCTTCAGATCGACGTCCGGGGTGGTGAGCCGGTCCTTCATGTCCGGCAGGTTGCCCCGGAGCGTGTCCACGACGCTCAGCGTGCTGTACCCGGACTGACGGTACACGGGGATGTACACCTGGCGCCGGCCGTCCACCCGGACCGCGTTCGTCTGGATCACCGCGTCGTCCTTCGGAACCGCCACTTCCTTCAAGAACACCGTCCGCCCGTCCGGGTCGGTCTTGATGGGCACGTCGCCCATCTGGTCGACCGAGTAGTACATGGCGTTCGAGTTGAGCGTGTAATCGAACTTGCCGAACTTGGCGTCACCGGCCGGGATGAAGACGTTGAACCGGTCGAGGGCGCGCATCACGTCCACGGGCGACAGGTCGTGCGCCTGGAGCTTGTTGCGGTCCAGGTACGCGAGGATCGTGCGGATCTTCCCGCCGTAGACGACCGGGGCGTTGGCACCGCGGCTCGACATGATCATCATCCGCACTTGGTACCGGGCGGTGTCGTACAGCGTGGACTCGTTCTGGGTCCGGCTGTTGAGCGCCACCAGGCAGACGGGCGTCGAGGAGGTCGGGTCGTAGGGGAGGATAACCGGCGGGAGCGTGCCGGGCGGGAGTGTCGGGATCTCCACCGTTGCGAGCGAGTTCACCTGCGTCAGCGCCGAGCCGGGGTCGACGTCGTCCGCGTAGAAGTTCCGGACGATGCTGACCCCCAGGAGCGACCGCGACTCCTGGCGGATCATCCCGGCCGTCTGTCCGGTCCCGCGCTCCATCCGGGCGGTGATCCCGGACTCAACGCTGGTCGCGGCCATCCCGTTGTAGAAGGTGAGCACCTGCACCGCGGGGCTGCGGTACACCGGCAGGATGTCCGCCGGGATGACGGCCAGCGCCACCGCGCCGGCGATCACGATGGTCAGGGTCAGGACGGTGACCGCCCGCGGGTTGTCGAGCGAAAACCGGATCAGGCCGTTCATGGGGTCGGGATCTCGTTGCAGACGGTGACGGGAGCGGGTGGGGCGGGGCGCAGGCGGGAACGAGCAAGCCAGAAGCGGCGCGGCCCGGGCAGGCCGCGCCCGCGTTCGATCAGTGGCCCGATTTGGCGGGTGACGCGGTTCCGACGGCGACCGCCGTTCCGCTCTCGACCGGACCGCTCGCCCGGACCACCACGCGATCGGCGAGCGTCAGCCCGGAGAGAACCTCCACCGTGGTGCCGTTGTCCGCCCCGTACCGGACCGGGATCACGTGCGCGATGTCGTCGCGCACCACCCGGACGGAGGCCTTTCCGCCCTCGGCCTTTCCGTGGAGCGCGGCCGAGGGGATGCGGACGGCCTCGGACGCCCCGGCCTGGAGCCGCAGGGTCACCCGGCCGTACATCCCGTGCCGGATCTTGCCGGTCGGGTTCTTGAGGTGGACCTCGACTCGCATCATCCGCGTGCGCGGGTCCTCGGACGCGGCGAGCCGCGCGACCTCCACCTTTTCTGCGCCCGCGGTCTTGAATGCCATCCCGGGCAGGGCGTCCACCGCGACCTCGGCCGCGTCGCCGACGTCCACGAACGGCACGTCCCGGTCCGGGATCTGGATGACGACCCGCATCAGGTCCGTGCGCTCGACGGCCAGCACCGGGACGCGCTCGCCGCCGGCGTCCGCCGAGCGGACGAAGTCCCCCGGGTGGAAGTTCCGCTTGGTGACCACCCCGGTGTAGGGCGAACGGATGACGGTGTAGCCCAGGAGCACCTCCGACTTCTCCAGGCGCGCCTTCGCGACCGCGACCTCGGCCCGCGCGTACTTCAGATCGGCCCGCGCCTGTTTGACGCGAGCGTCGGCCGCGGCCACCTTCTGCTTCGCCGTGTTGACGGCCTCGCCGGCCGCCAGGTCCGCGGAAACGGCCGCCTGGAACTGGTCCTCCTGCTCGTCCACCAACTTCTGGTCGATCGCACGGTCCGCGGCCAGTTGGCGGAACCGGTCGCGCTGCTTCTCGCGGTACGCGCGGTACGACGCCTTGCTCTTGGCTTCCGCCTGGGCCAGCGCCACCCCGGCCGTGGCCGCACCGAGGTCGGCCTCGGCACTCGTGACCGCCGCTGTCATTTGCTCGACCTTCGCCTCGGCGCGCTCGACCTCCGCGGTGTCCTGTTTCACCTGCTTCTCGAACTCGGGGACCGAAATCCGCGCGAGAACGTCGCCCTGCCGCACCGGGTAGCCGATGTCCACCGTCTGTTCGACGAGGTAGCCCGACACCTTGGCGTACAGGTCTGCCGATTCGAACGGTTCCACCGTGCCGGGCTGTACGCACACGCGATCGAGCCCGCCCGCGACCGGCGCCACGACCTCGACGGGCACCGCGGCCGACGGGGAAGCTGCGCCGGCCGCTCGATCGTCCGAAGCGGGCTTCTCGCGAGCCGCGACGTACCACCCTGCGACGCTCAGGAGCGCGAGAACCGCGCCCCCGAGCAGCCACCCCGGCCGCAACCCGCTACGCTTTTCACCCATTGTCTCGTCCTCGGACCGCTGGTGCGGCCAACACGTTGATGAACCGGGGCTGTGCGAGAGCGTGTGCAAAAAGCACGTTGAGGGCCGAACTCCGCCCGTGCGCGAGGATTGCTTTAAAAGATGTGGAGTGAACGACTTACGCGAACGAACCGAAACGAGCTCGCGTTCGGACGCGGAGCGGGAGGCCGATCAGAGGTGGGAAATCGTCCCGCGCGCTGGGAGTTGTTCCCGCGCCGAATGGGCACGTCAATCGGTGTCGGGTGGTTCGGCCCGATCGCTCACGACCCTGTCCAGCGTGATGCCGAGTTCGCGCAGCTTGCTCCGGAGGGTCTTGCGGTCGATGCCGAGCCGGTCGCACGCCTGCCCCTGGTGCCCGCGCGTGTGTCGGAGGACGCGCGTGAGCAGTTCTCGCTCAACGCCTGCAAGGACCCGCGCGTACAACCCTTTCTCACCGGCCCGCAGCAGTTCTTCGATGGTGTCCGCAAGCTCGGCGCCGGATGGTCGATCGCTTTCTGCGGCTCCCGTCGGCGCGGAACCGATCAGCCCCGGAAGGAGGAACGCGGGAAGCACGAACCGGCCCGTGGTCCGCAGTGCGGCCTCCTTGATCGCGCCGCGCAGCTCGCGGACGTTCCCCGGCCACGGGTAGCGCGAGAAGACGTCGAGCACCTCGGGCGCGAAGCCCTGGATGTCCCGGCCGGTTTCCCGCGCGAACTCGGACAGGAAGTGCCGCGCGAGTTCCGGAACGTCTTCGGCGCGTTCCCGGAGCGGCGGTAGGCGCAAGGTGACCTCTTTGAGCCGGTAGTACAGGTCGGCGCGGAACCGGCCGGTCACGATGCCCCGGTCCAGGTCCTGGTTCGTGGCCGCCAGGACGCGGACCTGCGTGCGGACCGGGTCGCGCCCGCCGACCCGCTCGAACCGTTGGTCCTGGAGGAACCGTAACATCTTCGCCTGAACCGCGGGCGGCATGTCGCCGATCTCGTCGAGGAACACGGTCCCGCCGTCGGCCTGCTCGAACCGGCCGATCTGCCGGCCCCGCGCCCCGGTGAACGCGCCCGACTCGTGCCCGAACAGTTCGCTCTCGACGAGCCCTTCCGGAATCGCCGCGCAGTTGATGGCGACGAACGGCCGGTCCGCGCGCCGCGAATGCTGGTGGATCGCGCGTGCGACGAGTTCCTTCCCGGTGCCGCTCTCGCCGAGGATCAGGACGGTCACGTCTAGCGGGGCGACGCGTCCGATGTGCTTGCAGATTTCGCGCACCGCCGCCGAGTTGCCGATGATCTGTCCCGGCCGCGCGGCCGCGGGTCCGGGGGCCGGCTCTCTCGCGCTCCGGGCGGCTTCCAGGGCGCGTTCGAGCAGCCCCGTCATCTGTTCGAGATCGAACGGCTTGGCGAGGTAGTCGAACGCTCCGCGCTTCATCGCCTCGATGGCCGTGTCGGTCGTCCCGTGGGCGGTCAGGAAGATGACCGGACACGTGGGGGCGATTTCCCGGACGTGGTCGAACAGGTCGAGACCGGTGCCGTCCGGGAGCTGGTAGTCCAGCACGATCACGTCCGGGCGCTCCTCCTCGACGCGGCGCCGGCCCTCGGCCAGCGTCCCGGCCGTGAGGACCTGAACGTCCGGCGCGGAGAACACCCAGGTGAACGACTGGCAGATGAGCGGCTCGTCGTCAACGATCAAGAGCTTCGGCATGCGACGGCTCCGCGGCGGGCAACAGGAGGGTGAAGCACGTTCCGCCGTTCGAGCGGTTCGCGGCGGTGAGCGTGCCGCCGTGGTCGCGCGCGACCCGGCGCGCCACGTTCAGCCCGAGGCCGGTTCCGGTGGGCTTGGTCGTGACGAACGGGTCGAACAGCCGGCCCGCGACGTCCGGGGCGATCCCCGGTCCGGTGTCCCACACCTCCACCCGAATCATACCGTTCGGATCGGCCCCGGTGGTGACGCCCACCTGTCCGCCGGGCGGGGTGGCCTCGATCGCGTTCGCCAGCAGGTTCGTCAGGAGCGAGAGCAGTTGATCGTGGTCGGCGCTCACGCGGAGCGCGCCGGGGGGCGACTCGGTGCAGACCGCGACCGACTTCGCTTCCGCCCGCCCCTGCGCGAGCCCGGCGGCCGCCTCGATGACCGGTCGAAGGTCGCGGGTTCGTCGGTCGGGCGGGGCGGTGCGGGCGAAATCAAGGAGGCTCTGTACCGTCCGTTCGATCCGCGCGACCTCCTGTAACAGCATGTGCAGGCGGTCCGCGGTGAGCGGGGTGGGGCCGGCCGGCCGCACGGCCGCCTGGAGGAGCAGCTTGATCCCGGTGAGCGGGTTGCGGACCTCGTGGGCCACGCCGGCGGCGAGCTGCCCGACGGCCGCCAGTTGCTCGGCCCGGAGCAGGTCGCGCTCCTGCTCCTGAACCTTCTGACACACCTCCTTTACGCGCCCGACCACGCGGTCGAGCTGCGCGTCCAGGTCGCCGAAGTGGCCCGGGGGCGCGACCGTCATCGCCCCGACCTCCTGGTCCAGATGGGCCTGTACGGCCTGCACCCGGACCGACAGTTGCGCCACCCGCTGGTTGACGGCCCGCGCCGTCGCGTACCCGCTCAGCACGCCCGCGAGCACGCCCCCCAGGCCGAGCGCGAGCAAGATCCGGCCGGCCCACGCGGTCTGCTTCTGGCTGCTTTCCAGCCCCTCGTTCATTCGTTCGCGCTGGCGATCGGCGAGCGCGCGACACGGGACGAGCAGCGCGCTCATGTGGTGGGCGTCGGACCAGCCCGCGGCGTCCTGTGGCTTCGCGCCGGGTGAGAAGAGCGCGTCCAGATCGAGGTCGCGGCGGTAGCGGGCGTAGTCCTCCGCGATGAGGCCCGCGAGGCGCACGTCTTCGGGGTCGGTGGCCGTCGCTTCCACCGCTGCGAGCGCCCGGTCGATCCGCTCCAGGTCGGCCGCGACGACCTCCCGGCGCGCGGGGGACGGGGCGGCCGCGAGGACGAGTGAATGCACGCGCAGATGGCGGAGCTGGACCTGGAGTTCGACCGCGGCCTCGGTCCCGGCCGCGTCCTGGCGGACGGTCTGCGCGAGGTCGGCCTGAAGTCGGTTGATGTACCACGTGCTGCCGAGGCACGCCGCCGCGACCAGCCCGCCCAGCGCGACGAGCGGAACCGAATACCGCCCGAACAGGATGTGTTTCATCGCTCGCCCCGCCGAGGAGTTCCCCGCAAAGGCGATTCTACGCCCTCGCGCTCTGCGGACGGTCTCGGGCTCGTTCTGCGCGGACGCCGTTTCGGGACGCGCGGGGCGATTTCGATGGCCGCTCCGCTTCAGGTAGAACGCAGGTGAGCGGCAGTCGGAACAGGCCCGCGGGCCTGCCGCGGTCCGTCCGATTGGGACGAGCCCGGGAACGGCCCCAATTTCCGGGCGGACCGCCGCCGCGGGCTTCCGTGGTGCTAAGATGACGGCCACCCGCCCGGCCACGCCTCGTCCCACACGGAGCCCCCATGAAAGCGCCCCTGCTGCTGGCCGCCCTCCTTGCCGTCGCGGCCCACGCCGCGGCCGCCGACCCGGTCCCGATCCCGGAGAAGTCGCTCGCGGTGAAGAAGGAGCTGCTGTTCTCCGACAACTTCGAGTCGGCCGAGCCCGCCAAGCCGTGGCACAAGGTCGTCCCGACGTTCACATTCGAGAAGGGCGCCCTGAAGGGTACGCAGACCCGCGACAAGGACGTTCCGACCGCGGACGGGAAAGGCGTGGTCAAGGCGCACGCGGCCGTTCACGGGCTGGAGATCCCCACGAAAGACAGCGTGGTGGAGGTGAGGATCAAGTTCGACGGCGCGACCATGATGGACGTCGAGTTCGACGACCGGAAATACACCGGGGCGCACTACGGCCACATCTGCCGGGCGCAGGTCCGGCCGAACGCCGTCACGCTCATCGACGAGCGCGACGGCGGCATGAAGAACGACATCTACGAGATGAAGAAGGACCCCGCCAAGAAGGCCGAGGTCGCCAAGCTGCTCGTCGGCCGCAGCGCCACCTTCCCGGCCAAGCTCGAACAGGGGAAGTGGTACACGCTGGTGGTGGAGACGGTGGGCGACGAGATGCGGGTGACGATCGACGGCAAGCCGGCCGGCTACCTGAAGTCGTCGGGCATCGGGCACGCGACCAAGTCCAAGATCGAACTCGGCGTGGCGGGCAAGGACGGCTACTTCGACGACATCAAGGTCTGGAACGCCGAACCCGCCAAGCGCTAAGTCCCGCGGCCGCGGGCTCGGTCTCAGATCAGCGATTCACCCGGACCACATCTCTGAAGCGGTCCGGCGTGCTTACTTCGGGTCGTTGGCCGGCTGCCGGTCGGTCACGACGGCCGCAACCAGGAGAAGCGTACACGCCGCGAACCAAGTCGATTCTATGGCCGTCGCGCCGCGCAGTACCCAACAGAGCGGGACGTTTACCGACGGTTCGTGAACCCACCAGATGAAGAGCCGCAAGGAGAGAAAGTCGAGGAGCGGCCACGCCCCGAAACCACAGACTGCGGCGGTGCCGAGAGCGCGGACCCGTCGTGAGTGGCGTTTGCGGTACCGCCGCAGCACCGCCCATCCGACGGCGGCCGCCTGCCACATCGGGCTGTGGGATAGAAACCATCCTGGACCCGTCATGAGGTTACCCCGGAGGACGTTTGAAACCGGGACGCACGGCACCGAGTCTACATCGCCCTGCACCCGGTTAACCAGTGCGAGTAACCATTCGCCGGCCCACGGTTCTTCGGGATGCCGGCCCCGGGCCGGGGGCGGTCGAATTTCGCCTTTCGCTTCGCCCATCTCAAAATGAATCGAGAAACGATCTCCCCAGTCGAATTGGAGTTCACCCAGTTGGGTTGGTGTTGACTTGGTAAACGGAAACGCCTCCTTCTATTGGTGTTGCAGCCGAAGGAAGGAGGCGGGAGCTATGGGGAGTACCACACTCACCACGGCGATCCGGCGACGATTATCCACGTTCGCCGCCG
>JAFKJJ010000093.1 GCA_017306025.1 Planctomycetota bacterium
AGCCGACGCGGAACCGACCCGTGCCGAGCAACCGCGCGTCGGCGCCCGCCAGCTCCGCGATCCGCCGCAGCGGCACGTCGCGGTCGCGGGGGAACGCCTCCGGCGGCGCGACCGCGTAGGTCATCACCAGTTCGGCCCGCACCTCCTCGTCGTCCGGCGTCTCCTCGAGCAGCGGCGCGAGCAGCGCCTCGGCCCGCGCGAACGCGGCCACCGCCTTTTCGGGCCGCTTCAGCCACACGTGCGCCTCGCACACCCGGCGCGACGCCTTCGCGGCCTCGAACTGCACCCGCGCGTCGGGCGCCTTCTGCTGCGCGAACTTGTCATAGAAGTTCAGTACCGCTTCGAGGATCGCGGCCTTGTCGGACGCGGAATCCGCCGCCGGGCCGCCCCCGGGGTCGCCCCCCGGTCCGCCGTGGCCGTCCTTCTTCGGCCCTCCCGGTCCCCCGGGACCGCCGCCCGGTGGGCCGCCCGGACCGCCGAACCAGGTCGCGGGGCCGCGCCCGGGGCCGCTCATCGGCGGGAGCAGCGGAACGCCGAACCCCTGGCGCCCGGTGCCGCCGGCCGCCTCGAACACCTTCTCGAACGTTTCGCGCGCCAGTTTCAGGTTCTCTTCGAGCTGGTCGGACTTCTGTTGCGCCAGGAGGGTCGCGCGGTCGGCGTCGGCCTTCGCCCGCTCGGCGAGGCGCTGCGCGCGCTCGGCCTCGGAGCGGCGGTCCCCTTCGCGACCCAGCGCCGCGGTCGTCCGCGCGTACCCGACCCACCCCGCCACCGCGGCCAGCGACAGCGCCACCAGCGTGCTCAGTGCCAGCGACGCGACGGCCGGGTTCCGCCGGCACCACCGCCACGCGCGCGACGCCAGCGCCGTCCGGCGCGCCTTGATCGGCCGGTCTTCGAGAAACGCTTCGAGGTCCTCGGCCAGTTCGCGGGCGCTCGCGTAGCGGGTGCCGGGCTCGCGGGCCATCGCCTTGAGGACGATCGTTTCCAGGTCGCGCGGGATGTCGGGGTTGATCTCCCGCGGCGGCGGCGGGTCGGCGTCGGCCACCTGCTTGATGAGCCGCGCCGGGCTGTCGGCCGCGTAGGGCGGTTCGAGCGTGAGGAGCTCGTAGAGCGTCGCGCCCAGGCCGTACACGTCGCTCCGGGCGTCCGCCTCGCCCGCGAGGCACTCCGGCGGGAGGTACTGGAGCGTGCCGAGGATGTCGCCGGTCGAGGTGAGGCCGTCGGCGTTTAGCAGCTTCGCCAGCCCGAAGTCGGTCACCCACACGGCCTCGCCGTCGAGGATCAGGTTGGCCGGCTTCACGTCGCGGTGGAGCACGCCCTGCTTGTGGGCGTAGTGCAGCGCGTAGGCCGTCTGGAGTCCGGCCTCCGCGACGAACCGCCAGTCGCCGTAGTCCGGGGCGCGGACGTCCGCCCCGGGGGGCGCCGGCCCGCTCGCGGCGCCCGGCTCGGTGGCGGGCACCTTCACGAGCGTCTCGCGGTTGGCGGGCGCGGGGCGGCCCGACTCCGCGCGCCACTTCGCCACGACCGCGTGCAGCCCGCAGCCGGGGATGAGCTGCATGACGTAGTACGGCAGCCCGTCCTGCTCGCCGACGCCGAACACGGGCACGATGTTCGTGTGATGGAGCTTCGCCGCCGCCTGCGCCTCGCGAACGAACCGCTCGCGGCGCGTCGGGTCGAGCTGCGCGGACCGCGAGAGCACCTTCAGCGCGACGGGGCGGCCGAGCGACTCCTGCACCGCCTCGAACACGACGCCCATGCCGCCGCGGCCGACCTCGCGGACGATGCGGAAGTCGCCCAGGCGGTCCGGGAGCGCGTGCGCGGAGACCGGCGCGCGGAACCGCTTGAGCATCTCCATCTGCGCGACGGCCGGGAGCAGCTCCCGGAGCTCCTCGGCGTGTTGGGGGTGCGCCGCGGCGTACTCGTCGACCGACGGGTGCTCGCCGCGGCGGAGCCGCTCGGCGAACTCTTCGGCCAGCACGTCGAGCGGGTCGCGGTCGTCGGTGAGCATGGGAATGGCTCCTGCGGCGGCGCCCGCCCCGCACGGGGGCGCTACGCCTTCGAATCGCCGAACCCCGGGATCGTTTCGAGGATCTGCTTCAGTCGCGCCAGCGCCCGCACGTAGCGCTTGCTGGCCGCGGCCGGTTGGATGCCGAGGATCGCGGCGGTTTCGGCGTTGCTCAGCTCCTCGAAGTGCCGCAGCGCCAGCACCTCGCGGTCGAGCGGGTCCATCTGTTCGAGCGCCCCTTCCAGCCGGCCGAACGACTCCGTCTGCGCCGCCGCGTGGCTGGGGCTGGTGCCCTCGCCCAGCAGGCACGCCGCCAGGCACGCCGAGTCCGCCCCCGGCCCCGCGCCGCGGTGGATCGGCACCTCCTGGCCCGCGTCCCGCTTCTGCGCCAGGTGCTCGCGGTGGACGTCGGCCAGCCGCTGACCGACCACGAGCCGCAGCCACCCGAAGAACGACTGGTCGGGCTTCGCGAAGTAGTGGTCGATGCGCTTGACCGCGTCGATGTACGCCTCCTGCAGCACGTCCGACGCCGACACCCGGCCGGCGAGCCGGTGGTCGAGCCGCAGCTGCACCATCCGGCGCAGCTTGTCGCGGTGGCGGGCGAACAGCTCGGCGAGCGCCTGCTGGTCGCCGGCGCGTACCTTCGCGAGCAGGTCGGCAATCTCGGCCTCGCCTTCGACCGGCATCGGGCCTCCTTCGGGTGGCTCACCCGATAAACGGAACCCGCCGACCGCCCGCGACCCGCCCGGGCGCGGATGAGAAGCGTCTGAAAGGCGGTCGCAGCGGGGGGCGTGTGGGGTTTTCTATTATTGCAGAGATTACCGCCGGCCGGGTGGCGGATTTGGCGTGCCCGGCCCCTCTTCAACGCTGCGGAGAATTCCGATGGTCTGGGTTTCGAAGGTGTTCGCACCGCTCGCGCTGGTCGCGGGCATCGCCGGAGCGACCGCGTTCGTGGCGGCCGATGACGACAGCGCCCAGCCGCCCTTCGGCAAGGGGCAGTTCGGCAAGGGGCAGCCGCCGTTCGGGAAGGGCTTCCCCGGCAAGGGCGACGACAAGAAGAAGGGAGACGACAAGAAGGTCGAAGAGAAGAAGGGCGAGGGCAAGAAGGGCGAGGAGAAGAAGGGGCCGAAGTCGGACCCGGTCGTGGACGCGTGGGTGAAGGTGCTGATCGACAAGATCGTCGACCCGCACGACACGGTCCGCGACAGCGCCCGCGGCGCGCTGGTGTCGGTCGGGGCGCCGGCGCTCCCCGCGCTACAGGCGCTGGCCGACGGGAGCGACCCCGCGAAGGCGGTCGCGGCCCGCAAACTGATCCACGCGATCCACGAGCACCACGCCCCGCACCACCCCGGTCAGCACGACGGGACGGGGCGTCCGGGCTTCGGCGGAATGGGCGGGCCGGGCGGCCACCCGGGTATGGGGCCGATGGGTCGGCCGGGCGGGTTCCCCGGGATGGGGCCGGGCCGACCGGGTGGCCCCGGCGGCTCCGACCGTGACCGCGGGCGCGGGCCGGAACGCGGCGGGCGCGAGGCCGGCGAGACCGAAACCGCGCCGATGCCCCGCGCGGCTCGTTCGTAAATTGGCGGTACGAACCGCCGACTCGCGACGCCCCCGGCCCCGTGCCGGGGGCGTTTCGTTTCCGCTCGTACACATTCCGGTTGCAAGTCGCCGGGCTCCGAGCGAGCCGCGACCGCGAGGGAGCGGGCGATGCAACGGAAGTCGCGCTCGCGGCCCTGAATAGTGCCGCCCGCTCCCTCGCGGTCGCGGCTCGCGAGGTGGTTGGCGAGACCGAAACCGCGCCGATGCCCCGCGCGGCTCGCGAGGTGGTTGCGGCACCGGTGGGTGGCTCGGTCCCGAGAGCGGTATCACTCCGGCTGCTCGAACCGCTTCGCGATCGCGTTTTTGAGCGCGGGCGACATCTTGTTGTGGGACAGGTCGAGGCGCTTCAGGTTCTTGAAGTGCGGCGACTCCAGGAGCGCCCGGCCGCCCGCGTCGCCGATCTTGTTCGAGCGCAGATTCAGTTCCTCCAGGGCTTCCAGGTGCGGCGACTTTGCGAGCGCGGTTGCGCCCGCGTCGCCCAGGAAGTTGTTGCGGAGCGAGAGGACGCGCAGGCGCGGGAAGCGGCCCGCTCCGGCGAGCGACTCCGCACCGGCGGCGCCGACGCGGTTGTGGCCGAGTTCGAGGTGCGTCAGCGCCCGCAGGCCGTCGCCGTCGGCCAGCGCCTTCGCGCCCGCTTCCTTGATCCCACAGCCCGAGAGCGCCAATCGCTCCAGGGCGCCCAGCACCGACGACCGCGCCAGGGCGCCGAGGCCGGAATCGCCGATGCGGTTGTCGCCGAGGTTCAGGGCGCGGAGCCGGGCGAACGCCGGGCCCTCGGCGACGATCGCCCCGGCCGCGTGCAGCGCGTTGTGGTAGAGTTCGAGCCGGCGCAGTTCGCGGAGGTGCTCGGACCGCGCCAGTTCGGCCAGCCCCTTCGACCCGGGCCGGACCAGATCGAGGCCGAGCACGCGCAGCCCCGCGAGCCGCGGACAGCGCGCCAGCGCGGTCACGCCCTCCGCCCCGATTTTGGTCCCGCCGAGTTCGAGATACCACAGCGGCCCCAGGTGCGGCGCCCGCGCGAGTGCGATCGCCCCCGCGGGGCCAAACTTGCATCCGCGGAGGTTCAGTTGCTCCGTTCGCGCGAGCGCGTGCGAACCGGCGAGCGCGGAAATGCCGGTGTCGTTGCAGTCGCTGCACCAGCCGGTCAGTTTGCGAAGCCGGAGGTGTTTCGAGCGGCCCAGCGCGACCGCCGCCCCGGTCGTGAACTGGTTCTGCCAGAACTCGAACGACTCCAGTTCGGCGAGCCATTCGGAGTCTGCGGCCGCTTCGGCGATGAGCGTCGAGTGGTCACCCGCCCACGACACCCACAACTCGCGCAGCCCGATGATGCGCGGCGAATGAAAGAGGACGTCGAGGTCGTCGCGGGTCACCGGCTCCGCGCCGGTGAGTTCGAGCCGGCGGACGCGGCTCAGGTGCGGGCACGCCGCGAGCCGCGCGCACAGGTCCGGGGTGATGGTGCCGCGCAGCTTCGTGACCGGGGCGCGTGCGACCGCGTCGTCCGCGAGGTGCGGGAGCACCGCGAGTTCGGTGCCGGTCTGATCGGGAAACCCGCGGCGCGCGTTCCAGAAGGCGTAGTTGGAGGCCTGTGGGTCCCACGCCGTCCACACCTCGCCGTGGCGGGCGCGGAGCGCGTTCGTCCGGTCGCGGGCGCCGTCGAAGTCCGGGTCTTCGTCGCGCCGGTGAAACGCGATCTGCAACCGGATGAACTCGGCGCGGGCGCGGACCGCTTTCGGGTCGCGCCCGGGGAGGGCGTCGGCGTGTTCGTCGAGCCAGTCGGCGTAGGCGAGCCGCGGCGTGTCCTCGTCCGGCTGTGCGAGGATCGCGGCAAGCAGCGCCGACTCGGTGCTCATCGTTCCTTCAGCTCCTCAAACGTCTTGTTCAGGATGGGGTACTTCTTCCAGTCCTTGTAGTCGAAGTGCCACCACTCCTCTTCGTAGACGGTGAAACCCTCGGCCGCCATCGCGGCGCGGAGTTGGTCGCGGTGCCAGCGCTGGCGCGATGTGCCGCCCATGTAATCCGGAAACGCGCGGTCGGAGAACTCGTCGTACCCGCTCACCATCTCGACCGCCTTGCCCGTTTTGAGATCGTAGAGCGTGAGATCGACCGCGCACCCGCGGTTGTGGCGCGAGCCCTTCGACGGGTCGGCCACGAAGCCGTGGAACTTCTCCGGCGTCGCGTCCCAGAACATCTTCGTGACGTGCCACGGCCGGTACGCGTCGTACACGAGCAGCCCGTACCCCTGTTCCTTGAGTTTGGCGTGAACGCGCGACAGCGCTTCTGCCGCGGGCTTCTGCATGTAGGCCTTCGCGGACGTGTAGAACGGCGTGCTGAGGAAATTGTTGTCGGTCGCGTAGCGGATATCGAACTTGATGCCGTCGATGGTCGCGAGGTCGACCAGTTCCGGCTTCAAGAACTCCCCCTTCTCCTCCGGCGGCTTCGCGGCGAGCGCGGCCTTACGGATCGCGTCGAGCGGCTTCACGGGCTTGATCCTGAACGTTTCACCAGCGTCGCCGTCGATCTTTCGGCGCTCGAACACGACGCTCGCGGCGGTGACCTTCGTGGCGCGGCCGGTCGCGTCACGGGTGAACACCAGCTTTTCGCCGTGATACATCCCGCGGTCGGCCGGGAACGCGAACACGTTCTCCGACTCCTCTGTGAGCGGGTCGATTTCGGTCAGTTCGATGAGCGCGTGCAGTTTCCCGTCGCGCTCGTAGATGTAGAGCGGCAGGTGATCGTAGCCGTATTCACCGATCAACCCGGCGAACTTCGCGGGCGCGTCTTCAGGTGGTACCGGTGACGGCTTTTCCTTCTCGAAGGTGAGTTTCCCATTCGTGATCTTGCCGGCGGCGTACCCGTACTTGTTGCCCCACGCGAGCACGTCGTCGGAAATCAGCCCCGTGCCGAATTTGCGGAGTTGCACGCGCGAGCCGCCACGGTCCGCCACGAAATAGGCCCTTCCGAACGACTCGGTGACGTCGCCCCACCGATCGCCGGCGCGGTAGCGGCCCGCGAGGTCGCGCGCCTCTTCTGGTGTCAGCGGTTCACTTAGCTCGATCTTCGGCAGCGGCCGGCCCGCCTTCGCCGCGAGCATCAACCGCAGCGCGTCGGAGGCGATGCGGTCCGTGACCGCGTTCGACACGTCGCGCGACGAGACCACGATCGCGCCGAGCTTCTCGCCGGGCAGCGCGAGGAACGAGGTGGCGAACCCGTAGATCGCGCCGCCGTGCCCGACGCGCGGCTTCCCCTCGAACTCGCCGACCGAGAAGCCGAGCCCGAACCCGGCCTTCGCGTCCTTCGGCGCGAACTGCGGCCGGAACATCTCCGCGAGCGTTTCCGGCTTGAGGAACGGTTTGCCGTTCACCTGGCCACCCGCGAACAGGCACGACTGAAACTTCGCGAGGTCGAGCACGGTCGAATGCATGCACCCGGCCGGTGCCATCCCGAGTTCAAAAGTGGGCGCGGGGAACTCCCGGCCCTGATAGGTCCACATCACCGCATCGGCCAAGTGCTTCTTTACCTCGGTAGTCGGCAGAAACGAACTCGACTTCATACCGAGAACGTCGAGAACGCGGCGCTGAACGTACTTCTCGTAGCGCTCGGATTGGGACTTCTCCAGCGTGTACCCGACGACACCGATCGCCGCGTTGGAGTACTTGATGCGCGACTCCGGCGGGTAAATGAGACCGATACCGTTGAGGCTCGCGACGGTCTTTTCGAGCGTCGGTTCGGACGGGTCGAAGTAGTTGCCGATCGGCGGCTCGCGGATCAGTCCGGAGCGGTGGGACATCAGCATCCGCAGCGTGATCGGCTTCTCGCCCTCCTTGTACACGGGCTTGAACTCCGGGATGTACTTCGCGACCGGCGCGTCGATGTCGATCTTCCCCTCTTCCACCAACTGCATCACCGCGACGTCGGTGAACAGTTTTGACACCGACCCGACGCGGTAAACGGTCTCGGCGGTGGCCGGGACCTTCTTCGCGCGGTCCTGAAAGCCGAACCCCGTGGCCCATAACACCTTCTGATCGTCCACGAGCGCGATCGACAGCGCCGGGAGCTTCTTGTCGTCGACCTCGTGTGTGATGAGCTTCTCCAATTCACCGACGGCCGCCTTGTACGGCTCGGCGGGCGCGACCGTGGGTTGGGCGAGTGCCGGTGAAGCGAAGACGAGCAGGGCGAGAAGCGGTACTGCGCGCATGGTGCTCTCGGTGGTGGCGAGCCTGACGTTGTGGAGCGTCAGGGATTACTTCACGTCCTTCGGGTCCATTCTCATCAACGTGAACGGGTAGATGATCGTCGCGTAGAAGGTGCCGTCCTTCGCCTGGATCAGCGCCATGTGCGCGTGGAGCGGCGTGTACGTGCCGTCGGGCAGCTTGTGGAACCCGTGCGACCACGGTTTCGGCTTGCCGTCCTTGTCAGGGGAAAAGTCGAACCAGTCCGGGTTCTTCACGCCCAGAACGCCGTGGTCCGTCGGCTTGTTCGTCTTGGGGTCGTACGTGACGAGATGATGGAGGTACCCGCCGCCGAACTTCGTTTCGTTGTCGACGCGGTAGAGCGCGTGGACCTTGTCGTCGGTGCCCACGATGAGCGACCCGCGCGAGTCGTGCCCCTTCCCGCCGATCAGGCCGCCCAGGTCGGTCACCGGCACCTTCGGGCCGTCGGCCGCGAGGTCGATGCGGAACAGCGTCGGGTCGGACATGCGGATCAGGTACGCGGTTTTCGCGTCGTCGGTGAGCGCCCAGCACGGGGGGCCGAGCTTGTCGTCGGCCTTGCCGACCGCCTTCCCGCTCGACGCGAGTTCGAGCACGTCGAGTTTGTTCGTGGCCGGGTCGAAGCGGGCGAGTTTGAAGTCGCGCGTGACGACCACGCCGCGGCCCTTGCCGTCCACCAGCGTTTGCGCGTACGGCGTGAGGCGCAGGTTCGGGTCCGGCTCGCGGTAAGTTTTCGACTTCATGTCGTAGAACATCCAGTGATGGTCTTCGCACGTCACGACGTAGATCAACCCGGCCTTTTCGTCGGCGGTGACGTCGTTTACGCCCTCACCCTTGAAGGGCATGCCGAGCGATTCGGTCTTGTCGGTCGCGGGGTCGTAGACCATCACGTAACCGCCGGGATAATCGGCCGTGTCGTCTTTTCCGCGCCGATACCCCTGCTTGCTTCCGACGTAAATCTTGCCGCTCGGCCCGACGTAATTTCGCGTGTGGATTTTTGACTGCGCCGCGTAGGTGGGCGTCTTCGGCGTCGTGAGGCCGCACACCTGGTTGACGTCGACCACGATTCGCTGCTTGCCGGTCTTCGGGTCGAATTCGATGAGGTATGCGTTGAAGCCATAGGCCGCAGTGCCGACGTAGATCTTGCCGTTCTTGCCCTCGCACAGCGAGAAGTAGCCCGATTCGTCCGTGTGCGTCCCCGGCAGGATGTGGTACGCGGTGCTCCACACGTAGGGGAACGGCGCTTTCGCCGGCGCGTCCTTCGGCTGCGCGAAGCCGGGCGAGGCGAAGAGCACGAGAGCGATGAGGGAGTAGGTGTGTCGCATGGGAGGATGGGGTGGAGGGAGGGTAGGCGAGCCCCGCCCGCGCGGGCGGGGCTCACCCGGTCAGCGGTCGATCAGCAACATGTCCGCAACGTTCAGTGGCGTCTGGATCACGAGGCCGCCTTTCGTGAGCGTGTATTTGAGTTCGCCGCGTTCGACGCTGCGCACCTTACTCACCTTGTCCACGCCGCGAATCGTGATGGTAAGGGACGTGATCTCCGCACCGCTCCAGTTCACGAGCGGGACGGCCAGCCTCGCGGGAACATCTCCCTTCGCGGGGGTGTCGATGCACGTAGTCTCGACGAGGCCGTCCGTCGTCACGACCGGCTTCGCGTCGCGTGGTGCGAAGTCGTCGGTGAGCCGCGCGAGGAGCGTGAGACTCATTCCGGTCGGGAGGTAGTGGGAGAAGCTGTCCGCGTTGGCCCCGCGGTCGACCGGGCGCACCGGAAGGCCACTCTTGAGGTAAGCCTGCCCCGGCAGGAAGCCGAACAGCACCGCCCGGCCGGCGCCGTGGCGCTTCACCACCACCGCGGGGGAGTTGTCCTTGAATTTCCCCACCATCGTGCCGTCCGTCAGCGTCAGCGGCTGTTTCCACGCGATCACCGGGACGTTGAAGATGTGCTCCGGCACCGGATTCGGGGCCGGCTCGATCTTCGGCAGCCCGCGGAGGCACCACTGCACCGCGTCCACTGGCTCGTATTGCGGCAGGTCGTGCTTCGACAGGAACGGGACGTTGTCCTTGCCCAGATACTTCGCCACGAGATTCGGGTCGGCGACGATCTTCGGGCCGCTGGCGCCGTAGAACCTGGCCGCGGCCGGGTTCTCCTTCTGGAACTCGTTCCAGAACCCGCCGCCTACCATTGCGACCGCAGTCCCACCAGCTTCGCACCACTTTTGGAGCGAATCGAGGCACTTGGAGTGAACGTATTGTTGCGTGACGTAGATGAGCTTGTAGTCCTTCGCGCGGCCCTCGATCACGTCGTCTTCCGAGAGGAAATCGACCGGGATCTGTGCGTGCCGGAGCGCGTAATAGAGCGCCTTGCGCTCGTTGTTGTGCAGCGCGAGCGAGAAGTTGTTGACTCCGGTAATCAGTTCGTCGGTGCTGGAGAGCAGGAGTCCCACCTTCGCCGGACGCACCTTGCCGTCCATCACGTAGTCCTCGAAAATGCCGGCCTCGCGCGTGCAGGTGTAGAGCTGCTTCCACATCGGCAGGTCGTAGCTGTCGATGTAGTTCTCGGTGTAGCCGACCGCGGACGGCGTCGCGCAGAAGTAGTCGATCATCTTCGCGCCGTGCGCGATGCTCGCGTAGTAGCTCAACCGGAACTCGCTCGGGAGCTGGCCCGGTGAGTGCGGCATCACGTACATGTGAATCGGCAGGTCGTCGTACTTCGCACCCGCCCGCAGCCCGCTGACGAGATACCCCACGACCTGCGGGCTGAACTCCGCGATCTGCCACGCGTAATCCTCGGTCCACGGCATCGACATCGCTTTCAGTTTGAAGGGCCGGACGTAGTCGATTTCCGTGACGAGGTAGTTGGCGTGAGGGGAGTAGTTGGCGCCGGTCAGCACGCCCTTCGACTTGTAATAGGCGGTGCCCGCGGCGAACTTGGCACCGCCCTTCTCCTTCGCGGCGATCTGCGAGTAGTAGTAGAGCGGGTGCTTCTTCATCGCCTCGATTTCGGCCGGCGTCATCTTGGGCTTCGTCGAGACGAACTCGACCTTGCCCTCGTACGCGACCCCTCGATCCTTCAGCCACTTGGCGAACTCGTCGTCGGTGAGCGGGATCGCGGGGAGGTGGATCTCGTCGCCGTAGCTCACGATGTAGAGGTCGTCGAATCCGCCCTTGCGGGTCTGTTCCTGCTTCTTGATCCATTCGGGCGACGGGTCGGGCCAGTGCGCCACCAGCTCACGTTTCTTGCCGACCCCGCCGAACGTGGTGTTGTCGCCGAGTGCCAGCGCGAGTTGCCGCGCCTCCGGAAACGCGGTGTGTGCGCCGCCGAAGCCCATGATGCCGTAGAACGGCATGCGCTTCGGCGTGTCGCCCACCTTCGGGAACTTTGCGACCTCCGCGTTGAGCCAGTCGAGCACCTCTTTCTGGGTGCGGATCTGCGGGAGCCAGTAGCGTTTCCGCATCGCGGCCGCGAGGTCGGGCTTCGGGTTCACGCAGCCGGGAACGTCAAAGCACGCCGGCGACAGGTTCTGTGCCGGCCCCTTCACGATCACGTCTTTGATCACCTTGATGCCGCCGGTGCCGTCCGGAATGCCGAACTCCAGCCGCAGGTGAAGACCGTCGGCCTTGCCCTTGTACAACGCCTGCGGGAACCATTGCGAGTGGTAGAGCGAGTCCAGAACGTTGCCGAGCGGCACCCAGCCGGACGAGTCGCCGGGCTGGAGGTACTCGGCATCGGGGATGGTGAGCTTCGGCGGCCCCTTGCCGTCGGCGGTGTAATACTTGTCCGGGGCCAGCGCCGGCGCGAGCGATTCGGCTTTCACCTTCTCCGATCGCGGCCCCGCGATCTGGTACGCGGTCGGCGTCGTGAGCCGGCCGCTCTTGAGAACGTGTGTCGACTTCGGCCAGTCGCGCACGTGAACGTAGTACGGCGAGTGCTGACCCTGCTCGAACGGGCCGACGATCGGCACCACCGGACCGAACCCGTCCTTCGGGTTGGTGAACCGGACGAACACGTCGCCGTCCTGAACGAGCCAGCCGTCGAATTCGAGGTAGTTGGTTTTCTTCTGCGCCTCGATACCGGCCCTGTCGTTGGTCAAGCAAATTACGTCAACGTTGCGCTTCGCGATGTTCACGCGCGGCTTGTCGCCATCTTTTTGTTCGGTGGCGATTAAGCGCAACTTCGCGGGGCCGCCGGCGAGCTTCACGGTGCCGGGCTGCTGCCACACGATGTTGTCCGTTCCGCTCCACTCGTAGCGGTGCATCGGCGCCCGCTTGTGGCCGTTGAACGCCCAGATCTTCGGCTGGTCGAGCCGGCCGCACGGGAAGCTCGCGACCACCTTCCCCCCTTGCTCCACTTCCACCGTGAACTCGGCCGCGAATTGGTACGGCTGCTCGTACCGCACCAGCAGTTCGAACGTGTCCTCGTAGGGAATGTTGATGACCTGCTCCGCGACGGCCTTCTTGCCCGGCGCGATCTCGTCGGGCGCGCTCAAGCAGCCCATGCGCGACAGAAACGAGATCGCGAACGTGCCCGCGTAGTAGTTGTCGCGATAGGGGATGACCTTCCACCCGGACGACGTGACGGTGAAGTCTTCCGCTTCCGCGAAGAGCCGGACCGGTTTCCTCTCTTGTGCCGGGGCGGGCGGAGCAAGCGCAAGGAGCGTGAGGAACGGAAGTGCGAGACGCGTCATGGCGAAGTCCGCGGGGTCGGGTGAAACCTGGGCGGGGCACTGATGGTAACCGAGTGCGGCAGGTGGTGGTAGGGGCGCGAAGAAGAACCTAACCCCCCGTCCCCCTTCCCTGGGAAGGAAGGGGGTGAACGCGCGATTCGCCTCCTGCGCCTTCGCGGACGTCAAGGAGGCAACACAGGCAGTCACCCCCTTCCTTCCCAGGGAAGGGGGACGGGGGGGGTAGGTTCTTCCGCTTCGCGAATCCCAACATTGCTTTCATCGGTCGGGAAAAAACGATGAGAGCCGGTGTCGGACGGCCGTTTCTGGGTTCAATTGGTGCCGGTGTTGCGACATACTCGCGGGATCGGGTCTCTCGGAGCTGCCACATGACACGTCTGTTGACCACGGCCGCCCTCCTCGCCGGCGCGGCGGCTTTTGCGCAGCCGGTCGGGTCACAGCCCACCAGGGGCGGCTTCGCCGACAAGCCGACGCAGGAACAGCTCGCGTTCTTCGAGAAAAAACTCCGCCCGGTGCTCGTGGAGCACTGTTACAAGTGCCACTCTACCGAGGCCGAAAAGCTGAAGGGCGGCCTCTCGCTCGACACGCGCGAGGGCACTCGTGCGGGAGGTGAAAGCGGGCCGATCATCGCGCCGGGCAGCCCCGAGAAGAGCAAACTTATCGCGTCGCTGAAGCACAAGAACCCCGACACTGCGATGCCCCCAAAGGGCAAGCTCGCGGACGGCGTCATCGCGGACTTCGAGGCGTGGGTAAAAATGGGCGCGCCCGACCCGCGCGAGGGAAAGGCCGCCACCGCGCCCAAGAAGTACGAAATTGATCTCGAAAAGGGGCGCCAGTTCTGGGCGTTCGTCGGCCCCAAGAAGGTCGTCCCGCCCGCCACGAAGAACGCCGCCTGGGTCAAGTCGCCCATCGACGCGTTCATCCTCACGGAACTCGATCGAAAGGGACTCAAGCCCGTCGGCGACGCGGACAAGCGGACCCTCATCCGCCGCGTCTACCTCGACCTCACGGGCCTCCCGCCGGCGCCGGAGGAGGTAGAGGCGTTCGTCGCGGACACGTCGGCGGACGCGTTCGAAAAGGTGGTCGACAAGTTGCTCGCGAGCCCACAATTCGGTGAGCGGTGGGGACGGCACTGGCTCGACGTCGCCCGCTACGCGGAGAGCTCGGGCAAGACCGTGAACATGAACTACCCGCACGCGTGGCGCTACCGCGACTACGTCATCGCGGCGTTCAACGCCGACAAGCCGTACGACCAGTTCGTCCGAGAGCAACTCGCCGGCGATCTGATGGCCACCGACGACCCGAAGAAGAAGGCCGAGCGGATCGTCGCGACGGGCTTCCTCGCGCTCGGGGCGAAGACGCTCAACGAGCAGAACGGGACGCAGTTCGAACTCGACGTCGCGGACGAGCAGATCGACGTCACCACGCAGGCGTTTCTCGGTATCACGGCCGCGTGCGCGCGGTGCCACGATCACAAGTTCGACCCGATCCCGCAGAGGGACTACTACGCGCTCGCTGGCATCTTCCGCAGTACGGAAACCTGCTACGGCACGGTGCGGTTCGTCCAGAGCAACCGCCCGTCGCCCACGCTCACGCTCCCGAAAGATTGCGGCCTGCCCGCGGGCACGACCGACACCCTGACGGCCGCGGAAAAGGCCCGCATCGAGAAGCAGATCGCGGACCTGAACAAGCAGATCGCGGAGGCGACCGACTTCATCCGCACGATCTTCCCTCGCGGGCAGGTCTCTTTGCTGCGAGCGAAGCTCGACGCCTTCGACGCCGACGGCAACCCCAAACTGCTCGCGATGGGCGTCCGCGACAAGCCGGCCGGGAGGGCCGGGCCGGGCGGCGGGCCGTTCGGTCCCGGCGGGTTCGGCCCGAAGGGCGGGTTCGGGCGCGGCGGCACGACGGCCATCGCCGACAGCCCGGTCTACGATCGCGGCGAGCCGGACAAGCCGTCGGGGGGCCGTGTGCCCCGCGGCACGCTTCAGGTGATGTCGAAGGCACCGCTGAAGATCACGAACGGCCAGAGCGGGCGGCTGGACCTCGCGAACTGGATCGCGTCGAGGGACAACCCGCTGACGGCCCGCGTGATGGCGAACCGCGTGTGGCTGCACCTGTTCGGCCGCGGGCTCGTTCCGACCGCCGACAACTTCGGTGCGGCCGGCCAGCCGCCGACGCACCCGGAACTGCTCGACCACCTGGCGCTCGGCTTCATGGCGAACGGCTGGCGCGTGAAGAAGCTCATCAAGAGCGTGGTGATGAGCCACGCGTACCAGCTCGACTCGAAGAACGATCCAAAGAATTACGAAGTGGACCCGGATAACGCGCTGGTGTGGCGGATGGCGCCGCGCCGGCTGGACGCGGAGGCGATGCGCGACTCGATGCTGGCCGTGAGCGGGCAGTTGGACGCGAAGCCGCCGATCGGCTCGGCGGTGGCGCGAGCGGGCGAGGGGCCGGCGGGCGGGCGCGGGCCGTTCGGCGGGGGCGGGGCGGCCGCGGCGAACGACCCGCGGAACACACACCGCTCCGTGTACCTGCCGATCGTCCGCGACAACCTCCCCGAAGCGCTCGCCCTGTTCGACGCGCCCGACCCGAGCCTGATCGTCGCGGACCGGCCGACGACGACCGTTCCCGCACAGGGGCTGTTCCTGCTGAACAACCCGTTCGTCATCCGCTCGGCCGAGGCCGCGGCCGACAAGCTCCTGAAGAGCACCACGACCGACACGGAGCGCGTCCGGGCGGCGTACCTCGCGTTCTACGGCCGGCCGCCGAGCGAGAGGGAACTGGCGAACGCCGGGAAGTTCTTGAAGGCGTACGCGGAGCAACTGGCGAAGGACCGCGTCCCGGAGATCCGCCGCCAGCGCGAGACGTGGGCCGCGTTCGCACAGGCCCTCTTCGCCGGCGCGGAATTCCAGTACCGGAAGTGATCTTGCCGGCCCGCGAAGCAACCGCTCGCTCCGCGAGCGGACCACACTCAAGCACACCACACCCCGAAGGAACCTTCCCGTGCTCTCACGCCGTTCGATGCTGAAGGGTACGTCCGCCGGGTTCGGGTACCTCGCGTTCGCGGCGCTCGCGAACGAGCAGGCCGCCCGCGCCGCCGACGGCACGGCCAACCCGCTTTCGCCCAAGAAGTCCCACTTCCCCGCGAAGGCCAAGCGGGTCATCTTCCTCTGCATGGACGGCGGCCCGAGCCACGTCGACACGTTCGACTACAAGCCGAAGCTCACCGCCGACGACGGCAAGCAAGCTCCGGCTCGGACGGGCGGATTCGGCCGCGGCGGGAAGCTGCTCGGCAGCCCGTTCAAGTTCAAGCAGAGCGGCAAGAACGGGCTCCACATCTCCGAAGCGTTCCCGGAGTTGAGCAAGCAGGCCGATGAACTGTGCCTCCTGAACGGGATGCACTGCGACCTGCCGAACCACCCGCAGGCGTTCATTCAGATGCACTGCGGCATCTTCCAGTTCCCGCGGCCGAGCATGGGTGCGTGGGCCGTGTACGGGCTCGGTACTGAAAACGCCAACCTGCCCGGTTTCATCACGCTCTCGCCCTCCGGCGGCAACGGCGGGCCGGTGAACTACGGCAGCTCGTTCCTCCCGGCCGTGTACCAGGGCACGCGGATCGGCCGCGGCGGGTTCGGCGGCGGACCGGGCGGGGCCGGCGCTCAGTCGGTTCCGAACCTCAAGAACCCGAAGCAGACCGCGGGGCAGCAGCGCGTCGAACTCGACTTCATCCAGTCGCTCAACCAGAACGCGCTGGAACAGGTCGGCGAAGAGCCCGGAATTGAGGGGCTGATCGGGTCATACGAACTCGCGTTCCGCATGCAGGCCGAGATGCCGAAGCTCATGGATTTGAGCAAGGAGACGGCCGCGACGCTGAAGCTCTACGGCGTCGAAGGGGGGGGCGGGGGCGGTGGAGGCGGGTTCGGGCCGGGTGGTGGCGGTCCGGGCGGCTTCGGCCGGCAGTGCCTGCTCGCGCGGCGGTTCCTCGAAGCCGGCGTCCGGTTCGTGGAAGTGACGATGGGCGGGTGGGACCACCACCGCACCATCAAGGATTCGTTGACGAACAGTTGCAACGCGATCGACAAGCCCATTGCGGGTCTGCTGGCCGACCTCAAGCAGCGCGACATGCTGAAGGACACGCTGGTGCTGTGGGGTGGCGAGTTCGGGCGCACGCCGACGAGCCAGGGCGACGGCCGCGACCACAACGCACGAGGCTACAGCATGTGGATGGCCGGCGGCGGCACGAAGGGCGGGTTCGCGTACGGCAAGACGGACGATTACGGTTTCGAGGCGGTGGACGGCAAGACGCACGTCCACGACTGGCACGCGACGGTGCTGCACCTGCTCGGCCTCGATCACACGAAGTTGACGTACCGCCACGCGGGCCGCGACATGCGGCTGACGGACGTGAAGGGCAACGTGGTGAAGGACGTGATGGCGTAGGTTTCGTGGGGCAAGTCCCCAGTCCGCCCACGAGCAGACGGGATGCCCCGTTTTGCTTTCTAGGCAGCCTCGACGCGCAGGCGCAGCGCGCGCCCGCGCGTGTGGAGCGGCATGATTTGGTCCGCGCGCAGCGTGTGCAACCCGTAGGTCGCGCCGGTGTTGTCGCAAAACTCGACCTCGAACGCCTCGCCGTCTCCGAGCACCTCGACCACGGCTCCGACCTCACCCGCCGTCAGGTTATGTTCTGGTACGTCTCTGATCAGAGCCACCGTGTCGAGCAGTTCGATGCGGGACGCCATGAGTTATGACCTCGGAAGAACGTAACACGTCGTGAGTCGCGGATGGTCCTCGCCCGTGCGAACGATCCACGCCGACCGAATCGTCGCCTCGCCAGAAGTTGTGGAAGCTTCAAAGTCGATGCGGAACCGTGCCCCGAACTCATCGACTCGTTCGGCGACGGCCTCGCCTTCGATCGCGGCCCGAAGGAGCCACTCCCGCAACAGGTCCGCATCAGCGGCTGTCAGCCCCAGCGCGGCTTTGAAAACCGCGGCCTTGTGCTTCCCGACAGGGTGCGTGGGAGAAAGGCAATACTCGGTCAGTTTGCGCGGATCGACTTCGGCGCGGTCCGCGTTGGGGAGACCCATGTTTGGATGATATTCTGCGGTGCTGCACGGCTCAAGCCGTGACGTGCGGTTAACGAACGTGGTGGCGTGAGGCGAGCGAATAAGCTCGCCAGGATTCGGTCGGCCCCAAGAAGGTTCACCTTAGCTGGATCTGCACTTTGCGCGACTTCCTATCTTTGACGTGATCCGTTGCGGTCAACCATCGAGTAGACGAGAGCCGGCCCGCCCGAGACGATGGCGTTACCACACGACCCTCGCCCCGGACGGACTCGGCCATGCCATCCTCGCACCCGCTGCCC
>JAFKJJ010000011.1 GCA_017306025.1 Planctomycetota bacterium
CGAAACGAAGTCGGTGCCGTGCAAGACGGATGAGGACATCTTCGCGGCGCTGGGACTGGTGTTTATTCCGCCCGAGATGCGCGAGGACACGGGCGAGATCGAGGCGGGCGAGGCGAAGAAGATTCCCGCTCTGATCGTCGAGAGCGACATCCGCGGGGTGTTCCACAACCACACGACCTACAGCGACGGCACCGCATCCCTTGAAGAGATGGCGCTCGCCGCGAAGGCGCTCGGCTTCGAGTACTTCGGGGTCGGCGATCACTCGCAGTCGCTCACGATCGCGCGGGGCCTGCCGCCCGGCGCGGTGCGCAAGCAGTGGGCCGAGATCGACCGCGTGAACGCGAAGTTGTCCGGCGTGCGCATCCTGAAGGGCAGCGAGGTGGACATCCTCGAAGACGGTTCGCTCGACTACGACGACGACCTGCTCGCCGGCTTTGACTACGTGGTGGCGAGCGTTCACTCGCTGTTCAACATGCCCGCGGACGTCATGACCGCCCGCGTGTGCAAGGCGCTCTCACACCCCGCGGTGACGATGCTGGGCCACGCGACCGGGCGCCTGCTCCTGCGCCGCGAGGGGTACAAGATCAACCTCGACGAGGTGCTGAAGGCGGCCGCGAGGCACGGGAAGATGATCGAGATCAACGCCCAGCCCACGCGGCTCGATCTCGACTGGAAGTACGTGAAGCAGGCGAAGGCGATGGGGATTCCGATCGTCATCAACCCGGACGCGCACAGCACGGGCGAACTGGCCCTCTACAAGTACGGCGTTCACGTCGCGCGCCGCGGGTGGCTGACGAGGGACGACGTGTTCAACACGCGGTCGCTCGCGGACGTGATGAAGGAACTCGCGCGTCGCAAAGAGAGGGTGGCGTCATGAGCGCCCCAACCGAGGCCGCACCCGTTCTGTAGGTCCGTGATCGGGCCGGCCGTCGTACCGCGACGGTCCAGTTCCGACCACACGGAGGACGCACACTTCAACGGGCCGTAATCGCCGTGTCTCTCGTTCTCGTGGCGAGCGCCACCCTTTCTTATCTCACACAGACTCGAATCGTCATCGCGGTTGGAACGCGATGTGCATCGCTCCTCGCGGGTGGTTCATTTCCACTCTCCGCGGGAGCGCGCCATGACGATCAACGCCCTCTACTGGTACGTGTCCATCTTCGGTTGGTTGTTTCTCACGGGCGTCGGGCTTCCGCCGTGTCCGGAGGAAGCCGGCATCCTGTTCGCCGCGAGCGTCGACACCCTTCACCCGGAAGTGTGGTGGCCGTTCGCGTGGGCCGCGTGCGGGCTGGGTATCGTTACAGCCGACTGTGTGCTCTATGGCGTCGGGCGGAGGTGGGGGCCGAAGCTCTTCGAATACCGCTGGGTACAAAAGTTCCTGAGCACTCAGAGGCGGCAGCGGATCGAGGGGTATTTCACACAACACGGAATGAAGCTACTCGTCCTCGCGCGGTTTCTTCCGCCGCTGCGCACCGGCGTGTTCTTGATCGCCGGCGCGACCCGGTACTCGTTCGTGAAGTTCTTGATCGCGGATTTCACCTACGCGGTTGTGGGGGTCGGCGCGCTGTTTTTCTTCGGCACCGCCGTTCTCGCTCTGGTTCACCGGTTCGAGAGCACCGCGGTGTTCCTCGCCGCGATCCTGGTAATGTGTTACGGCCTCTTCATGTACTACAAGCTACTGCGCCGCCGCGACTGGACCGGCGGGACGCGGCCCCCGGTGTCGGTCGTGCAGGGGCCACAAGGGAGCGTGCCGGAGGGCGAGCCCGCGAAGAATCCGACCGCGGCGCCGGCCGCGAAGAAGGAAGCGCAGATTGCGCTGGGAGAGGGGTGATACCAGCTCCGGGTGAAGAGTATCGGTCGCGAGTGGCAGCCTTATTGTGGGGCAGGCCGCCGGGCCTGCCTTCGCTATGGCAGGCCCGGCGGCCTGCCCCACGATAAAGGCACGCGCTCGAACCGCGGCGGTTACGCTTCACCCGGATCTGGTGTCACTCGTTCCGCGGTTGGCCGAGCTTGAGCAGCCCCGGCGCGGCGTCGGCCAGCTTCGGCGCCACCTTGCCGAACGGCCACCAGTCGTCCGGGAGCAGCCCCGTCACGCGGCGGTACACCGTGCCGAGCCAGTCCGGCAGCACCCGCGACAGGCTCGACTGCCGCGTCTCGCCCACGTACACCTGGTCGTCCGGCAGCAGCGGCACGTTGGTGCGGCCGTCGCCGCCCGCCAGCACCGCG
>JAFKJJ010000094.1 GCA_017306025.1 Planctomycetota bacterium
AGGGGAAGAAAGGAGCATAGCGGCTCTCGTCTTTTCCTGGGACCGCGGGCATCTTGCCCGCTGCGACCCGCGCCGGGTCGCGGTGCGGAACCCCGCGGACGCGATCCGAAGGGCGGACGTAGGCGGACGGGACGGCCGCGGTCCCATGGAAAGACACGAGTCGCCACTACACCCCGAACACGAGGTGTGGTCTGATCTGCCCGCGCTGCACGTCCCCGATTCCGATCAGTTCGCCTCGTTCGTCGAGCAGGGCCAGTTCCGAACCGTTCGGCGAACGCGTGGCGATCCACTGCCCCTGACGAACCCTTCGCACCTCATCGGCACGCAGTTGCGCCTGCTCCATTCCGCCCACGGCCGCCGACATCGGCAGCAGTTTCACACTCAGGGGATCGGCATCCAGGCTCATCCCCTGCTCGGTCGTGAACGGCCCGACGCGCGTGCGCCGAAGCGTCTGCACCAGACCGCCACATCCCAACACCGCGCCCAGGTCGCGCGCGATCGAGCGAATGTAGGTCCCCTTCCCGCAATCGACCTCCACATCGAGGTGCGGCCAGGCGTACCCGGTCACACGGATCGCGTCGACGCGCACGGGCCGTGCGGCCGGCGCCACCTCTTTTCCCTGGCGTGCGAGATCGTGGGCGCGTTGTCCGGCGACCTTGAGCGCCGACACCGCGGGCGGAACCTGTTCGATCACCCCGACGAACCCCGCGAGGGCCGCGTCAATCCGTTCGCGCGTCGGGGGCGCCACATTCAGCGTTTCGGTGACCTCGCCGTCGGCGTCGTCGGTGGCGCTCGTCGCGCCCAGGCGGAAGCGGGACGCGTAGGACTTGCCCATCGCCTGAACGTAATCCGCCAGCCGCGTCGCGGCGCCGATGCAAACGACGAGCACACCCGTCGCGAGCGGGTCGAGCGTGCCGGTGTGCCCGATCTTCGTCTTGCGCGGGAACCAGCGCTGCACGCGGTTCACCGCGTCGCGCGAGGTCATGCCGCCCGGCTTGTCGATCACGAGGAGGCCGTTCATACACAACCCGGTCACGGAGTGACCGGACCACAATTGAGCTAAGCGTTCGGGTTGTCGCCCGTGATGACGGACACCATCAGGATGTCGCGGCGTTCGCGCCCGCCGAGGCGATTCCAGAACGCCAGCCCCGCCGCGTTGTCCGCCTTCACCCACAGGTTGATCTTCTCGATACCTTCGGCCTTGAGTGCCGCGGCGCAGTGCTCGACCAGCTCGCGCCCCAGGCCGCGGTTGCGGAAGCGTTCCGCGACCGCGACGTGGTGCAAGTACCCGCGCCGGCCGTCGTGCCCCGCCACACTCACGCCCGCCAGTTCGCCCGCCTCGGTGAGCGCCACGAAACTGCACCCCGGGTTGCGCCGGAGGTAGCGGGCGAGCGCCTCGGGGCTGTCCGCGTCGCGCAGTCCGATCCCGGGCAGCCCTTGCCACAGCGCGAGCGCCGCGGGTATGTCTTCCTCCACCATCGGACGAAGCGTGAACACGGCCGAAACCCCTGCGAGGGTTGAATGCACGCCACCTGTGTGATTTACAACCCCGCCGCCGGTCGCGGAAGGGCCGAACGGCTCCTGAAGTCGCTCCCGCCGGCGCTGGCGCGAGACGTCGAACTGCGGCCCACGTCCCGGGCCGGACACGCGACCGAACTCGCACGTCTGGCGAGCGACGAGGGGTTCGCGAAGGTCGTCGCGGCCGGCGGCGACGGCACCGTTCACGAGGTCGCCAACGGCGTGCTCCAGAGCGAGCGCCGCGACACCGTGTTCAGCGTGTGGCCGATCGGATCGGCCAACGACTTCGCGTTCACGCTCGGCATGGACGCGTGGTGGCAAAAGCACCACGAGAACCCGCCGACCGAGACCCTCACGATCGACGTGGGACGTGTCGCGGCCGCCGACCGCGTGCGGTTCTTCGTGTGCAACCTCGGCGTCGGCTTCAACGGGATGGTCAACGGCGAGGCGCGGCGGACGCGCTGGCTGAAGGGGTTGCCGCTCTACGCGTGGGCGTTCGTCAAGTCGATGGTCAAGCACTTCGACACGCCCACAATGACGGTCCGGTTCGACGACCGCGAAGTGACCGCCCCCACCCTGGCCCTGTCGGTCCTCAACGGCCAGCGCGAGGGCAACTTCCCCCTGCGCCCGGACGCGAGCCTCACCGACGGCCGGCTCGACTACATGCACGCGACGCGATTGACACGCTGGCACCTCCTGCGGTTCTTGCCCGCGATGGTCCGCGGCAAGCTCCCGGAGAACCACAAGCTCATCACCCTCGGCCGCGCGGGCCGTATCAACGTCCGGTCAGAAGCACCGCTGTGCGTCCACGCGGACGGCGAATTTGTGTGCGTCCCGGAAGACGGGATACGCGAAACGGCGGTCGAGGTTTTGCCGGCACGGCTGAAGGTCGAAGTGTACCCGCCCTCGCTCTACGGCGGCTTCGGGGGTCGAACGTCGTAAGGTCGAAAAACCCAAAATTATTGGGTTTTTCGACCTTACGACGTTCGACCCCGGGCGACCCGGACTCAGTTATGCGGGATCTCGACGCGGCACCAGCCGAGGTCGAGGTAGGTAGCCTTGTTCGTGTCGTTGTGGAAGATCTTGGGGTGCAGCGAGTACACCACGAACCGGCCGTTCTTGTAATCTTCCACCAGCCCCGCGGTGCGCAACACGCCCAGGTGGTGCGACACGTTGACGATTTCCACGTCCAGCGCCTTGGCCAGCTCCGTCACGTTCATGGAACCGGTCCGCAGGCACTCGATGATGCGAATGCGGTTCGGCTCCGCGATCGCCTGGAGCATCATGGCGCACTTCTTCGCCTGTTCTTTGTCCGTCATAGGTGAATCCCCACAGCAGGGTGGTAAGGAGAACGGCCCGTTGGCCGGCGGACGACACGAGCGGAACTGAATGCCCTGTCAAGAGATGTGGGCCACATCCCGCAGAGTTATTCAATCATCATATTTATACGCTACGCCTGTTCCCAGACAAGTCCGCTTGCTGATTCTTTTTTGCGAAAGGGCGAATCAAATCGGATTTTAATCGTGGCAGGAATCGGCGGAGCTGTCCGTCAGCCCTTCCGGCCGCACCACGGCGCGCCACAGGGCGGGCCGTCCCCGCGGCAGTTCGTGGCCGGCTTGCTCTCGGCCACGCGGCCGGGGGCCGGAAGACCGATGAGACGGTCCAGCTCCTCACTCTCGCACTGGGGGCATTTTACAGCCGTTACGGTGCGCGACGTAACCAGTGCCTCGAAAGAGTGTTCGCACTTCCGACAGGTGTACTCATAAAGTGGCATCGTCCGGCTCCGGTTTACTTGCGTCGCTTCTTATAGAGCTCGCTGGCCCTGAAAAGGATTTCACGTTCTTCGGGGGTCAGGCTCTCTTGTCCGTATTTGGACACCTTCTCCAGAACCGCGTCGAGCTTCGCTTCGAGTTGCTCGTCGGCGGCCTCGTTCGCGCGCGGGGCTGCTTGAACCGGTGCCCCGACCGGCTCGGGGCGCTCTTCCTCGACCGGCGGCGTGATGACGCGGAGTTTCGGCCGCACCCGCGCCCTCGGCCGGCGCGCGAACAGCTTGCGGAACTCGAACCCGGACTGGTAGTACAAGAGGCCGAAGAACGCTCCGCCGAGGTGGGCCAGGTGCCCGACGGGCGCCCGGTTCCCCCTCACGACCTCGACCTGGAGGGCGCCGAGCGCGTCGAGCCCGACGTACAGCACCGCCAACAGCCACACCGGCATCGGGATGACGAAGAAGAACAGGACGCGCTGGTGCGGCCAGTGGAACGCGTAGACGATCAGCAGGGCCGAGATCGCGCCGCTCGCCCCGACCGCGACCGACGGGGCGGCCAGACCGGCGACCTGCGCACAAAGCCGAAAGAGGTTCGCGAACACGCCGCCGGACAGGTAGACCAGCACGAACTCGCGCGAGCCGTACTCCGCCTCCAGCCGCTGACCGGCGAAGTACAGCACGAACATGTTGAAGATGATGTGGAAGATCCCGCCGTGCAGGAACACCGAGGTCACGAGCCGCCACACCTCGCCGTCGAGGATGCGTTCGGTGTTAAACGCGCCGAGGTCGGTGAGCGGGCTCCGCATCACGCCGGTCAACATCTGCCCGAAGAACACCCCGCAGGTGACGGCGATGAGCCAGACGGTCGCGCCCTGGGCGCTGACGCGGTCCAGAAAGCTCGGGCCTTCGCGGTAGTAATCCCGGTCCTGGATGCCCATGTCCGCCCCCGAACGCGACATTCACGCCGACCCCAATAATTTACCAGACGGCGGCCACAACGGGAACGAACTGCCGCCCGTTGAAACGAATGCTCCCGATCACGCGGCAGCACACTCGGCCCCTTGACAACCCCGCGGCCGCCGCTTAAAAAAACCTTCGGATTGCGGCCCTATCGTCTAGTGGCCTAGGACGTGGCCCTCTCAAGGCCAAAACTCGGGTTCAAATCCCGATAGGGTCATTCGCCCGCGGCAGACTTCGCGCTGCCGCGGGCGAACGTGTTTTCCGCCCGTATTCCATCTGTGTCGCGCACCTCAGCACCTGCAATTCACACCGCAGTAAATCTAACACCAGAAAGACGTTCGGGAACGCACCGGGGGTGGTCCCGCCTTCCGCGCTTGGCAACGGCGAGCGGTCAGGGTAAAACGGTACAGGCCGTTGGACGGCCCCCCTCGCCCATCCCGTCGGACCCGACACACGGACGTGGCGGGCCGGTTTCCCCCTCGTGCAGCCGAGATTGCGAACGCAAGCGAGGCGCGGCACGCGGGTGTAACTAGAGGACGCACCCCATGGCGCGACGCAGCGCCGACCCCGACAGTTGTTCCAACCCCAAGCCTCCCTCCTCGGGCCTTCGTCGGTCGGATCGGTTCCTGAGCGGCCTCCAGCCCTTCGAACGGGTCGTGTTCGTCTCGCACGTGCAGCCGGACCCGGACAGCCTCGGCAGCATGCTCGGCCTGGCCCATCTGGTCGAGACCCGCCTCAACAAACCCACCGTCATCACCCGCGACGGGCTCATCAGCCGCGCCGAGAACCGCGCCCTGGTGGACGTCCTGCACCTCGACCCCGTGCCGATCGAGGAGGTGCTGTGGGCCGCCAACGACGCGGTCGTGATGGTGGACAGCCAGCCGCGGACCGGCCGACACACGTTCCCCGACACGGTCCCGCTGTACGCGGTACTCGACCACCACGACACGCCCGGCGACCTCGAAGACGTCGCCTTCACCGACATCCGCTCCTCACACGGCGCGACGTGCTCGCTCGTGACGAAGTACCTGATGGAACAGGACGTCGTGATCCCCGAGAAGGTCGCGACCGCCCTGCTCTACGGCATCGAAACGGAAGTGACGGGCTACCCGCGCGAGGCCAGCCCCGCCGACGACGCGGCCCTGATTTCGCTGTACCCGCTCGCGGACAAGGATCTCATCGCACAGATCCGCAACGCCCGACTGCCGCACAGTCACTTCGAGTGCATGCTCCAGGCAATGCAGTCTTCGTTCATCTACGACCGGCTCCTGATGAGCTGGGTGAACCCGCTGCCGCAACCGGAGCAGGCCGCCGAAGTCGTCGATTTCATGATCCGCTTCGACAAGGTGGATTACGCGTTCTGCGGCGGCGTGTACGAGGACACGCTGGTCCTGTCGGTACGGGCCGCGATCGAGAACGCGCGCGCGGGCGACATCCTGCGGCAGGTGGTGGGCAAGCTGGGGCGCGCCGGCGGCCACGACCGCCGCGCCGGCGGCGCGATCCCGCTCGCGAGCACCGCCCCGAGCGCGATCGAGGACATTCAGAGCGAACTGCGCCGACGGTTCCTCAAGGCGCTGAAGATCGAGGACGTCCGCGGCCAGCGGCTCGTCCCGCTGCGGGAGATGCTGGAGAACTTGCAGTCGTGAAGTACAAAGAAAGAATTTGAGCCGCGGATAAACGCAGATAACACAGATCAGAAAGGCCGAGAGTGTCGACTCGAACGGAACCTCTGCTTCTTGTCTGATCCGCGTTATCTGCGTTTATCCGCGGCTCTAAATTCTTCTGCCTTCTGTTCCCCGCGCGTCCATGTCCACTCCCCCGCCACCGCCGAGCGCCCCCCTCACCCCGCAGTCGGCGGCGAAGCGGAGGCTGCGCGGGTGCCTGCTGCCGCTCGCGGTGTTCCTGCTGCTCACGTCCCTCGCGGTCAACCTCGTCTTCGTGCTCGGCTACACCGGCGCCATCAGCGACCCGCTCTCCGAAGCGCCCGACACCGTCGACGAGCGGTTCTACCTCGGCGATTCGAGCGCCCGGGACAAGGTCGCCGTCGTGCGCGTCGGCGGCGTCATCTCCGAAAGCGGCATCGCCCACCCGGTCCGGCAGCTCCGCGCCGCCGCGGCCGACCGGCACGTGAAGGCGGTCGTGCTCCGCATCGACAGCCCCGGAGGAACGGTCAGCGTCCGCGACAACACCGGCCGGCGCTTCCCGGGGACCGCGCCCAAGCCGGTCTCGGTCTCGATGGGCGCGCTCGCCGCGAGCGGCGGCTACTACATCGCGACCGCGGGCAACCCGATCGCCGCGGAAAAGGTCACCATCACCGGCTCGATCGGCGTGTTCGTCGCGCTGCCGAACGTCGCGGACTGGGCACACGAACACGGCGTCCGGCTCGAACTGGTGAAGGCCGGCGGCATCAAGGCGAGCGGGTCGTTCTTCCACAAGCTCAGCCCCGAGGAGCGGCAGACCTGGCAGGACACGGTCGACAACGCCTACGACGAGTTCCTTTCGGTCATCGCGAAGGGGCGGCCCGGTCTCACGCCCGACGCGCTCCGCTCGCAGGTGGTGATCGACAAGACGGTGCCGAAGCGCGACGAGAAGGGGAACCCCGAAATGGGGAAGGGCGCCCCGGTGACGGTCAGATACACCCGCGTCCGCGCCGACGGCGGCACCTTCACGGCGGCGCAGGCCCGGCAGTTCGGGCTCATCGACGAGATCGAAGACCTCCCCGCCGCCGTCCGCGGCGCCGCGGCGCGGGCCGGCCTGTCGAACTTCAAGGCGGTCATTTATGAAAAATCGCCCTCGCTCGTTGAAAAGTTGATCGGACTGAATATCAAAAATCACAACACCTTGCTCGGCCCACCCGACCTCTCCACGGCCCTGATCCCGCGCCTGTGGTATCTCGCCCCGACCGCCGACGCCGGCCTGCTCGTTCCGAATTAGTGCCCAGTTTTCCGACAATCGCCCGATTCTTACGCAGTCGCCCCAAGTGTCTGGGCAGCGCAAACTGGACATTTAGGTTGATTTGGCCGGAGTGAGGGTCTTTGCGCCGGCACCCGATTTGCGCACTATCATTCGCACAACGCTTACAGCGCAAACGGAACTTGGGCAGTCTCGTCTGAAATCCTGAAACTGTTTGCGGTTGTCGACGATCATAACAGGGGTACGAGACCGCGGGCCGCTCGAATCCGGCACGCCCTGTGCAGAGCAGAGACGCTCGTCCGGACCCCAAATGAACGGTTTGGTGAAAGAATCAGGGGGAGAGGCCCTATATTACCTGTCAGTCGGGGAAATAGAACTTCGGCGGGGCGGATTCGCCGCCTCGCGTTCTCGCCCCGAAGTAAATTTAACCGAACCCGGTCAGGCTTCGGCGGTTAAAGCTCGAACGAAGCCGCGAATCTGGGAGGACGTAACAATGGCACGACAAGACGCACTTCTCCGCCTGCACAAGAACTTGCTCGTCCGCCGCAGTGAGCTCCGGAAGCGGTTGGGCCTCGAACTCGAAGAACTGGCGCACGTCAAGCACTCGTCCGCGTCCGGCGACGCGGCCGACGCGGCATTCGATTCGAGCGGTGAGGAGATCGCCTCCACACTGGCCGAACTCGAATCAAAGGAGCTCGCCCAGATCGAACGGGCGCTGCGGCGGCTCAAGGCCGGCACCTACGGCAAGTGCGAGGGGTGCAACGTCTCGATCCCCGTCGCCCGGCTCAACGCCCTCCCCTTCAGCACGCTGTGCGTGAAGTGTCAGCGAGAGGTGGAACAGTACGGCGGGTGGGGCGCCGGCCGCGGCGAAGCCGACTGGGGTAAGATCGCGGACGCCGACCCGATGGCCGACCGCGACGTCAACATCTCCGACCTGGAGATCGACTTGAGCAAGTAGCGCCGGTTACGCCGGTCACACGAGGCCCGCAGCTTGGATAGGCTGCGGGCTTTTTTCGTTTCGTGCCGCGGCGACGCCCCGGCCGGTGGGGCATTCGCCGATCGCGCACCCGATTCCGCATCGGCGCGTGGGTAGAGTGGAAGTGGTTGTGCCGGCGCGCCGTTCGCGGAACACGCCGGCCGACCGATTTCCACTCAAGGCGTTTCCCATGCGCAGGCAACTGGTACTGGTCGGGGTGTGCGGGTTGTGTGCGTTTTTCGGCGGGGCCGTGACGGATGCCGTCCTCTCGAACACGGGAAGTGCGGCCGCCCAGCCCGGCGCCCCGCTGCCCCCGGTGCCCGACAACTTCGGCGAAAAGTCCGAGTCGTTCCAGGCGGTCATCCGGCAGGTCGGCCCGTCGGTGGTCGCGGTGGACGCGGTAAAGCCGGCCGCGTCCGGTTCCACCAAGAGGGAGGAAGAGGAGTCCGGCTCGGGCGTGATCGTCAAGTTCCCGGGAACGGCGGGGGTCGTGGTCGTCACCAACTACCACGTCGCGGGCGACGCCCAGCCGAACAAGATCTACATCACGCTCTCCGACGGCCGGATCGTTCAGCCGGCGCGGACCTGGACCGATCCGGAGTCGGACATCGCGCTCTTGAACGTCGAGGACGCCGGGCTCCCGACCGTGGCGCTCGCGGACAGCGACCGGGTGAAGCGCGGGCAGTGGGTGCTGGCGTTCGGCAGCCCGTTCGGGCTCAACCAGACCGTCACTCACGGCATCATCTCGGCCACCAACCGCGGGCAGATCTCGCTCGGCTCGACCATCCGGCTCAAGGAGTTCTTGCAGACCGACGCGGCGATCAACCCCGGTTCGAGCGGCGGGCCGCTGGTCGACCTCGACGGGCGGGTGGTGGGCATCAACACCGCGATCGCGTCCAAGAGCGGGAGCAACAGCGGGGTCTCGTTCAGCATTCCGTCGAACATGGTGAAACGGATCGCGGCGCAGCTCATCGAAAAAGGGGTGGTGACGCGCGGCTACCTCGGCGTGCAGCTCGCCACCGCGCTCGAACCGGCCGAGGCGCTCCGGCTGGGGCTCAACCGCGTCAGCGGTGCGCTGGTGGAGATCGTCCACCCGAACACGCCCGCTTCGGCCGCGGGGCTGAAGGTCGGTGACGTGGTCCTTCAGATCGAGGACGTGGCGGTGCGGGACGAGAACCACCTCATCAACGTGGTGTGCGCGCTGCCGCCCGGACAGAAGGTGAAACTCACCGTCTGGCGGGAGCGCCGGGCCGTGGCGGTGGACGTGACGGTCGGCGTGTACGCGGGGCAGAGAACGCGGTCCAACAAGCCGTGAGCGGAACGCGCACAGCGACGGGCACCAAACGGCTCGGGCCGCCCTTCGTGGCGGCCCGTTGTGTTGCTGACGGGGCTATGCGGCGCGGTCGAGGTGAGGTGGTGACGAGCGGCCCTTCCCGGTTCAGTCCTCGTCCCGCTTGTTGCTCCGCAGGAAGATCATGACGCCAACGAGGACCAGTAGCGCCACGAACATCGCGATCATGAAGGGCCAGCCAGTCATGAATTCCGGCATCTGTACCTCATTTCGCCCGAGACGGGGTGAACGGCGAACACGACATTCCGGCCTTCTACCGGACGCCGCGCCCGCCAAGCCTTGAAAGTTCAAGCGTGTTCTACCCGTGGATACTGACCGATGCAAGCGCCCGGGGAAATTTCTTTTATGAAAGCCCGCGGAGGCTCACCGCGGACTTTCACACCTTCGCCGTCATGGTGGAGGGAGTTGGGCCACCGGTCGTCCGAGGCGGGACGCGGCGCGCGGCCTCGCGGCTCACCCCGGGCTTTCACACCTTGCCTTCGTGCCGCGCATCACACAAGATAGGAAGTTGCGTGCCATGCTGTTGTGGCAGGCGTTCGACTTTTCGACATCGAGACATCTCTCCCCCAACCCCGAGTGAACGCGCCGATGAACGCGACCGGCTTGGAACGGGTTCGCAGCGGTAACCTCCTTTACACGGACGAGGTCGGACACGACGCCTGCGGGATCGGCGGCGTCGCCGCCCGCGACGGCAAACCGACGGCCGAGGTTCTGCGGAAAGCCGTTCTGGCCCTCCGGGCGATGGAGCACCGCGGAGGTGTGTGCGGCGACGCGGGCGACGGCGCGGGGCTGCTCGCGGCCGTCCCGCAAACGTTCTTCAAGGAGGAAGCCAAGCGGCTCCGGTTCGACGGCGCCCGCGACCTGCGCGCCGAGGACGTGCTCGCGGTCGGCGTGCTGTTCGTCTTCGAGTCCGAGCCGGCGCGGGCCGACCGGGTCCGGGCGCTCGTGCGTGAGGTGCTCTCCGGCGGGCCGATCCGGCTGCTCGGCTTCCGGACGGTCCCGACCCGCGAGGACGCGATCCCCGCGAAGGCCCGCGCCACGCGCCCGGCCGCGATCGAGCAGGCGCTGTTCAAGGTCGAGGGCGACGCGACCGCCGCGGACCGGACCCTGTTCCTCCGCCGGCTCGAACTCCGCCACCGGCTCCATGAAGCCGGGCTGAACGCGTACGTGGTGTCGCTCTCCGCGCGACTGGTCGGCTACAAGGGGCTGCTCAGCAGCCCCCAGCTCGCCGACTTCTACGCGGACCTACAGAACCCCGCGTTCGAGACCGGCATCGCGACGTTCCACCGCCGCTACAGCACCAACACGTTCCCCAACTGGACCCTGGCCCAGCCGTTCCGGCTGAGTTGCCACAACGGCGAGATCAACACCGTCCGCACGAACCGCAACGCGGTTCACGCGTTCGCCCGCGGCCTGACGCCGCCCCTCCCGGGCGGCGACCTGCTCACGCCGAAGATGAGCGACTCGGCCAGCCTGGACGAGTGGGTCGAGTACCTGATGCTCGAACAGGGCTGGAGCGTGCTCCGCGCGCTGCGGCTCTCCGTCCCGCCGGTGTGGGACACCGAAGCGGACGTGTGGGGGCAGGAGGCGTTCGACCTGTTCACCTACTACCGCCGCGCGTTCGGCAGCCTCGCCGCCTGGGACGGCCCGGCCGGCATCATCGGCACCGACGGCCGGATGCTCGTCGGCCTGGTGGACCGCATGGGCCTGCGCCCGGTCCGGTGGTGCTCCGACAAGCGCGGGTGGCTCTACATCGGCAGCGAGTCGGGCGTCTTCGGGCTCGACAACACCACGATCGTCGCGAGCGGGCAGCTCCAGCCCGGCCAGATGATCGCGATGGACACCGCCACCGGCGAGCGGCTCGACAGCTACCAGATCATGGGCCGCGTCGTGGCCGAGGCGCGGGCCGAACTCGGCGACGTCCGCGAGCTGAACCGCCGGCAGATCGTCATCCCCGAGGGCTTCGACTACACGCGCCAGACCGACGACGCGGTCGGGGCGATGCTCTCGGAGCGCTCGTGGTCGCTGGACCACCTGCTGCAAGCGGCCGGGTGGGACTTCGAGCGCGCGGTGTTCGTCAAGGACATGGCGAAGCTGAAGAAGGAGCCGCTGTCGAGCATGGGGCACGACCGCGTGCTGACCGTGTTCAGCCAGCACCACCCGACGCTGTTCAAGTACCTCCAGCAGACGTTCGCCGAGGTGACCAATCCGCCGATCGACCCGTACCGCGAGGGCGGGGCGATGTCGCTGGCGACCTACCTGGGTCGCGGGCCGCTGACGGTCGGCAAGCCGGGCGACGAGGAGTTGCCCGTCCGCCAGATGGAGCTCCCCTCCCCCGTCATCTCGGACGCGATCGTCGAGGAGATCCGGCAGAACGAGGTGCTGGGCTTCAAGCCGCTCGACGCGACGTTCCCGCTCTCCGGCGGCGCCGACGCGATGAAGGCGAGCCTCGTCGCGCTCCAGAGCGCGGCGGAAAAGGCCGTCCACGACGGCTACCACGTGTTGTGCGTGTCCGACAAGGAGGCGTGCAAGCGCGGCATCTTCCCGATCCCGTCGCTGCTGGCGCTCGGCGCCGTCCACCAGTACCTGTGCCGCCAGGGGCTGCGCGACAAGTGCAGCCTCATCGTGCAGGCCGGCGACATCCAGGAGGGGCACGACGTCTGCTGCCTCGTGGCGTTCGGGGCGGACGCGGTTCACCCGTACCTGATGCTGCGGCTCGTCAAGGACGGGCTGACGTTCAAGGACCCGGACACGAAGAACGAGTTCAAACTCGAACCGCGGGAGGCGCTCGAAAACCTGTTCGCGGCGCTGGAGGACACGATCAAGAAGGTGATCTCCAAGATGGGGATCACCACGATCGAGGGCTACCGCGGCGCGCAGCTCTTCGAGGCCGTGGGGTTCGGCCCGGAGCTGATGGCGTTCCTCGGCGACTTCCCCAGCCGGGTCGGCGGGATCGGGTTCGCGGAGCTGGTGGAAGACGCCCAGTGGCGGGTGCAAGAGGCGGAACGCATCTTCGCGCAGAACAAGCCGATGGGCGGCAACCGCGACTACCGCGCGTTCAACGCGAAGGTGCGGATGGCGCTCCGCGACGCGGTCAAGGAGGCCCACCCGGAACCGGACCAGGGCGGCGGCGAGATGGCGTACACCGCCCCGCCGGCCGAGAGCGACCCGAACGCGCCGCAGCGGGTCGAGGAGAAGTTCGTCAAGTTCACGAACATGGTGAACACGCGCGTGCCCACGGTGCTGCGCGACCTGTTCAACGTCCTGGCCGCACCGGCCGCCGCGCCGCTCGACCAGGTGGAGCCGGCGGGCGACATCATCCGGAACACGTTCCGCGGCGCCGCGATGAGTCACGGCGCGCTGACGGGCGCGTCTCACATGACGATCGCCGCCGCGGTGAACGAGCTGGGTGCGACCAGCAACTCCGGTGAGGGCGGCGAGGCGCGCTGGCGCAACGACATCCCGGAGCGCGCCTACGGGGCGTTCTGGGACAAGGTCCGCGCCCAGCGCGAGGCGCACCCCGAGATCTACGCCCTGGACGGAGACCTCCGGAAGAGCCGGTTCCGCAGCCGCATCCGGCAGGTGGCGAGCGGCCGGTTCGGCGTCGACGCCGAGTACCTCATCAACGCCGACGAGCTGTCGATCAAGATGGCGCAGGGCGCGAAGCCCGGCGAGGGCGGCCAGTTGATGGGCAAGAAGGTCACGACCGAGATCGCCGAGATCCGGTTCGCCAAGCCCGGCACGGACCTCATCAGCCCGCCGCCGCACCACGACATCTACTCGATCGAGGACCTCGCGCAGCTCATTTACGACCTCAAGGCCGCCAAGCCCGGCACGCCGGTCTCGGTGAAGCTCGTGGCGGTCGAGAACATCGGCACGATCGCGGTCGGCGTGGCGAAGGCCGGGGCCGACATCATCGAGATCGACGGCATCGACGGCGGCACCGGCGCCGCGATGGTGTCCAGCAAGGAGCACGCGGGGCTCCCGAGCGAGATGGGGCTCGCCGAGGCGCACCAGGCGCTCGTCGTGAACGGCCTGCGGACCGGCGTGAAGCTCCGCGTCGGCGGCGGGATCAAGAACGGCCACGACGTGGTGAAGTACGCGCTGTTCGGCGCCGACGAGTTCAGCTTCGGGCAGGCGCTGATGGTGTCGGTCGGGTGCATCGTGTGCAAGTCGTGCCACATCCCGAACTGCCCGACGGGCATCACCGGCAGCCCGGAGATCTTCAAGGGCCACCCGGAGCACACGAAGGCGTACCTGCACGCGGTGGCCAACGAGGTGCGGGCGCTCCTGTCGAAAATGGGCTTCAAGCACCTGTCCGAGATCACCGGGCGCACGGACCTGCTCGTGAAGCGCACCGACTTCAAGAAGGAGCACTCGCGGGCGGCGCTGCTCGACGTGTCGAAGTTCCTCCAGCCCGACATGGCGATGTCGCGGCTGGCGGAGAACCACCCGCAGGTGAGCCCGAACGCGACCGGCGCGTGCGAGGTGACCGCGTCCGGCACGAACCAGATCGCGCTCAACGCGCGCATCCTGGCGGCCGCCTACGACGCGATCGACACCGCGCAGAACGCGGACCTCGTGTTCCGCGTGCGGAACTCGGACCGCTCGGTCGGCGCGACGGTCGCGGGTCAGATCGCGAAGCTCTACGGCCGCGAGGGGATGCCGAACCACCGCAAGATCAAGGTGCGGCTCGACGGCGAGGCCGGGCAGAGCTTCGGCGCGTGGTGCATCAACGGCCTGGACCTTGAACTGCGCGGGTTCGCGCAGGACGGCGTCGCGAAGGGCATCTCGGGCGGCACGGTGGTCGTGACGCTCGACTACACGGCCAGCGACTACGGCGGCGAGATCCAGAGCGTCGCGGGCAACAACGTGGGCTACGGCGCGACCGGCGGCACGATCTTCGTCGGCGGCCGGGCCGGGCACCGGCTCGGTATCCGCAACTCGGGCGCGACGATCGTGGCGGAGGCCGCGGGCAAGTACGCGTGCGAGTACATGACCCGCGGGCGCGTGCTGATCCTCGGGCCGGTGGAAAACGAGATCGGCTCGGGCATGACCGGCGGCGAGCTGTTCATCTACGACCCCGAAACCGACGTGCCCGCGAAGCTGCACGGCAAGAGCGTCACCGTGATCGAGTGCTCGCACGTCGACTTCGAGTGGATGCACCCGCTGCTACACCAGTACTTCGCGCGGACGGGCAGCCGTCAGGCGGAGTACATCCTGAAGAACTGGGCCGACGTGCGCCGCGGCCGCAAGTTGCGGAAGGTGCTGCCGCTGGCCGTCGCCCGCGCGATGGAAGACCTGAAGACTGCTGGCACTAACGCCGGGTGAGTTGCGTCACTTCGGTTGCGCCGCGTCCGTTGTGGGCGCGGCGTGTTCGTTTTCGGGCTCGCGTGGTTCGACAACAAGTTCGATCGGTAGTCTAACGTGAACGTCGTTGAACCGCACCGACGGCCGGTCCGTCGTGCTCCGCAAAGCGCCAACGACGAATGCTTGAACTGGGTTGCTCTGGTCGATCGCAATGAGCACCTTATCGCCGGGATGGGGCGAATGAAATAAATGCGTTTCCGATCCCGCGCTCGGTGCTAGCAACCGCGCCCGTACCTCTTGATTGATGGAAGGAATGTGGACGAGCACCTTCCCCTGCCCCGAGCCATCGTAACTGTTCGTGACGACGCCGGCGAGGATGAGGGTGCCGGTGTCCCGCGGCGAACCTTCTCGTCTGACCGACTCATCGGTGCGGACTTCGCCTGTTACTGGAAGTACGCGAGTGTACGGTGGCGGCCCTTCCCACATCGGCCCGAACACGGATTGCGGAACGGGTGTGTCGTCGGTCCACTTCTCTTTTTCGGCCAACTTCACGAGCCGCTCGAAGTCTCGCGCGGGAGCCGTGAGATGGTCGAGCGTGCCGACAGTGACCACACGAAGCAAACTCCGCACGGCGGCTTCGGCGAAGCGCGCAACCTCTGCGGCGGGGGCGGTGTGTTCCACACCGGAAACTTCCCCCTGCATAAGCAACACGCGGTGTGCGCATCGCATCGCGAACGCGAATCTCGCCAACCGCGGCAGCTTCGCAATCTCCTCTTCCGACGGAACGAGCGTGCGGTTCGGATCGACCGTCGGTTTGGGAACGTAGCCCGCCGTGATACCGGCGTCGTCTATATCGAAGGCCGCCAAACTGTTCCACGCTTCTTCCACACGGCGCCGGTCCTCTTCCGAAATCGTTAGCGGAGCATCGACGAGCGCGCGCCCCGCCGCGATCCCCGCGTCATCGATCTCTGGCTCGCTCATGCAGAAACCTCCAGCGCGGTAAGACGCTGCTGTGCGACACCTTCAGGATACTCGAAATACACCAGGCCGTAGTAGTCCGGATCGGGGCCGAGAAGCGTCATTCCGCACTGGCGAACGTAAAACGCCTCGGCCTGACCGAGACCGTGTAACCCGATGCGAGCCCCTGCCGTTGCGCCGAGGCTCATTCGGATCGCCTCCGCTATCAGGAGTGTGCCGACCCGCCGGAACCGCGATTCTCGGACCGCCGGCTTGGTTCGGTCCTGTGGAACGCGGTAGTTCCACGGAGCACTTTCGATGAAATCGACGTATAGCACCCACGTGTTGGGAATGAGGCGCGACGGTCGGAGAAGGTTCTCGACGGCCATGATCCCTTGCACCTGTCCCTCGCACTCGACGGCGACGAGGCCGTGCCAGTGCGGTGACCGCGAGGCTTTGTTCGTCCACCGCCAGTGCGCGCTCTCCAGTACTTCACCATGAGCCCGTAGATCCGCGGCCAGTCGCTCCCGCTCAGGAGCCCAGAGCCGTTCGATCGCGTCGAGGTGATTTTGCGTTGCCGGATACCCGCGCGTGATCGTGGCCGGCGTGTAGCCCGGCGGCGAGAGCCTCGTATCGACGAGAAACGGAGGCGGGTTAAACGGCCGCGGAGAACCGGGCGACGGGTTCAACGCGTGGGTCGGCCGCACGGGTGCGGATGAGGGGTTCATCGGGCGCTTGCTCCGGGGTGACTCGGGAACAGTCTATCGTGCCCCAAGAGCAATTACTATTCAGCTATTTGAGACAGCTATTCCGATCGGACCCGGAGTGTGGCCCGCGCTTGCGGCGCGGTGGGATCGAGTTTACTTTCCGAGTGCCTGCCACGCCGCGGAGGATCGCCCCGTGTTCGTTCTCAACCGGCTCAACTGGCAATACGGAGCGACCGGATTCGTCCGGATGCCGGGCGAGTTCCGCGTCGCGACATTCGCCGGAGCCGAGGAGGCGCGCGCCGAGTGCCAGAAGCTCGAAGCCGGCGCGCGGACCCTGGTCAACCCGTTCGCGGGCGGCTGCGCGCCGTTCGAGCAGTCGAACATGCCGGAACCGGTGCTCTGCGATTGGCTCCGGGACCACGACATCGAGCCACCCGCCCCGGACGCGAAAACCGGGGGGCGCGACTGGGCCAAGTGGTGGGCCGCCGCGTCCCCAACGTGGTCGGCCGGGCAGAGCGCGTCGGCATGGGAGGCGCTCGACCGCGTCCGGTTCTTCGAGGTGGTCGAGGAGCCCGAACGGCCGATCGTCTACGCGCTCCCGGAAGCGGAGGCCCACTACTACGACGCCCATTACGTTCTGCTCAAGGTCGCCTACCGGAGCCGCGAACGGGCCGAGAAGGAATGTGCCAAGCGGAACGAGGACGTGCTGGACGAGGACGACGGTCCGGAAGACGATTCGGAGCGCCGCGACCCGCTCGCACCGTTCCGCACCGGGGGCGACTTCGACGACCGCCCGATCGGAAACTGGCCGAACGGACAAGGCTTCTGGCTGGTCGTCCCGATCGAGGTCGAGGGCCGGCCGAAGGACCGACTGTTCGTCGTCGCCCGCGTCGTCGTGAACCTGCTCCGCGAGGACGACTGCTTCTCGGGGCCGATGGAGGGCGGCCACGCGTACTCGTTCGTCCGCGGGTTCGGGTCGAAGGCGGCGGCCGGGAAGTTCTGCCGCGAGAAGGTCCGACGGGCACGGGAGGCCGTCGCGCCCGGCCGGATCGACACGCAGTCCGATGGGGATGAACTCGCGGACGGGGTCCGCAAAATCGGGCTCCCACCGCCCGCACCGAACGATCTCGACGACTCGTCGGGGCTCAGCCGGTGGTGGCGGACGGCCGGCGCGACCGCCACGCGCGAACAGCGGATCGCGGTGTGGGAGCTTCTTGAGGACGTGCCGCTGTTCGTCGTTCTCGAAGCCGAATTCAAGGGTTAAGCGCCCCGGACCGCGAACCGGGTGGCGGGCCGCCGGCGAAACGCCGTTCGAGAGGGACCGCGCCGCCGCACGGCGGTTCGGTGGCAAGGGGTCGAGAAAGACTGGCGGCCGGGGAGGGGCGGGAGAAGAGACCGGCAGAGGACGTCAGGCACGGCGGGCGGGTTTAACCTTCTCGTAGATGAGTTTGACGAACTGTTCGAGGAAGTCGATGTACTCGGTGCCCGCGATCTCCTTCACGCGGCACACGAGCTGGCGCCGGCGCTCGATCAGTTCGACGCAGGCGTCCACGCCGAGTTTCACCAGCGGGCCGCCCGGCGCCTGTAGTTCCAGCAGTTCCTGCACCTCGTCCGGCCGCAACTCGGCGGCCCGGTCGCTGTTCCGCTCCAGCCACGCCACCAGTTCCGGCAGCGACGCGCGCTCGCGGAGGAGGTTGAGCGACTCGTCGTTGGCCGCGGGCTTGCCGTGCATCCGCGGCAACAGGCGGTCGAGCGGGAGGTTGCGCAGTTCGCTGACGGTCAGCCCCAGCGCCTCCGCGCAGTGGCTGACCGTGGCGTTGCGCAGCCGCCGCTTCGGGCCGCCGTGCAGGATCTGGCGCACCGTGTGGCGGTTGAGCCGCGTGCTGCGGGCGAAGTCTTCCTGGTTCCAGCCCTTCTCTTCCACCAGCCTGGCAATCTTGTTCGCGAGCTCCGCCCCAGGCCCCGGAGATGCCCCGTTCATCCGTGCTACCCCGTTGGCTATTGTCCCCAGTCCAATCCTAATGCGGGCGCGGGCGCGTGGAAGAGAGGAGTTGCGAAGGATGTGAAAAAACACCCCCGCCGGTGCGATCCGAACGGAACGCACCGGCGGCGGGAGATGAAATCGTGCTCACCCGATCAGTACGGGCTCCGCGGGGCGATCAGCCCGGCCCCGTTCACGGTCGGCGCGACCGGGGCGCTCGTGCTGTTGCCGCCCTTGCCCGGCTCCTTCGTGTCCTTCGGCTTGGGCATCTCCTTCGGCGGGGTGCTGCCGCCCGGCGCGGGCATCACCGGAGCGGCGCCGGCCGGGAGGGGCGCGGCGCAACCGCCCAGGTGGGAACCGCCGCACGGGTCGCAGCACGGCCCGTGCGACTTCTTCGCACCCCACTTCGACTTCAGCGTGTCGAACAGGTTCGGACGGTCCGCGACGCTCTTGTGGCACGAGTGACACGGGGCCGGCGCACACGCCGGGGCACAGGGAGCGGGGCACGGGGCCGGACAGGGCGCGGGACACGGGGCCGGCGCGCACACCGGACCGCACCCGCAGCCGTGCGACTTCCGGCCGCCGAAGCGGGCCTTGATGCGGTCGAACAGTCCCGCCTTGGAGCACCCGCCGCAGTCGGAGTAGACGGGGGTGCCACAATTCGAGCACCCGCTACCGGAACTGATCACGACCGGTGCGGGCGCCGCCGGGGCCGGCACGGGGTCCGCCCCGACCAGGGCGGCCGAGGACACGAGCAGGAAAGCGGCATTCACGGTGACAACCTCCTTGCGGAAGCGGGTGCAGGGACAGGGGGCAACTCACACCTTCGCATCGACGGGGCCGGCACCGCCGCGTGAAGCGGCCGTGGAGAATCTGCGAATCCGCGGGCCGCGCCGGCGCGGTGGCGCCGGCCGGGGCGCGAAATCGGCTCCCGCCGAGACGGGCGCCCGCGCCGGATCTGCCGTCGGCGCGCGGTGCGCGGTGCGCCCGCGAGGAGCGCGGGCGGGGTTGACCTTGTCCCCTCAGTGGACATACGTTCTAAATACACCTGTTTCGTTCCGTCCCGGGGGTGGAGATGTCGCGCGCCGAGAAGCTCTGGCACCTGCGCCCCGATGACCCGGCCGCCACGAACCGGCTCGCCGCCGCGGCGCGCGTCTCGCCCGTCGTGGCCCAACTGCTGCTCAACCGCGACGTGAAGGACGCCCCCGCGGCCCGCCGGTTCCTCGACACGCCGCTCGCCTCGCTCCACCCGCCGCTCGCCCTGCCCGGGGTCGAGATCGCGGCCGAGCGGATCGTCCGGGCGGTGGTCGACAAGCGCCGCATCTGCGTCTACGGCGACTACGACGTCGACGGCGTGACCGGCACGTCCATCCTGCTCCGCGTCCTCGGCAAGCTCGGCGCGAACGTCCAGTTCCACGTGCCCCTGCGGCTCTCCGAGGGCTACGGGCTGAACGCCGAAAAGATCCGCGAACTCGCGCAGACCGGCGTTTCGCTCGTCGTCAGCGTGGACTGCGGGATCGCCAGCATCGCGGAAGCCGAGGTGGCCCGCGCGGTCGGGCTGGAACTGATCGTCACCGACCACCACGAGATGAAGATGGGGCTGGACGGCCCGCTCCTGCCGCCCGCGTCGGTGCTGGTCCACCCGCGGCTGCCCGCGGCGATGCCGTACCCGTTCGGCGACCTGTCCGGGGCCGGGGTCGCGTTCAAGCTCGCGTGGGCCATCGCCCAGCGCGCCACCGGCTCGGAAAAGGTCCCGGCCGAACTCCGCGAGTCGCTCCTCGACGCGGTGGGGCTCGCGGCGCTGGGCCTCGTGGCCGACGTGGTTCCGCTCCGCGACGAGAACCGCATCCTCGTTCGTCACGGGCTGGAGCGCATCCGGACGAACCCGTCGGTGGGGCTGAAGGCGCTTCTGGAAGCGAGCGGCGTGAAGCCCGAGCAGGCGCTCACCGCCGAGGACGTGGGGTTCAAGCTGGCGCCGCGGCTGAACGCGGCCGGTCGGCTCNNNCGGCTGTGCCAGCCTGGCGGTCGAACTGCTCACCACCGGTTCGCCGTCGAAGGCCGCGGAGCTGGCCCGCGTCCTCGAAGCCCAGAACGGCGAGCGCCAGGCCCGCGAGCGGAAGTACACCACCCAGGCGAAGGAGCTCGTGGAGGAACAGTTCGCCAGCGACCCCGCCGTGGTGGTCGGGTCGAGCGAGTGGCACCCGGGCGTCGTGGGGATCGTCGCGAGCCGGCTGGTGGACCACTTCGGCAAGCCGGCGCTCGTCATCGCGATCCCGCCGAACGAGCAGGTCGCGACCGGCAGCGGGCGGAGCATTCCGGGGTTCGCGCTGCACCAGGCGCTCGTCGCGTGCGATTCACTACTGGAGGGCCACGGCGGGCACGCGGCCGCGGCGGGGTTCAAGGTGAAGCCGGAGCGGATCGCGGCGTTCCGCGACCGGTTCAACGCCTACGTCGCGAGCCACTTCCCCGGCGGGACGCCGTCGCCGCGCCTGACGCTCGACGCGGAAGTGCCGCTCTCGGCGATCACGCACGGGTTGCTCAAGGACCTCGATAAGTTGGAGCCCTACGGCGCGGGCAACCCGAAGCCGAAGTTCCTGGCCGCGGGGCTGAAGGTGGAAGCGGCCCGCCTCATCGGCACCGGCGAGGTTCAGCGGCACATGGACTTCCGCGTCCGCCAGGGATCGACCACGATCCGGTGCGTCGCGTGGGGGATGGCCGACCGGATGGAAGAACTGATGAGCGCCGGCGGCGACTGCTGTCTGGCGTTCACGCCGAAGGTGAACGAGTGGCGCGGGGAGCGAAAGATCGAGCTTCAGGTGATCGACCTGAAGCCCGGCAAGACGGTTGATCTGGTGTGATACCAGGTCCGGGTGAAGGGTAACGGTCGG
>JAFKJJ010000095.1 GCA_017306025.1 Planctomycetota bacterium
CAAAAGGGCACAAAAAGAAGACAAAGGGCAGAGATAGAAATAGGAGTTACGCAGTTGGTCTCTTGTGTACAGGTGATTTCGGGCGGTCGTATCGGTTAGTGTTGGGGCTATGAACGCGCCGCGCTGTACTCTGGACGGCTATGCCCAGTTCTTACTGGCCAGCCCTCGGTCGTACTGCCTCACGGAGGCCGCGCGTGCAGCCCGACACACCTGGCACCGACGTACCTGCCCACGACGCCTACACCCGACTGCTCAACCGCGTCGAGCCCGACCCCCAGACCCTGTGGGACGAGGTCCGGCCCCTGGTCGATCGGTCCGCCGGAGTCCTGATCCTCGACGATACGGTGCTGGACAAGCCGTTCGCCAAGCACGTGGGGCTGGTCGCGCCGTTCTGGTCCGGGCGTCACAAGCGGGTCGTGCGGGGCATCAACCTGGTCGGCTTGGTGTGGGCCGACGGGGACCGACTGTACCCGACCGGCTACCGGCTGGTGAACCCGGCCACGCACCCCAAAGAGACCAAGAACGACCTGTTCGCCGAGCTGGTGCGCGAGGCCCACCGGCGCGGGTTCCGGTCGCCGTGCGTGTGCTTCGATTCGTGGTACTCGGGCAAGGACAACTTGAAAGTGGTTCGCGCGTGCGGGTGGACGTTTCTGGCGCAGGTGCGGTGCAACCGGCGGGTGAACCCGGACCGCACCGGGAACCGGCCGATCGAGGGCGGTGCGATCGCCCCGACGGGCACGGTCGTCCACCCGGAGGGGTTCGGGCTGGTGAAGGCGTTCCGGATCGCGACCACAGATGGTGGCACGGAACACTGGATCACCAACGACCTGGGGATGGACGAGGTGACGCGCCGGGCGTTCGCGGAGCGGGCGTGGGGGATCGAGGAGTACCACCGCGGCCTCAAGCAGTGCACCGGGGTGGAGCGGTGCCAGGTGCGGATGAGCCGCGCCCAGCGGGTCCACATCGGGTGCGCGATCCGCGCGTTCGTGCGGCTGGAGTGGCATCGGTTCACCACCGGCATCGGCCGGCTGGAAACCAAGCTCCGCATCGTCCGAGACGCCGTGCGCGCCTACCTCGCACGGCCAACCCTCGAACTCCCCACTGCGTAACTCCTAAGAAAGTCAGCAAACGGAACTGCCAACCGTCCGCCCTCTTATTCTCGATCTGTTCTCTTACACAACTATCCGCCTGAAACTGCATTAGGGCTACGCAACGGTGGACCTTGGGTGAGTTGGCGTGATTGGATATGTGATCGGCTCCTCGTTTGGAGTCGGTTATGGCCCGATCACTGATCGAACGTTTGGCCACACCGCAGAGGGCCGAGGTCGAAAGAGGAGGAATCAGCGCCCCGACATCGGGGCGCCGAGCCTCTTCACGAATGCCGACGCCCGCGAGCGCGGCGGTGCGAGGCACGTCATTCTCCGAGTTCGACGCAGGCGACCGACCCGCTGCCACGAAGATACACGCGGGTGCCGACGAACGCCGGGTGCGCGTACACCCCCTTCTCCTCCTTGCCGAGCACTGCCAGCCGGCCGAGTTCGGTGAACTCTTTCGCGGTCGCGTCGAGCAGAATCAGTTCCCCCGCCTTCGAGACGACCAGCACCCGCGCGTCGGTGGCGACCGCCGAGCAGTACCCGGAGAACGCAGTGCCGGCCTCGTCGTAGAGTTCCTTCAGCCCGTCCTTGAGGTTCAGACAGTAGAGCCGGTTCCACACGCCGAACACGCGGTCGCCCGCGACCACCGGCGTGTGCGTGTCCGGCGCCAGTTTCTTGTTGACCGCGACCGGCTTCGGGTCGATCACCCCGTCCGCCTTGAACGCGAACAGCCGGGTGCCGTTGTTCTCGGTGGACACGAGCAACTCGTCGCCGACGACGGTTGGCGTCGGCACGTTGAAGTCCCCGCGCCGCTCCGGTTTGAGGGCCCACAGCCGCGCGCCGGTCCGTGCGTCCCAGCCGCCCAGCGTCTCGTTGTCGTGGCCGACGATCTGAAACATGCCGCCCAGCTTCGCCGCGACGAACGAGCCGTACCCGGCCGGCTTGCCGGGCGCCTTCCACACCGGCTTGCCGGTCTTCGGGTCGAGCGCAACCAGGGCCGCGTCCTTGCCGCCGGGCGCGACGATCAACTTGCCGTCGGCGATCAGGGGCGAGTCGCACACGCCCCACTTCCGCTCGTCGGTCGCGTCGAACTCGTCGCGGACGTTGAGCGACCACTTCGCCTTGCCGGTCGCCAGTTCGATGCAGGCCAGATCGCCGAACGCACCTTGAAGATAGGCGCAGCCGTCGTGGATGAGCGCGGTGGCGCGGGGGGAGTTGCCGTAATCGAGGTTGCCGACGGCCGGGGTGCGGTGCGCCCACGCCTCCTTACCGTCGGCCGCCTTCAGGCACCGCCACACGTCCACCGTGTCGTTGAGTTCGCGGTCGGAGACGAGGACGTGTTCGGAGGTGGCGGCCACGCCCCCGAGGCCGGGGGCGGTCAGGGCGGTCTCCCACACGGAGGTAGACTTGGCGGGTAGTTTGTCGGGCAGCCACGCGAGCCGACCGTCACGGGTCGGCCCGCGCCACTGCGGGTAGTCCGGATTACCGGCTAGTTTTTTTTAGCCGGCGGCTCGACGAATCCGGCCCTCGTTTCGAGCGCCGCGCAGAGGTCCTTGTTCTTCCCGACCTCCAGGAGCGCCGCCGTCACGGTGTCGCGGTCGCCGGGCGACAGGGTGCCGGTGGCGAACGCCGCGACGAACGGCACCGGGTCCGTCTCGCCCACCACCCGCAGGTCGCCCTTCTTGATCGTGCCGCACCCTTCGAGCAGCGGTTGGGCGTAGGACGATATGACCGTCGCCACCTTCTTGCCCGCCTTCGCCTCCTCGATCACCTTCGTCGCCCCGTCGGTGCAGGCGACGCACGTTTCGAGCTTCGCGGGCAGTTCGACGCCCAGATCCTTGAACACCCGCACGGCCGCCCCGTGCTTCTCCTCGGCGTCGGCGGTGCCGAAGTAGATCGTGTACCCCTTCAGGTCGGCGGCGGTCAGCGCCTTGTCGGCGGCCGCCACGCAGACGAGGCCCGTCTGCGTCGTCTTGCCGTCCTTGCCCGTCAGCGCCGCGAGGTGGGTGACCGTCACCTTGTTCTCCGGCGCGGTCGTGCGGATCACGGAGTCCTTGCCGATGACGAGGTCGGCCCGGCCGTTGCTCTTCTTGGTGAGCGCGCCGGCCAGTGTCTCGGCGTAGACGACGGCCACGGGACGGCCGAGCTTGGCCTCCAGGTGCTTGCCGAGCTTGTCGTAGTCGCGCTGGGCGTAGCCCTTCACGCACGGGCACGACAGCGGCGCCGCGAGCGGGTCCATCACGACCACGACCATCGCGTTCGACGGGATCGGGGCGGCGGGCTTCTCTTCGGGCTTGTCGGCGGCCGCGACGGCCGGGAGCACGGACAGGCTCAGCGCGGTGGCGAGCGCCTCGCGACGGTTCAGGTTCGCGGACATGGGGTGACCTCGAAGGGGTGTTCGGAACGGAGAACCGCGCGACCGCCCCGGGAGCGGTCACGCGGGCGGCGTGTGCTACTTGTCGGCCTTCTTTTCGAGGATGTGGAACTTGGAACCGGGCAGGTCGCAAAAGTAGATCTTCTTGGCGTCGGCGGACACGGCCACCGCGACGTTCTTGCACCCGCCGGTGAGCTTCACCACGCCGGCCGTCTAGATGAACGCGCCGCTCGGCCCGAACCGCTTGATGATGCCCTCGCTCTCGGCCGTGTAGATGTCGCCCACGCCCACGGCCCGCAGGTTCATCGGGTTGCAGCACGAGCCGAAGCACGCCGGGTCGGTGTCCGCGCCCCGCTTGCCGAACGAGCCGATCTTCTTCCCCTCGCGGTCGTACCGCGAGAACTGGTGCCTGGTGTTCTCGGCCACCAGCACGTCGTTGCCGAAGCACTGGATGTCCATCTGCCCGCAGCACCCGCCGATCTCGCCGAGGATCTGCTTGGGGTCCTTCAGGTCCTTCGTGAACCGCCACACCGCGTACCCGTAGCCCACGTCGCCGCAGGCCACGAACACGTCTTTCTCGGAGACCGCCAGGCCGTTGGCCACCCGCATCCGCCCGGTCATCTGCTCGATCACCTGCTCGACGGTGCGGTTCTTGTACTCGTTCTCGATCTGCTCGTACTGCTTGACGAGGCTCTTGAGTTGCTCCATCTGGCGGGTCTCGGTCTTGGAGCGGTCCTCCGGCTTCTTGTCCTCGATCTTCTTGAGCTGCTCGGCGATCTGCTTGCGGGCGTTGGCGTACACCTGCACCATCTGCTCCTTTTCCCTCTTCAGTTGCGCCTCGGCCCGCTTCTTGAGCCCGTCGGCGTCCTTGAGGGCGGCGGCGACGTGCGGCATCTCGGCCGTCTCGCCGATCGCCTTGCCGTCGGCGTCGAACTTGGCCAGCTTCGCGTCGCCGGCCACGTAGATGGCCCCGTCCGGCCCGCAGTTGACGGCGGTGGCGTGGAAGTTCACCGTCCACTTCTTGACCGGCTTGCCGTCGGCGTCGAACAGGTGGACCTCGGCGGTCGCGCCCTTCGTCGGCGGGCCGTAGGGTTTGGGCGGGGCCACCAGACCGACCACGCGGCCCTTGCCGTCGAGACAGAGGGTCTGAAGCGTCAGCCCCTTGTCGCCCTTCACGTCGACGGACGCCACGACCTTGTGCGTCGTCTCGAACTTCTCGGCCGGATTGGGCGGCACGGCCGGCACCGGCTTCTCATCGGCAGCGACGGCGTAGCCGGCGGCGAGGATCAGGGCGACCGCGCCCAGGCGAAACAGCTTCATACCCGTCACTCCAGATTTGAGGGACGAAATCCTCATCGGTGAGGTGACGAATAGGGTACGCCAAGCCCGCCGCCGAATCAACGGGCGAATCAGACAGTTCGTCTGAGCCGAAGTGCGGGAAGGGAGGCCCGGTCCCGGTGCGATCGGCGCGGTCGAGGTGAGGGCCGCGCCGAGGTAGTGGCTTTTCAGGCGGCGGACGGCTCCGCCAGATGGAACCACCCCCGTGTTCGGTTACAGGCGGCACACACCGACAGCATGACCGGCACCTCGACCAGCACGCCGACCACGGTCGCCAGGGCCGCCCCCGAACCGGGGCCGTAAAGGGCAATGGCGGTGGCGACCGCCAGTTCGAAGAAGTTGCTGGCCCCGATCAGCGCGCCGGGGGCTGCGACGCTGTGCGGCACCTTCAGGACCCACATTAGCCCGTAGGTAAGCGATGAGTTGAAGTACACCTGGATCAAGATGGGCACCGCGATCAGGACGACGTGCAACGGGTGGCCGAGGATGTTGTCCGCCTGAAACGCGAAGATCAGCACCAGCGTGCCCAGAAGCGCCGTCACCGCGACCGGTTGGAACCGGGGCAGGAACGACTTCTCGAACCACCTCTTCCCCTTCGCCCGGACCAGGGCCGTCCGCAGAACTACTCCCGCCGCCAGCGGCACGACGATGAATACCGCGACCGCCGTGAGCAGCACGTTGAACGGCACCGCCAGTCCGGACACCCCGACCAGAAGGCCGATGATGGGGGCGAATAGCACTAGCATGATGAGGTCGTTGACCGCCACCTGTACCAGCGTATATGCCGGGTCGCCGTCGGTCAGGTAGCTCCAGACGAACACCATCGCGGTACACGGCGCGGCCGCCAGGATGATGACGCCGGCCGTGTACTGCTTCGCCAGTTCCTCCCCGATCAGCGGTGCGAACAGCACCTGAAAGAACAGCCATCCCAGCGCGAACATGCTGAACGGCTTGACCACCCAGTTGACGAAGAGCGTGACCGCCAGCCCCTTCGGCCGGCGGGTGGCCCCGGCCAGCGACGAGAAGTCGATCTTCATCATCATGGGCACGATCATCAGCCAGATCAGCACCGCGATCGGGGCGTTGATCTGGCTACCGGAGCCGAACTCCAGCCCGCGCAGCCCCTCGGTCAGACCGGGCAGGGCGCGCCCCAGGAGGACGCCCACGGCCATGCACAGCCCGACCCACACCGTCAAGTAGCGCTCGAACACGCCCAGTCGCTTCGGCCCCGCTTCGGCAGGGACCGGAGGCGCGTAAGTCTCGGTGGCGCTCACGCGGCACCTCCGTTTACCCCCAGGCCCGCGAGCAGTTCCTTCACCTTCCGCTCGATCAGGTCGCGGACCTCGCGATACTGCTCCGGGGGCATGTCCTTCGGGTCGGGAATTTGCCACTCCTCGCGCCGCGCGGCCCGTACCAGCGGGCACTCGTCCCCGCACCCCATCGTCACGGCCACGTCGATCTCGTGGCCGTTGAACTGGTCGAGCGACTTCGAGGCGTGGGCCGTCAGGTCGTACCCGACCTCTCGCATGAACTCGATGGCACGCGGGTTCACCCGACCCGACGGCCGCGACCCGGCGCTGGCGGCCTCCACACGGTCACCGCCGTGAATGCGGGCGAACGCCTCTGCCATCTGGCTCCGGTTGGAGTTCTCCACGCAGACGAACAGAACCCGCTTCGGTCGTTCCACGATCTTCCTCCCTGTCGGGGCCGGACGCCCCGGATTCAGCGCCCCTTCACCGCAAACACCCGGACGCTCGCCGCGTACTCGTTCACGTCGTACTTGCGGAGCAGGTCCGCCAGGTCGGAGTGGACCTCCGAACCGGACGGCCCGGTCTCGCAGCACCCCGCCATCGGCAAACCGGTGTCGGACGTGGCCGCCGGCGGCGCACAGCACCCGGCCTGGTTCTCGACTTTGGCGTAGGCGTTGAGGTCGCGGCCCGTGTCCACGACGCGCACCGCCTCGAACCCGGCTGCCCGCAGGTCGCGCTCGTAGTCCGCGATCGGCACAGCCCCGGCCACACACCCGACGTGGGCCGCCACGCTCTTCGCCAGTTCGTCGGGCAGCGGGCGCTTGAGCGCGATGTCCGACACGGCCACCCGGCCGCCCGGCTTCAGCACCCGGAACATCTCGCGGAACACGGCCGGCTTGTCCGGCGCGAGGTTGATGACGCAGTTCGAGATGAGGCAGTCCACGGAGTTGTCGTCGAGCGGGAGCCGGTCGATCCGGCCGAGCCGGAACTCGGCGTTGGGGATCTCGGCCCGCACCGCGTTGGCCCGCGCCCGCTCGATCATCTCCGGGGTCATGTCGATGCCGACGGCCCGGCCGGTCGGCCCGACCTTCTTGGCCGCGAGGAACACGTCGATGCCGCCACCGGAACCGAGGTCCACGACGACCTCGCCCGGCCGCAGGTTGGCGGTCGCGGTCGGATTACCGCAGGAGAGCCCCATATTGGCTTCGGCCGGGATCGCGTCGAGTTCCTCCGGCGTGTACCCGAACGCCTCGGCCACCGCGCGGACGCCGGCGTGATCGCCGGTCAGCCCGCTCGCCGCCACCGCGCCGTACTTCTCGCGCACCACCTCTTCAATCTTCGACATGGCAGTTCCCCAGAGCGGGCGAGTTGCCCTCGTCTTCCATCAGGCAGAGGGCCAGGTCGAGCAGCGGCGCGACGCACCCGTTGACGACCCGGTAGTACACGTTGTTCCCGTCGCGCCGGGACGCGAGCATGCCCGTGTCCGACAGCCGCACCAACTGGTTCGAGACGGCCTGCGGCTTCATGCCGAGCGTCTTCGCCATGTCGGTGACGGTCGCCTCGCCGCTCCTCACGATGTGGTGCAGGAGACGGACGCGGGTGTCGTTGCCGAGCAGTTTGAACAGCGCCGCTACCTTCACGCCCTGCACGAAGGAGAGCAGCGGGCGATCTTTCAGCGCGGGCCGGGGCTCGCAGCACGCCCCTTTCGTGTCGGCGTCGGCACAGGCCTTTCGCGTCATGGTCGACTCTCACCGCATACAACGACTACACGATTTCGTGTAGTCCTATCGCGATTCTAGACCGCGCCGCCGTGCTTTGCAAGAGCTTCGGGTCCGTGCTCGGAGCCGTCGATGTGGTACCGTGTGAGGACGCTCGCCCCGGGAGCGGCCCCTGCTCGTCCCCATTTCGGGGACCGTCGCCGCCCGGGACGTGCGGGTGATATGGTGAACGAACCGGGCGGCGGAGAAGGACGGCGGTTCGCCCTTATCTCATCTTGCCGCCCGCGGAAGAATCGGTCGAAGAGACGGCCGCGGGCGGCGCGCCTGAAATCGCCTCCGCCGCCCGTCGTCTGGTACGATATTCTTCGCCCGCACGCCCTCGCACCCCCATGATCGACCTTCGCGCGCTCCTGTTCGTCCCGGCGCTCGTCGGGTCCGCGATCTGCGCGTTCGTGTTCCTCACGTTCGCCGCGCACTACTACCTCACCGTTCTGGAGAGCACCGCGGCCGGGGCGAAGGAGGTGACGTGGCTGGGGGAAGGGCTCACCGACATGTTCGGCAAGCCGTTCTACCTCGCGTGGCTGTTGTGCCTGTGGCTCGGCCCCGCGCACATCATCGGGCGGTCGCTGGCGTCGAGCACGCAACTCGCGTGGGTGGGGCTGGCGGTCCCGGTGCTGGTCGCGTGGCTCCTGTACCCGGTGAGCCAGTTGTCGTCGCTCGGCGCGTCGAGCCTGTGGGTGCCGCTCCACCCACAGGCGGTGGCCCGGCTGGTACAGAAGCCCGCGATGGCGCTCGGGTTCTTCGTGCTCACGCTGCCGGTGTTCGCGCTGGGCGGGATCGCCTTCAAGTGGGCGTTCCTCACGTCCGGGGAGTGGTCACTTTTGTTCGCGGGGGTGCCGCTTCTGGTGCTGGCGATGTTCCTCTACGCGCGGCTGCTCGGCCGGCTCGCGTTCGCGCTGATGTTCACCCGCGATCTCTTCAAGCGGAAGAAAAAGAAGAAGCCGAAGAAGGAGGCGCCCGCGGCGGGCGCGGACGCCGAACCGGCGGCCCCGGCGGTCGTGCAGCCGGACGAACTGCCGCCGATCACGACGCCCGACGGCGAACTGGCCGGTTACAACGTGCTGATCGCGGACGACCCGCCGAGGCCCAGGAAGCGCGTGAGGGCCGAAATGGCAGAAGAAGGACCCGAGCCCCCGCCCGCGCCGAACCGGACACAGCGGAAGCCGACGGGGTCGGCGCACCCGCTCGACCGCGCCCGCACCTGGACCGACGAGGACGAGGACGCGACGCCGTACGGGGTGAACGCGTCGGAGGTGAGGGCCGAGGAGCGGGTGCCGGAGGCCGTGCTGAAGCCGACGGCGGAGGCGATGGCCCTGCTGGATCGGCGCGACGCGCCGAAGCCCCCGAAACGGGTCTGGACGGCGGAGCTGTTCGTGTTCTTCGGTCAGCCCGCGACGATCTCCGCGATGATGATCCTGTGCGGCGCCGGGGTGCTGGCGGGCGCGATGGTTCGCGTGGCGCGGCAGTTCAACCCGGTCGCGGGCGGGTGATACCGATCGGGCGGATCGGTAACCGTCGTGCGGTGGCTCGGAGGCCCTCTCCACTTGCGAGAAAGAGTGGTTCGGAAGCGCTTCGCTTCCGAACCGGGTGAGCGAAACGACTGCCCGCGTTCGCTCCTCGGACCGAACGCGGGCGATTTTGCGCGAGTACGAGCAAAGGGCCGCCCCGATGAGCTCCCCTCGCGCGGCGCGAACACGATTCCGGCGCGCCACACGGGACGGGAGGAAGTACGTGAAGTAAAACGCCGTGGCGCGGTTCCTTTGCCACTACCTCGGAACAATCATGGCACAATTGGTCGGCCAGTCGTGTTCGATCTGTGGTGAACGAATCGGGAACACGTTCGAGTCCGCCTTCTGTGAGAAATGCCGTCACCCGGTCCACAATCATTGTCGGACCGCGAACCATACGCCGGAAACCTGTTCCGCTTGCGGCGCGAACCTCGCGACGGCCGCTCGACGGGCAGAGGACCGCGAACAAGAGCGCCGGAACGAACTGGCGCGGCTTCCGCCCCCGCCCCCTTTGGACGTCGAACGAGCCGCTCACATCTACCGAACGGCGCGCTGGTTTTTGGGTGCGGGCGCGGCCGTTATGATCGGGATTATGGTCATCGCGATGGACGAACCCGGAACGACGTTCGCCGGCGTCGGAGCGATCGTGGCCGGTATTGGGATGGCGGTCCTGGGGGGCATGATCGCCCGTCGGTGACGGTTCCCGGACGATTCAGCCGCCCCGGCACCGCACCGCCGCGAAACCGAACCGCCCCAACTCCCCCGGTGTCCGTGGTGTCATGAGCGACGGCATGATCGAGATCGACGGCTCTGAGGGTGAGGGCGGCGGGCAGATCCTGCGGTCGGCCCTCGCCCTGTCGATCCTCACGCGCCGGCCGTTCAAGCTGGTCAACATCCGCGCCAACCGCCCCAAGCCCGGGCTCCAGCCGCAGCACCTCATGTGCGTCCGCGCCGCGGGCACGATCAGCGGCGCCACGTACAAGGGCGGGTCGGTCGGGTCGTCGGTGCTGTACTTCGAACCCGGATCGCTCAAGAGCGGCTCCTACACCTTTTCCATCGGAACCGCGGGCGCGACCGCGCTCGTGCTGCACACCGTCTACCTCCCGCTCGCGCTCCGCGGCGACAAGCCGAGTGAAGTCACCATTACGGGGGGCACACACAACCAGCACGCGCCGTGCTATCACTTCCTCGAAACCACTTGGGCCGCGTACATGGCACGGCTCGGTATCACGGTCGAGGTCGAGATGGTGCGCCCCGGCTTCTACCCGCGCGGCGGTGGCGAGATCCGCGCCGTGATTCATCCGTGCCGGCGGGTCAACGGACTCTCGCTCCTGACGTGCCCCGAACTGACCACCGCGGGCGGGTTCAGTGCGTTCGCGGGGCTGCCGGAATCGGTCGGTAAGCGCCAGGCTCGGAGGTTGAGCGTCCGGCTGAAGTCGGAGGGCGTCGAGTCCCACATTCCCGTTGAGGAGTGGCAGGCCGCGAACCCCGGCAGCGTCGCGGCGGTGATCTTCCGACAGGCGCCGGTGCCGCCGCTGTTCTTCGGGCTCGGCGAACGCGGCAAACCGGCCGAGAGCGTTGCGGACGACGCCGCGGACGAGGCCATCGCCTTCCGCGACGCGAGGTGCCCCGTCGACCCGCACTCGGCCGATCAACTGCTCCTGCCGCTGGCCTTCTGCGACGACGCCAGCGCGTACCGCACCTCAGAAGTCACGCGCCACCTCACCACCAACATTGAAACCGTGCGGAAGTTCGTGGATCGTACCATCCAGGTCGAGCACGGTGAGGGTAAAGCAGGAGGGTGTGTGGGAGAACCCGCGGGGGATTACCCCTCCAAATCGGGGGTTGTGCGCATCGGCCAGCGGGTATAATGCCGCAACCCACACGTCACGCGAGACGCGATGCAAGGCACGCTCGAAAACCTGACGATGCAGATTGCCCAGGTGGTGCCCTGTACCGAGGCGGAGGGGCCGGGCAAGCGGTTCGCGGTGTGGTTCCAGGGGTGCCCGCTGCGATGCCCCGGGTGCTGCAACCCGGAGTTCCTCCCGTTCAAGGGTGGACAGACGAAGACGCTCTGTGAAATGGCCGCGTGGATGGCCCGTGCGAAGGAAGAAAACGGGGTCGAAGGGATCACGCTCATGGGCGGCGAGCCGTTCGCCCACGTGGCGGCCGCGCTCGCACTCGCTCGAGCTTCACGACAACTGGGTTTGTCGGTGATGGTGTTCAGCGGATACACCATTGAGGAACTGCGCGAGCGCGCCGAACCGGACGTCGCGGGGCTGATCGCCGCGACCGACATTCTGGTCGACGGACCCTACGTCCGGGAGCAGCCCGACGCGGAGCGCCGGTGGATCGGTTCGCGGAACCAGCGCATCCACTTCCTGACCGCGCGTTACTCGTACGACGAACAGTGGCGCCAGAAGAACACGCTGGAGATCCGCGTCGACAAAGACGGGATCACGGTGAATGGCTTTCCGGCCGCCGATGCGGTAGGCTTGTGGAAAGGTTTCTCGAAACCGTGGACGCGGAAGAAGGCGCTCCCGACCGTGGCGCCGAGGGGCGCCGAGCACCGCACCGCCGTCCCGCCGACGCAGCCGCCGGAGCACGGGAGCAGTGATGGCGAAGGGTGACGAACAGGCCCGGCCCGACCGGGCGCCGCCGGAGCCGGAAGGGCCGCGGCAGGTCACGAAGTTCGAGTTCAACCTGCTCCGCATCCTGCGGTTCCTCGTCGGCCACTTCCCGGCCGACCAGGGGTTGCAGTTCGTCCGCACGCCGCTCACCCGCCCCGAGTGCCTGAGCGCGGGGGCGGTCGAGCTGGTGAAGGACACGCTCTCGAAGGCGAGCGTGCTGTTCCTGACGCGGGCCGGCGGGTGGCGGAACGACAAGTACCTGCGGAACAACCAGCCGGCGCCCGGCCGCGTGTGGGACCGCATCCCGCTCGACGAGCGCGCCCTTCAGTTCTCGCGCCCCGTTCTCGACTTCCTCCTCTGGCTGACGGCCGAGAAGGTCCACGAGACGAAACAGGCCTGGGACGCGGCCCCCAAGGCGCTCACCCCGGCCGACGAGCTGTTCTTCGCGCTCGCGTTCGACGCGATGCGGTCGGACCCCGACGTGCTCACGGTACTGCGGCGGAAGGACACGTTCGTGCGGAACCCGTTCTGCTGGATCATGAACCCCGCGGACGTGGCCGAGCCGGACGGCAACAGGCCGCAGCCGCCCGACTTCGCCCCGGTGTTCGCCGGGCAGCGCGCGGTGCTGCTCGAGTGCCTCCAGACGCACCTCACGGTCCGCTGGACCCGCACCGAGCGCGCGAAGGGGCAGATCGGCGACTGGCGGAAGATGCGGCAGCAGGGCGCGGCCGAGTTCGTCGCCCTCCAGGGCTTCCTCGGGGCCGCGGAGGCCGCCCGGCGCACCGACCTCGCCCGCTTCGTGCTCCGAACCAACGCCCAGGTTCTCCAGTCCGATATGACGCCGGTGTTCTGGACCGGCGGGCTACAGGGGAGCGGGCCGCCGCGACTGGCCGACCGCCTGGAGACGCAGCGGGCTGCACTGGCCGTGCCGCGGCAGATGGAGATCCTGGAGACCTGGCAGGAGCGGGCGCGGTACGTCGGGTACTTCGACGACGACTACCAGGCGAGCCAGATGTGGAAGGCGGACTGGGAGGCCGTGAACGGCGACCGCGTCGCGGCCCGCGCCCGCGCCGCGGTGGAGATGCTCGAACCCCTCCGCGGGCCGACGGCGGCGCAGACCGCCGCGGCCGCCGACCGCGCCGCGGGCGAGAACCCCGAGGGTAGCCCGGGATAACCGGAGATCAGGGGACAGAAGTCAGAGACCAGCGAAGAACAACTCGCTTCCTGCTCCTGCGTTCCGTCTTCTGCTCTGCGTTTTTTGTTCTCTGACTTCTGTCCCCTGATCTCTGGAGCGAAGCAATGAGCCGCGCATACCGCATCACCGTGAAGGAATCCGAGTCGCGCAACCTGAAGGCCGACGACGAGATCTGCACGCAACTGGAGATCCTCGAAATCCTCCCGCCGGAGGACATGGCCACGCTCCTCAAGGAGGAGCTGAAGAAGCGCGGGTTCGGGGAGCAGGACGACGGCACGATGGTCCGCAAGGACGAGGGCTGCACGGTCGCGATCGACCCGTGTTCGGGCGAGGTCACCGTCAAGGCCGAGACGGCCGCGACCGTCAACCAGGAGGCGAAGCGCGAGGCCACCGGTTTCAACGACGTCGGGCCGAACGAGAAGAGCCTCCGCGAGAAGGTGAAGGAGCAACTGAAGCAGGACCTCGACAAGAAGTTCGACCAGGAGCAGACGAAGCTCCAGGGGAAGGCGACCGAGGCGCTCGAAAAGCACCTGCAGGAGCTCCAGCCGGAGATCAGCGGGGTCGTCAACCAGGTCACGCGAGACGCGCTGAAGCAGAAGGCCCAACAGATGGGCACCGTGAAGGAGATCAGCGAGGACGCCGAGAGCGGCTCGCTGACCATTAAAGTTGAAGTCTAACAGCGGCCTTCTGCCTTCACCCCGAAGGGGTGAACAGAAGATACGAAACTCCGCCCACAGACCACCGGCACCCATGAGCATCACCATCACCGAGAAAGACCTCCCGAGCAACCTCACCGCCGTCGAGGCGGTGGAGGCGGCGTACAGCCAGGAACTCGCGGAGGTCGCCAGCAAGCTGATCCGCGGCCTGCCGACGCTCATCGAG
>JAFKJJ010000096.1:0-980 GCA_017306025.1 Planctomycetota bacterium
GTTCCGCGCCACCCCGGGGCACCCCGAGGCGATCTACTACCACGCCGCTACCGCATGGAGCGGTTCGGCCCGCTCGCGACGTGGCGCTTCATGCGCGACCACCCGGACTGGTCCGTCGCCCCGCCCGACCTGCACGCCGACTGGATCGCCCTTTCGGGGTTCGTCGTCGCCCGGCTGCGCGACTTCGACCGCGCCGAGCGGCTCTTGAACAGAGCCGAAACGATCAGCCCGGACCGGCCGTGGCCGTGCATCGAGCGGTCGAGCGTTTACGAGTTCGCCGACCGCCCCGACGACGCGATGACCGCGGCGCGCCGGTCGCTGGAGTTGCACCCGTGGTTCCGGCCCGGCGTGCAGTCGGTGGCGCACCTGCTGCTCCGCTCCGGCCGCGACCGCGAGGCGCTCGACTTCCTCACCGAAGCCGACCGCAATCTGGAAAGCGGCCTCGTCACCGCGCAACTGGCCGCCCTGCAAACGGACCTGGGCCACTACGCCGACGCCCGCCGAACGCTCGACCGCTACGTGGAACTGTCGCCGCTCATCGAGCCGGAGGTGGCGAAGTGGCTGGCCGCGCGCCGGGCCGACTCGGCGTACTTCCTCGGAGAGTACCCCGCCGCCGCGAAGCACGCCCGCGAGGTGAAGGACAAGTTCTACGACCAGTTCGCGGAGCGGTTGGAGAACCTAACCCCCCAACCCCCTTCCGTTCCCTCGCCGGCCCTGTCAGCGGAGCTTCTCGCGGGCCAGCGGGAAAGGAAGGGGGGGACAGAACTGCCGTCGGGTCTTAGTCCCTCGGCGCTCGGAGACGCACCCTCTGTCTTAAGCCCCTCTCCCCTTGGGGGAGGGGTTGGGGAGGGGTCTGTGAGTAACCCCCGCTCCGGGCTCGGGGCGCCCCGACCGATCCTGAAGGTCGAGTTCCCGCCCGCGCCGGCGGTGCCGACCGTCTACGAACTGCTCTCGCGCTACTGGAACCACCCGCTGCCCGG
>JAFKJJ010000096.1:986-15035 GCA_017306025.1 Planctomycetota bacterium
CGACGGCAGCCCGCCCGCGGACGGCCTGCCCGATGCTGCCGAGCGACACCGCGCCGAAAATGCCGGCTGGGTCACGCGCGAGTTTACCCTGACCGCGGAAGCCGCCGCGGGACTCATCGCGCGCCGGGTGCCGTTCATCGTCACGCTGGTCGAGGCCGGGTTCTCGCAACCGCGCCTCTGCGTGGGCGCCGACGCGGTCCGCGGGTCGGTGTCGGTCGTCGACGGGATGGACCGCCGCCCGGTGGACGCGCCGGTCGGCTCGCTCGTCGAGCGGTTCGCCCCCTTCGGCCCGCGGTGCATGGCCCTCGTGCCCGCCGCCGAGGCCGCGAAGCTCGAAAACCTCTCGTTGGCGGATGTGGAGGCCCGCGACGCGCTGTACGCGGTGCAGAAGCCCCTCCTGGCACACGACCGCGGGGCCGCCGACGTCGCGCTCCGCGTCATGCGCGACCGGTTCACCGGCCACGCGCTCGCGACGTTCGCGGAACTGGCGCTCGCGCGGTACGACGCGCACCCGCTCCGGCTGCTCGCGATCTACGACGCGCTTCTGACGAAGCACCCGCGCGAATCGACCTGGGTGCTGTCGAAGGCGAACGTGCTCCGCGACCTGAACCGGGTGCCGGAGCGGCTGGCGCTGCTCGAAGCCGCGGGCGCGCCGATCGGCGCCGAGCCGATGGTCGCGCAGACGCTCGCGCAGACGATCCTGCCGGACCCGCGCCGCCAGGAAGAGGCCGCGTGGCTGTTGCGGCGCTCGGTACAGAACCGGCCGACGGCCGCGGCCGGGTACTATTTGCTCGCGACGCAGTGGTGGGAGGCCCGGCGCTTCGACGAGGCGGCCGAGCTGTACCGCTTCGCGTGCGCCCTGGAGGAGCGCGAGGACCAGTTCGCCGACGCGTACTTCCGCGCCGCCCGCGGGACCGAGCAGGTGCCGGAAGCGCTCCGGCTGTTCCAGCAGCGCGCCGGCCGCGCCGCGGTACCGGTTCCCGGCGCGACGCGCGCCCTCTATCACGCGCTGCTCGACCGCGAGGAGCCGGAGCAGGCCGCCGCGGCGGTCGATCAGGCGATCCGGAAGTTGCAGGAACTGGGGGACAAGGGCCAGAAGCCGGAAGACAAGAAGAAGGAAGCGAGCCAGGCGCTCGGCGAGTTGCTGCTGTTCCGCGCCGAGTGCCACGCGTCGGCGGGGCGCTTCGACGCGGCCGAGGACGACCTCACGCGCGCCAAGCCGCTGGTGTCGGCGGTCGCGTGGCACAAGGGGTCGGCGCGGGTCGCGCGGATCAGGCCGGACCTCGCGTCGGCCGGCGCGCACTTCCTCGAAGTGGTCAAGCTCGAACCGCTGTCGCTCGAATCGCACCGCACGCTCACGGCCCTCCTGGCCGACACCGACGGCCGGGCCGCGGCGCGCACCCACCTCGCGCAAGCGTGCCAGCGGTTCCCCCACCACTACCCGCTCCTGAAGCTCCGCGCCGAGTTCCTCTCCGGCGACCCGGACGGCGACGCCGACCGCGCGCTCCGGGACATGCTCGCGGAAAACCCCGACGACGCGTGGGCGCTCCGCCAGCGCGCGCTCGTGCTGGCCGACGCCAAGCAGTTCGAGCCGGCGCTCGCGGCGGTCGCGCGGGCCGGCGCGATCGAGCCGCACCACGCGTGGTACTACTCCGTCGCCGCGCAGGTGTACAAGCGCGCCGACCGCACCCCCGAAGCCCTCGACGCGCTGCGCGAGGGGCTGCGGCGCAACATCGACCAGGAGCCGCTCATCGCGGAACTGGTGCAGCTCAGCCGCGGGCGGCGCGAGAAGCGCGAGGCGCTCGAGTTCGTCGTCGACGAGCTGCACCGGCAGCCCCACACGGGCGAGGGCCTCGTGGCGTTCGCGGGCATCGCCCACCACATCATCCAGGCGCACGGCGAGCCGGACGACCACGCCGAGCTGCTCGAAGCGCTCGAACGGGTTCTCGACGAGCGGCCCGACCTGTGGCAGGCGTGGTCCGCGGCGGTCCAGCAGCTCGGCGCGCTGGGGCGGCTCGAAGAGGCGCACGCGCTCGCCCGCGACGCGACCGAGCGGTTCCCGCTGCTCGGCAAGCTGTGGCTCGATCTGGCGCAGGTGTGCCACGCGACGGGCAACGCCGAGGGGCGCCTGGACGCGCTGCGCGAGGCGGTCGCGGTGTCGCCGGGGTGGTCGCTCGCGGCGCGCGAACTGGCCGACGCCCTCGACCACGCCGACCGCCGGGAGGACGCGATCGCCGTACTCGAACGCGCCACCGTCCGCAACCCGCTCGACGCGCTCGCCCACGGGTTCCTCGCGGAACGGCTGTGGGAGATCGGCCGGTCGCGCGAGGCGCTCGACCGCGCCAAGACGGCCGTCCGGCTCGAACCCGGGTACGACTGGGCGTGGCACGCGGTGCAGATGTGGGCCGAGCGGTTCGACAGCCCCGACGAGCCGGTCGAACTGGCCCGCGAGCTCACCCGCGACCGCGCCGGCGACCCGCGCGTCTGGCTCCGGCTGGCGCGCATGCTCTACCACCCGCGCCACAACGACGAGGTGCTCGGCGCGCTCGACCGGGCGCTCGCGCTCGAGCCCAAAAACGTCGAGGCGCACGACCTGAAGGCCGAGCGGCTCGCGGAGATGGGGCGGTTCGACGCGGCGCTCCAGGCCGCCAAGCCGCCGCAGTTCACCGGCGAGGTGCCGATCATCCTACAGGGCCGCGAGGCGTGGGTGCTGGCCCGCCGCGGCGACTACCCGGCCGCGATCGAGAGCATGACCGCGCTCGTGCGGGTCGACTCGTCCTACGTGTGGGGCTGGCACCAGCTCGCCGACTGGTACAACGAGACCGGCAAGTCGGAACACTACCTGGACGCGGCGTCGGAGCTCGTCAAGCTCCAGCCGCACCACCCGACCGGCTGGACGATGCGCGGCGAGGCGAAGCTCCAGACCGGCGACCGCGACGGCGGCAAGGCCGACCTGCGCGAGGCCCTGAAGATCAGCCCGAACTACTCCCCGGCCGCCGCGATCCTGTTCGACGCGCACCTGGCCGACGAGGAGTACCGCGAGGCCCAGACCGCGCTGGCCGTTCTCCAGGAGCACGCGGCCGGGCCGGACGTCGCGGTGAAGCAGATCCAGCTCGCGTGCCGCACGGACGACCCCGAGACCGCGACCCACGCGTTCGCCGAGGTGTGCGAGGGGCCGGGCACGCTCGCCTACCCGATCCACGCGGCGCTCACCGAGCTCCGGTCGGCCGGGTGGGAGGACCGCGCGCACCGCGTGCTCCGCGAGTCGTGGCAGAGCGGCGGGCCGTTCCACCCGTGGGCGCCGATCTTCTGGATCGACTCCCCCGAGGGCCGCGACGCCGAGCCCGGCGAGCGCCTGCGCGCCGCCGAGGCCGTCATCAAGGCGTACCCGAAGTTCATGCCCGGCCACGACTGCAAGGCGGAACAGCTCGCGCTCGCGGGGCGGTTCGAGGAGGCGCTGGCCGCGTGCCGGCCGCCGGAGATGGGCGACCCGGCGCCGGTCGAGTTGCGCGGCCGGGCGGCGTGGATCGAGGCCCGCCGCGGCGACCGGGCGCGGGCGATCGCGATCATGAAGCAGCTCGTCGCCGAGCAGCCGACGTTCGCGATGGGGTGGCGCCAGTTGGCCGCGTGGTACGAGGCCACGGGCCGGGTGCGCGATCGCCTCGACGCGGCCGAGCAGTTCGTGCGCCTCGAACCTTCTAACCCCTTGGCGTACGTCCACCGCGGCGAGGCGCGGCGGAACGTCGCCGACCGCCGCGGCGCGCTGGCCGACTTCCAGAAGGCGCTCGACCTCGACCCGACCTTCGAGGCGGCCGGGGCCAACCTCATCACCGAACAGCTCGCGGCCGGCGACGTGGCCTCCGCCGCGCGCACCCTGTCGGCGCTCCAGGAGAACGCCGACGGCCCCCTCGTGCGCCTGCGCGCGGTTCAGGTGGCGTGCCGCGAGGGCAACTACGAGGTCGCGGTCGACCGGTTCCGCGCGCTGGCGGCCGACGGGGAGACGACCCGCGCCGCGCTGCGCGACGCGGTCGTGGCGTTCGACGCGGAGGGGTGGGGCTCGCGGCTCACCGACGAGCTGAAGGAGCTGGCGTTCGCCGCGGACGCGAACCCGGACCTGGCCGGGCTGTGGGCGGACCGCGCGGTGGCCGCGGGCGCGCCGGACGCCGTGTCGGACCGGCTGCCCGCGCTCCTGGCGAGCAACCCCGCGGCCGGGCGCGAGGTGGTGCTGGCGTACCTGTGGGCGCTCGCGGAGGCGGGCAAGCCGGTGCAGGGCACGGCGCAGAAGTACAGCGAACTGCTCCGGGCCGACGACACCGCGTGGGCGCGGGCCGGGGCGGCGCTGGTGCTGGCGGGCCACCACGCGATGGCGAGCGCGTGGCTGGCCGACTGGCGCGACCGCACCGTCGAGGCGTGGATGCTGCGCCCGCTGGCGGAGGCGTTCCGCCGGCTCGACCAGGACGAGCGGGCGGTGGAGGTGTGCCGGGCCGCGGTGAAGCTGGGCGGCCCGGAGGACGTGCTCGCCGACTTCCGCGCGTGGCTCGCCCTCGACCTCGCCCTGAGCGGCCAGCACGCGGAGGCGGCCGCGCACACCGCGAAGGTCGACGGGGTTCTCGCGTCCGACGCGACGCGGCTGGTCCTGTCGATGGCCGAGGCGGTGCTGATGGTGTGCCAGGCGGGGCCGGGGGGCAAGGCCGCGGCGTTCCGCGAGGCGAAGGAGCACCTGAAGGTAGCGGCCGGCTCGTGCGCGGCGCGGGACGTGCCGGCGGGCGCGGCGCGGGCGTACCGGCGGGTGGTGTCGTGCGTGGCGGGCGCTGCCGGCACGCTGTCCGCGAAGCTGTGGGCCGTCTGGCAGCGCATCACCCCGTGGGTGAAGTGAGGTCCGCGCGCTGATCTTCCCTGTAGCGGGCCGCGACCTCCGGGTACGTGCAACAGAGGCCGGCGACGGAAGAGAGGCGCAGCCGCGAGCCGGCGCGCCGGTCACGCGACCCGCTTCGGCTCGGCTGGCTTGCCCTTCGCCTTCGGCTGGTGCTTCCACCGGCGGTGCAGCCAGAAGTACTGCTCCGGGTGCTCGCGGATCAGCCCCTCTAGCGCCGCAGTGTACCGGGCCGTGATCGCCTTCACCGCGTTCGGGTCGTTGGCGTATTCCCGCGGGTCGATGACGTCGGCGCACCGCACCCGGTAGAACAACGGGCCGAGCGAGCCCGACGGGTCGAAGTCCGGACGCTGCGGGTGGTCGGCGCGGCTCACCCGCGGCACGCCCGTCACCACCATCACCGCGTCGAACTTCAGGGCCATGAGCGCGATCGCCTTGTGCGTGCTCGCCGGCCGACCGAAGAAGTCCACGAACACGCCCTTCGGCCCGGCGTCCTGGTCGGCCAGCGTCGCCACCTTTCCGCTCTCCTTCAGCACGTCCTCGATCCGGTCGTAACCGTCGTTCTTGTCGAGGATCGTCTGCCCGGTGCGCTGCCGGAACCACAGCGCGTACCGCTCCAGGTACGGGTTGTCCAGCGCCCGCGCGATGGCGAACGTGCGGAACCCCAGTCGGCCGAGCGCGAACCCGGCCATCTCCCAGTTGCCGAAGTGGGCCGTCACGATCAGCGCCGCGCGGTCGCGCAGGAGCGGCGGAACGTTCGGCCCGTCGAGCACCATGTGCTTCCGCCAGTTGGTCAGGTGCAGCTTGCGCGGCAGGAGCACGAGTTCGGCGATGGTGCGGCCGAAATGGTCGAACATGCCGCGGACGATCCGCTCGGCCTGCGGTTCGGAGAGTTCGGGGAACGAGGCGCGCACGTTTTCCAGGGCGATCCGGCGCCGGCTCTTGAGGAGGCGGTACCCGAGCCACGCGACGCCCCCGGCGATCGCGTAGGCGACGCGCGGCGACACCGTCTGGAGCAGGCAAACGACGAACCGCACGGCGAGATAGACCGCGTAATCGGCCGTGCGGTTGCGGGCTTTCTTGGCCATCGGTCGCAAACCTCGCCTGCGTCCGTGATGCGGGGGGCGGGATTCTACCGCCCCGCGGCGCCGCCGCACAACCCCGACGGCGCCGCGGCCGCGAGCCGCCCGGAGGGCCGTTCCGCGCCTCACATTGCGGGCGCCGGCCGCTCAGGTCAGCTCGGCGATCGGGTCGCGCTCTTCGAGGACGTGCCGGGGGCGCCCGGTGAAGTCGGGGAAGGTCGTTCCGGGGTCGATCCCGAGGTGCCGGTAGACCATACCGAGCACCTGCTGCGGCAGGTACGGCGCGCGGGTAACCGCCCCGCCCTTCGAATCGGACGCGCCGATCGCCTGGCCCATCGCGAAGCCGCCGCCGGCGAACAGAACGCTCGCCGCGGCGGGCCAGTGGTCGCGGCCGGCGTTCACGTTCACCTTCGGCGTCCGGCCGAACTCGCCCATCGACACCACCAGCACGTCGCGGTCCATCCCGCGCGCGACGAGGTCGCCGACGAGGGCCGCGAGGCCGGTGTCGTACTCGGGGCAGCGCGCCTTCATGCGCTCGGGCAGCTTGTCGTGGTCGTCCCAGTCGAAGGTGCGGACCGCGACGAACGGCACCCCGGCCTCGGCAAGCCGGCGCGCGAGCAGCAGCCGCTGGCCGAACGGGGTGCGGCCGTAGGCGTCGCGCACCTTGTCGGGCTCGCGCGCGACGTCGAGCGCCGCGCGGGCCTTCTCCCCGGTAACGAGCTCGAGCGCCTGGCGCTGAAACGAGTCGAGCGCGGACGCGGTCCCGTCGAGGTCGGGCACCGGACGGTCGTCCACGGCCCCGAGCAGCGCGCGGCGCTCGTTCATGCGCTCCGGGGTGACGCCCTTCACCAGATCGAGGTTGGCGACGCGGTAGGCGGGGTCGTTGGGGTCGGCGGCCACGTCGAACGCGGCGTACCGCTTGCCGAGGTGGTGCGGCCCGCTGTAGGCGGGCATGCGCGGGAGCGACACGAAACCGGGCAACCCGCCGGCCCCGCCCCCGCGGGCCTTCGCCGCGACCGATCCGACCGCCGGCATCTCCCCCGCGAGCGCGTTTCCGCTGTTCTTGAGGAAGTACCCGGTCTCGACCGCGTGCAGCGCGATGTGGCTGGCCTCGTGGTGCGTGACGGACCGGACCACCGCGACGTGCTTCGCGAGCGCGGCCTGTCGCGGCATCAGTTCGCAGAACCGCACGCCGGGAACGGCGGTCGCGATCGACCCGAACGCGCCGCGGCACTCGGCGGGCGCGTCCGGCTTGGGGTCGTACGTCTCGAACTGCGACGCACCGCCGCCGAGCGTCACGAAGATGACGGCGGTGTTTCGCGTCGGCGTACCGGTGTCGCGCGAGGCGGCGCGGAGACGCAGGACGCCCGGCAGCGAGAGGGCCGGAACCGTGAGACCGGCCGCGAGGCACTCGCGACGGGTGGGGCCGTGTGGGGCCATGACGGGGGTACTTCGGCGGGGTGAAGGTGGGTCCCGCGGGCGTGGGCTCGCGGGATCGCACGAGTATACCGCCGTCAGTTCCGCAACTCCACCGTTCTTCCGGTGCGCGCGCTCTCGTAGATCGCGCAGATCAGGTCGACGGCCCTCTTGCCCTCGCGGCCGTCCACTTTGGGCGGTCTGTTTTCTCGCACCGCGTCCACGAAGTCCGCGAGCTGCCGCCGGTGCCCCTCGTGGCTGATCGCCTTCGGGTCGGCGGCCCCGCCGGCCGCACCGACCTTCGCCGCGAACCGCTCCCTCACCCGCGCGTCCTCCGCGGTCGGCGGCTCGAAGTCCCACCGCAGCACGTCTTCCTGTTCGATCACCGCCGAGCCGCGGTCGCCGTGGACCGCGATCGTCTTCGGGTAGCCGGGGTGAACGCTCGTCGTCGCCTGGATGACGCCCAGGGCGCCACTCTTGAACCGGATGACCGCCACGGCCGTGTCCTCGACCTCGATGCGCTCGTGCGCGAGGGTCGCGGTGAACCCGCTGACGTGCGTCGCGTCGCCCATCATCCACAAGAGCAGGTCGACGTTGTGGATCGCCTGGTTCATGAGCGCGCCGCCGCCGTCGAGCGCCTGCGTACCCTTCCACCCGCCCTCGTCGTAGTACTTTTGCGAGCGCCACCACTTGCAGGTCGTTTCGCCCAGCGTGAGCCGGCCGAACTTCCCGGCCTCCACCGCCGCCTTGAGAGTGGCGCTCGAATCGGCGAACCGCGACGGGAAGATGGTGCAGAGCTTCACCTTCGCCCGGTCGCAGGCGTCGATAACGTCCTGACACCGCGCGCCCGTAATTTCGAGCGGCTTCTCGACGACGACGTGCTTCCCGGCGGCCGCGGCGACGAGCGCGGGCTCGCGGTGCGCCCCGCTGGGCGTCGTGATGACGACCGCGTCGACGCCGGGCGCCAGGACGGCCTCCTCGACCGAGCGGAACACCGGGCACGGCGGCAATTTGGTCTCTTCGAGCAGCTTCTGTGCGCTCTCGTCGCTCCGGCTGACGAGCGCCGCGACGCGCGCGCCGGGGATCTCTTTGAGCGCGGCGACGTGGAACCGCGCGATCATCCCGCAGCCGACGATGGCGAATCCGAGTGGTTCGGGCATGGTATCTCCCGTGAGAGGACGTGCGGGAGATTGTAGCGGCCGTCAACGGCCCGCGCTCAATGCCGATAATTCCTTGCGGTGTATCGGGAGACCGAACGGCCGCGTACAATGATGGTGCGCCTGTGTGATTCTCGACCCGCGAGAGCCGCCCGTGCCGAAGTCGCTCGCCGCCCCCTCCCCCGTCCAGCCGCTCCACAACTTCACCAACCGGGTGTCGGAACTGGCCGCCTTGAACGCGGCTGTCACGCTCCCCCGGGGGACCACGCTCCCGGTCCTGATGTTCTACGGCGTCGGCGGGATCGGTAAGTCCTGGCTGTTGCGAAAGCTCAAGGCCGAACTCGCCGAACACCGCCCGTTCCTCCCGACCGCCCTGCTCGACTTCGATCCCCGCTCCGGCGGGACGGTCTACCACACCGACAGTTCCAAGGCGCTCGCCCACATCCGCCAGCAGTTCAAAGACGTGCTCTGCCCCCGGTTCGATCTCGCCTACGCGTGGCTGCGGTACAAGGAGGGAACCACCGAGGAGCCGCTCTTGAAGGGGAGCGGTCCGGTAGCCGACGCGCTCGAAGTGGTCAAGGGGGCGGTCGGCGCGCTTGCGGGCGTTCCCGGTGTCGGGCACGGGATCAAAAAACTCACGGATCTGGTCAAGAAGAAGGTCTTCAAGAAGAGCCGGCTGGAGAAGTGGCTCGCGGAGACGAGCGGGCAAGAGGACTTCCTGAGGCTCCGCTCCGCCGACGTGCAACTCATCTACCCCGAACTCGCCGACCGGTTCCTGCGCGACCTGGCCGAGAACCTCGTTGCCCAGGACCGTTATGCGTGCCGGGCGGTCATCTTCATCGACACGTTCGAGGCGCTCTCGCGCGAGGTCCAGGGGCGTGCCCAGTTACACGAACGGCAGAGCTGGGTTCGCGAACTGCACGCGGAAAACTGTCCGGTCTTGTTGGTGCTAGCCGGTCGGGACCAACTGCTCTGGGACGAGCACGACGCGGCGTACGCGGACCCGAAGTACCTGAACCAGACCCTCGTCGGGGGACTTTCTGAGGGAGACAGCCGCGAGTTCCTCGGGAAGGAAGGAATCGCTGATACCGCGTTTCAGGACGCCATCCTCCGCGTGTCGGAGGGTACACGGTCCGAGGGGGCGGAACGCGGATACCACTCGCTGAGCCTGTACCTGTGTGCGAAGACGGTCGTGAATGATGTGGCCGCGAAGCGCGCCATCAACCCGTCCACGTTCGGCATGAAGCCGGGCGATCTCGGGGAACTGGCCCAGCGGTTCCTGAAGTCGCTCCCGGACCCCGCCCAGGAGGTGTGGGTGCGCCGACTGGCCCTCACTCCGCGGTTCGACGAACCGGCGGCGCGTGGCGCGTTCTCCGCCACACCCGGCGCGGTGCAGGACGCCGCCTGGGAAGTGCTGCGGGGCTACAGCTTCGTTCAGGAGACGGACGAAGACGGCTGGTGGACGCTGCACGCCAAGATGCGCGACGCGCTCGCGACCGGTCCGACGGTCGAAGCGCATCACCGCGACTGGCAAACGTACTGGCGCGGGCGTGCAAAGTCAGACACGGACACCGCCGCCTCGCTCGTGTGGTACCACGGCTGGCGACGGGACCCCGCGGACGGGCTACGGACGTGGAACGCCCTGGCCGAGTCGTTACGGAGGAATCGCCGGATGGCGGACCACCAGGAGATCGTGGACTGGTGGGAACCGACGGGTCTTCTTCGGACCGGAGCCCAATCGCCCACCGATGCCGGCGCGTTGAACGACATTGGGATCGAGTACACCGAAATCAGCCTGGGAAATCGCGCGGCTCATTTGCGCCGGGCGATCGGGTGCTTCGAGGCGGCGCTGCGGGTCCGCACCGAGGCCGACTTCCCACAGGACTGGGCGATGACCCAGAACAACCTGGGCAACGCGTACTCGGACCTCCCGACCGGCGACCGTGGCGAGAACCTGCGGAGGGCCATCGGGTGCTTCGAGGCGGCACTGCGGGTCTACACCGAGGCCGACTTCCCACAGGACTGGGCGATGACCCAACTGAATCGCGGTTTGGCGCTGGTGGATCTCGCCGAGTCTACCGCAACGCGGTCACACCTGCAAACCGCACTGGAGGCGTTTCAATTCGCCGAGCGGGGTTACACTGCGGTTGGTGTCGGGTCAGGAACAGCGCGAGCGCAGATCGAGCGAGTTCAAGAAATGCTCAAATCACCCGCTTCCGACGACGCCAGGTCCTCGGAGTAACTTCGCCACATCGGTCGGGACGGCGTTACCGCAGAAGCCGCGCGGCCTTCACCACGTACTGCACCAGTTCCCCACGGTCGCCGCCAGCATCAGCCACGGCGGCACCCGTTGCACCGGTTCCAGCACCGCCGACACGTCCGACGTGCCCCACCGTGCGCAGCCGCGCGACCATTCCACAGCCGACGGCGAATCCGAGCGGTTCGGGTATGGCATCTTCCGTGAGAGGACGTGCGGGAGATTGCAGTGGCGATCAGCGGCGCCGCGACGGGCCGGCGAACAGAACCTCGACGCGCATCGCGGTCTCGTCGATCCGGTAGAACACGCCGAGCACGTCCTCGTACCACAGGCGAAAGTTGGGTTCGCGCGACTCGCCCAAATCACGCGCCATCCGACGAAGCTGGAAGTCGATGCGGTCTTGAGCCGCACGCACGGCCGCGGGATCGTCCGCGGCTTGCTCGATTCGCGTCACCGCCTGTAACGCGAGCACCGACCAGACGACGGCATACGTCATTTCTGATCCGTCCGCTTTCGGTACTCTTCGAGTGTGAGAAACGGCTCGGCCATCCGGCGGGCGATCTCTTCGGGGGTGATGGCCTTCACCCAGTCCGGATCGTCCCCACGTGTCACGGGTTGGGGAACGATGACACCGAGCACCTTCCCCGCGTCGTTGCGGAGTTCGCCCCGTTCCGCCCCCGCCAGTGCCTTCTCGGCGTCCGCCCACTCGACCTTCTGCCCGCCGACGTACAGTGCGACCATGTGCGGCCCTCCTCCGCCCGATTATACCGCCGCGCCGCTCGTTCGCTCACCGCATCAGCCGCGCGGCCTTCACCACGTACTGCACCCCGCTGCCGACCGTGGCCGCCAGCATCGCCCACAGGAGCACCTGCTGGACCGGTTCCAGCACCGCGAGCGCGTCCGACGTGTCCTCCAGCGTGCGCAGCCACGCGATCAGGAACACGCCGATCAGCACCGCGCACTGGAGGGCCATCTTCAGTTTGCCGAACCAGTCCGCGCCGAACTTCTTGCCCGCCGCCTCCACCACCCCGCGGATGCCCGTCACCAGGAGCTCGCGGCACACCACAATCGTTACCATCCACGGGAGGATGCCGGCACCCCGCACCGGGATCAGATAGATGAACGCCCCGCACACCAGGATCTTGTCGGTCAGCGGGTCCAGGTTACGGCCGATCAGGGTGAGGGGGCCGTACCGCCGCGCCCACCAGCCGTCCAGCCAGTCGGTCGCGGTCGCGACGAGGAACACGATGAGGCCGGCGAGCCACCACTCGTACACGACGCACGCGAACAGCACCGCCGCCAGCGGGATGCGTGCGAACGAGAGCACGTTGGGGACGTTGAGGAGCGGTTCGGAAACGGGAGCGGACATTAAGCGGGCCCCGGAACGGCGGAGACGGTCGCGGGGTCATTCTCGCCGTTGGGCGGAAAATGGCACCGGCCGCGGGGGAGAGTCCGCGGCCGGTCCGGCGTCACTTGCCCTTCTTGTCCTTCGGCCCGTCCTTCGTGCCGTGCCCCGACGGCGGGATGTCGGGGACCTTCAGGTCCGGGTTGGGGGCCTCGTCCTTCTTGCCCGACCCGCACCCCACGAGCACCGGGGCGGGACCCAGAACGAGTGCGGCCACGACGAACCGAATCGCGCGCGACATGGGAACCTCCGGTGGCCGGTCTCGGGTCACTGGTTGCTGTACGTCTCGCCCCCGGCGCGGCTGGCCATGCACTCCAGCAGGGTCACGCCGTTGATGCCGTTGAAGTTCCCGACCACCTGCGTGCCGGCCCCGTAGGTGACGAACCGCACGCTGCCGTCGGCGAACAGCCAGTTCGCCCCGCCCGGGTGCAGGCTCCAGTAGTGGTAGCGGTGGATGTTGTTCGGGTCGTTCAGGTCGCCCGGCCGAAAGAAGTCGGGCGTCGCCCCGGGCGCGGTGATCTCGCGGACCCCCAGGGCCACGTCCGTCGTTCCGAAGTACGGCGAGTCACCCGACCCGGCCCACATCCACCCGTAGTACAGGTCGTTCGACGGCGGCCGCTCGCCGACCAGCAGGGTGTTGCTCGTCCCGTCGGTGATGGCGACCATTTTCACCCCCGCGTTCACGTACAGGATGCCGTCCTGCCCGTTGGCCTCCTTGAACTGGTTCCGCCCGTTCACCCCCAGGTAGGCGGTCAGCGCGGCCAGGTTCCCGCCGTCGTTGCACACGTTGTTCGAGCGGCTGTCGGACGGGCACTGCATCATGACCGCCTTGATCCCGTTCACCGTGTACGAGCCGTTGCCCGAATACCCGGCCTGGTACTGCCACCACGGCCACACGTTCTTGTCGAACGCCTTGTACACGTTGCCCATTTCCATGTACGGCGCGATCTGGTACGCCCAACTGAAGAACGGCCCGTCGTTCGGGTACCCGGTGGACGGGTTGATCCCGCCCGGGGGCGCCTCCCGCTGGTAGCTGGTGTACCACGTCTGACCGATGTTGAGGGCGGCCGGGAACCGCAGGTTGCTGTCGTGGAACGAGTGCAGGGCCAACCCCTGCTGTTTGAGGTTGTTCTGGCACTTCATGCGGGCCGCCGCCTCGCGGACCTTCTGGACGGCGGGGAGCAGCAGCCCGATGAGGATGGCGATGATCGCGATCACCACCAACAACTCGATCAGCGTGAACCCGCGCGGCGTGCGGGTCGGCGAGGGACGGGGGCGAGTCGTACGAGAAAACATCGTCGAACCCCTTCCGACAGAAAATGAGGGGACGTGAAACGAACCGGTCCGACAGCCCACCTGACGCCCGAGGGCGGAACGAGGGGCTTTGGAGAGCGGTGAAGTTGTCGAACGGCCACGAATGGAGAAACCGACCCGAGTGCGAGTCAAGGTCGGTTGAAAAACTTGTACGCGAGACGCTGCGATCTGGCAAGAGAAAAATGTGGAATATGTGAGCGTCCGAGAACGTAGTAACTCTGGTCGATCCGTACCCGATTGCGGGTTTCGATGCCCCCACGAAACGGGCACCGGAGTGAATCGCTCCCGCGTTGGTGCCCGTTGCGTTGGGACTGTCGCCCCGATCACACCGATCACGAAAAGGATGCCGTCGAATCCGGTCGGCCGCTCTGCTCTCGAACGCGCCGCTAGCGGACCTTCGGACCGGTGAGGTCCACGTTGAACTCGGTCTCCTTGTCCACCGTCACGCTCAACTCGGACGTCTCGACCGACGCGTACTTGGCCGGGGTGAGGAACGGCGCCGCCGCCGGCGGCGCCTCGCCGGGCTTGAGCTTGTGGCTCTTGTC
>JAFKJJ010000097.1 GCA_017306025.1 Planctomycetota bacterium
GCGATCGCGGCCGCGGCGGCCGGGCCGAGTTGGGCGTCGCCCAGAGACAGGCTCCGCAGTTCGCGGAACAGCGGCGCGGCCGCGAGCGCCGCGGCGCCCTCTTCCCGCGGTCCCGTGCGGAGCAACCGGAGCACGCGGAGGGACGGGAAGGCCCCCCCGGCGAGCGCCGCAACGCCCCCGGCCCCGAGGTTGTTGTCGCTCAGGTCGAGTTCTTCCACCACCCCGGCGACCGGCGCCGCGGCCAGCCGGGCGAGCGCGTCCGCACTCAGTCGGTTGGCGGACAGGTCGAGCTTCTTCAGCCGCGGCGGCCCGGCGAGCCGCGCGAGCTCGCCCGCGAGGGTCCCGCCCGCCCGCTGGTCGCTCCGCACGGCCAGCGACGTGAGCTGCTGGAACGCGCGGCTCCGCACGACCGCCGACACCGCCGCCGGGGTGGTCAGTTCCGAGCCGATCCGCAGTTCGGCGAGCCGCGCGAACCGCGGCGACGCGAGCAGCGGCGCAACGACCTGCCGGCCGGCGCCTTGCACCAGCGACAGCGACGTGATCCGCCCCAGCCACGGGCATTCCGCCAGCGCACGCGCGTCCGCGACGCGCACGGCGGGCAGCTCCAGCGCCTCGATCGGGTAGCGCGCGAAGAGTTCGTCGGCGTGCGTGACGAACGCGGCGCCGTCGGAAGCCTGGACCGCGCCGGGCAGCCCGCGGCGGAACGGTTCGCGACCCCAGTCGAGCCCGTCGGGCAGTTCGAGTTCGGCCGTCCACCGCGGGTCGAAGGTGCGCTCGTGGTACCGCCCCCGCACCGCCCGCGGGTCGTACTCCGGGAGCCGGCTCAACTCCACCTGCGCGCGGACGAACGCGGCGCGCTGCGGGTCGCCGCTCTCTTCGAGCGCGTCGGCGTACACCAACCGCAACGTGTCGTCGTCCGGCCGGTCGAGGATGGCGCGGTAAAGTGCGTCGCGGTCGGTCATCGTTCCTTTGTGTTCGGTGTTTCGTGTTCCGCGTTTCGAAGGTCGGAACGGCGGTGCGCCGCGGAACACGAAACACCGAACCAGGCACACCCGGTCCCCGAACCGTTCCTCCAGCGCTTCGCGGGCGGCGTCACCGAGCGGGCGGCCGTCGCGGTTGCGCAGGTCGAGCCGCAGCAGGCCGCTCAGGTGTGGCGATTCGGCCAGCGCGATCGCGCCGCCGTGGCCGACGCCCGCGTCGCGCAGGTCGAGTTCCAGTAGCCCGGCCAGCGCACGCGACGCGGCCAGCGCATTCGCCCCGGCGTCGCCGACCGGGTTGTTCGTCAGGTTCAGCACACGCAGCCCGCGGAAGCCGCCGCACGCCGCGAGCGTCTTGATCGCGACCGGCCCGAGGCGGTTGTCCGACAGGTCGAGCATCCGCAAGCCCGCCAGCCCGCGGGCTTCGGCGAGTGCCTTGACACCGGGCACACCGGGCCGCGTGTTGCTCAAATTCAGAACGCGCAGCCCGCGAACGATCCCGCTCTCGGCCAGCGCGGCGAACCCGTCCGGGCCGAGACGGTCGTTGTCGCTCAGGTCCAGGTGTTGGAGGTCGCGCACCGCGGGCAGCCGGAACAGGTTCTCGGCGTCGTCACGGTCGATGCGGTTGGACGGCATCGCCAACCGTCCCATCGCGCCGGGTTCGGTCGCCGCGGCCAGCGAATCGACGAGCAGCGCCGGCGGGATCGCGTTCGACCGCAGTTCCAGGCCCTTTAGCCGCGAGAACAGCGGTGATTCGGCCAGTGCGGTCAGCCCGTCGGGGGAGATGCCGTCGAACTCGAAGCCGAGTTCGGTGAGGTTGGTCGCGTGCGGAGATTCGGCCAGCCGCGAGATTTCGTCGGCGCCGAACAAGCCGGTGGACAGTTCGAGCTTGTGGAGCCGAGTGAGGTGCGGCCAGTCGGCGAGCACGCCCAGGTCGGGCCGGTCGCGCGCGTCGATATCAAGCGCCCGGATCGGGACGAGACCGAACACCGCCTCGCCGCCGTTTACGAACGCGCCGAGCGACAGAACGCCGACCTTCCAGGGGAACCCGCGGCGGAACTCGTACCGCTGCCAGCTGGCCCCCGGGGGCAGCGCCTTCGGCAGCGCGACGGTCTGTGCCCAGCCGGTGGACGCGTCCGGCTCGAACTGCCGCGCGTTCACCCACGCCGGGTCGTACACGGGCACGTTCGCGAGCGCAACCTGCGTGCGGATGAACCGCGCGCGGGTCTCGTCGCCGCTCTCTTCGACGAGGTCGGCGAACGCCAGCCGCGGCGTGTCCTCGTCCGGATGCGCGCAGATGGCCCGGTACAGTGCGTCGTGCGAACTGCTCATCAGCGTGGTCGGACCCTCGGTTGCGGAACAACCTCTACCACCATCACACTCTACGCACCCCGCACGTCCCGCGCCTATGCCAGTGACGGCACCAAACCCTCATCCCCTCCGGAACGTCGCGGCCGTTCACGGCGGCTCCTTCGGCACGGTGGATGCTTGTAGAATACCCCGTGTCTCGTGGTCGCGGCGTGCGGCCGCGGCAACCGTTCGACGGCGGGCGTGCTGCCTCCCGCTGTCACGTGCGAGCGTGACGACTATTCACCCTTCACCCGTACCGGCCCCTCCCCTCCTGCTCCTGGCCGACGCCGGCGAGCCGGGCCAGACGTTACTCGTTATCGGCCTGGTCGCAATTCCGCTGCTCGTGGCGGTCAACGGGTTCTTCGTCGCGGCCGAATTCGCGCTGGTCGCGATCCGCAAGACCCGCGTAGAAGAACTGGTGAACCAGAAGCGGGCCGGGGCCGCCGCGCTCCTGAACGCGATCACCAACCTGAACCGCAGCGTGGCCGCGTGCCAGCTCGGCATCACGGTCGCGAGCCTGGCGCTGGGCTTCGTCAGCGAGCCGGCGATCCACCGGCTCATCCACCCGCTGTTCGAGGGGCTGCCGGCCGAGTGGGGGCGCGTCGCGTCGATCGCCATCACGCTGTCGCTCATCACCTACATGCACGTCGTCTTCGGCGAGCAGATGCCGAAGCTCGCGGCGCTGCAGGACAGCGAGTGGGTCGGGCTGTGGGTCGCGCGGCCCATCGCGGTGTTCGCGGGCGTCAGCGGCCCGCTCATCAGCCTGATGAACGGCTCCAGCGCGTGGATCCTCCGTCGGCTCGGCTACAAGGCCGAGGGCGAGGAGGGCGAGATCCACACCGTGGACGAGCTGCGCCTCCTGGTCGAAGACACCGAAGAGGCCGGGTTGCTCGACCCCGACCAGGCCGACATGGTGCTGAACGTGTTCGCGCTGACCGACAAGAAGGTCCGCGACTGCCTCGTGCCGCGGGAGAAGATGTCCGCGCTGGACGTCGCGACCCCCCCCGACAAGGTGCTCGAAATCGCACGACTCGGCGCACACACCCGCATGCCGGTTTATGACGGTACCCCGGACAAGATCGTCGGCATCGTCAACACGAAGGACCTGTTCTTCCTGTTCAGCACGTCCGGGGCGGTGGTGCTCGAAGACGCGCTCTATCCCGCGACGTTCCTCGCTCCCGATGAGCCCATTGCGAACGCGTTCCGGCTGTTCCGCAAGTCGCACCGGCCGATGGCCGTCGTCCGCGACGGCGAGGGGAAGGTGCTCGGCCTCATCACCCTCGAAGACGTGCTGGAAGAGATCGTGGGCGACATCGAGGACGAGCACGACGTGCCGGTGCCGAAGCTGAAGCTGGCCCGCCGCCGGGCCAACAAGGCGACCGGTACGCACGCGGTGCTCAAATCACGCCCCCCCGCACCGGATAAGCCAGCCGGGAGCTAAAAAGGAGCTAACCACAGAGACGCAGAGACACAGAGCAGACAAGAGAGAGAGAGTTCTTTAAAGAATCATCTCTGCCTTTCGGCTTTCTCTGTGCCTCTGTGGTTAGCTCCTTGTTTCGCCGGTCAAATGGAGTTTGCGATGGCTGATATTCGGGCGTTCCGTGGGTTCCGCTACGACCTCGGCCACGTCGGCGCGTTGTCCGACGTGGTCGCCCCGCCCTACGACGTGATCGACGCCCAGCTCCAACAGAAGCTCTACGCCAGCAGCGAGCACAACGCGATCCGGCTCGAACTCACGCGCGACGAGCCGGCCGACGACGAGCACAACAACAAATACACCCGGGCCGCCAACACGCTCCGCGAGTGGCTCGCGGCCAACGCGCTCCGCCAGGACACCGCCCGCGGGCTGTACGTGTACGAACAGGAGTACGCGGTCGAGGACTCGACGTACACGCGCCGCGGGTTCATGGCCCGCGTCCGGCTCGAACCGTTCGGGAAGGGGAAGATTTTCCCGCACGAGCAGACGATGTCCGGCCCGAAAGAGGACCGGCTGAAGCTCTACCGCGCCACCGGGTTCAACCTGTCGCCGGTGTTCGGACTGTACCCCGACGGCGAGAGCGAGGTATTCGCCCATCTGGAGCCGTTCATCCGGTCGGCGCCGCCGATCGTCGCGAAGGACCACCTCGGCGTCACCAACCGGCTGTGGGTCGTCACCGATTCGGCCGCGATCAGCAAGGTGATCGGCGCGATGGGACCGAAACCGGTGTTCATCGCCGACGGCCACCACCGCTACGAAACCGGTCTGAAGTACCTCGAAGAGCGGCGCGCCGCGGGCGAAGTGCCCGACGACGAGGCCGCGCCGAACTTCTGCCTGATGATGCTCGTCGGGATGAGCGACCCCGGCCTGCTCATCCTCCCGACGCACCGGCTCGTGAGCGGGCTGGCGAGCGGGGTCACGGCGCCGCAGTTGGAATCGGCGCTCGCGGAGCACTTCGACATCGTCGAGCGAACCGGAACGAACGCGCAGGCCGCCTGGGAGCACATCGAGATGGACGGCGCCCAGACGACGCTCGGCTTCGGCACGGTCGCCGACGGGCAGTGGCTGGTGGCGAAGCTCCGCGACCTCTCGGTGATGGCCGAACTGGCCCCCGACCACAGCGACGAGTGGCGCGGTTTGGGCGTGAGCGTGCTCCACAAGCTGGTGCTCGACCGACTCGTCCGCGACAAGGTCGGCGGCACGCCGATGTGCAAGTACGTCCATTTGCTCAGCGAAGTGACCGACGCGGCCGCGAAGAAGGAGTGCCAGCTCGCGTGCCTGGTGCCGCCCGCGACGATGGAGCACGTGGAACAGATCGCCGGTCACAACGAGAAGATGCCGCCGAAGTCGACGTACTTCTATCCGAAATTGCTCACCGGGATGGTGTTCAACTCGCTGAAGAAGGATTGAACAGAGTGGTCCGCTCGCTCCGAGAGCGGTGCAACACGCCTGGAGCGATCGCGCGCGCTGTCGCTGCACCAGTACCCGCGGCGCAACCGCTCGCTCCGCGAGCGGACCACTCTGAAGAAAGCTCGCGCCGATGGCACGCACACGATACGACGATCCCGACGAAGACGACGGCGACCACTACGACGACTACGGCGCCGAGACGGACTACGACCCGGACGACCCGGAAACGTACCCGGCCGGGCTGTACGTCGACGACGAGCGCGCGGTGGTCTCGTGTCCGCACTGCCGCGCCGAGATCGACGAGGAAGCCGAACAGTGCCCGAGGTGCGGGGCGTTCATTTCGGAGGAGGACGCGCCGGGCGGCGGGAGGTCGGCAACGTGGATCGTGTTGATGGCGCTGGCGCTGCTCGCGGCACTCGCGCTGGCGCTCGCCGGGTGAAGGGTCGTCACGCCGCGGCGCGCTTCTCTTCGCGCGCGAACTCCGGCGGCAGGTAGCCGTATTTCGCGAGCGCCGCCGTCAGGTTGCGGATGCTCGCGTCCCAACTGAACGCCGGCGCCCGCGCCGCGGCCGCGAGCCCGAACCGCTCCGCCGTCGCGCGGTCGGCGTACACCTCGCGCATCCGTTCGACGAGCTGATCGTTGTCGGGGTCGGCCCACAGCCCGGAGTAGATCTTGTTCTTCGCCTCGATCAACTTGTAGCCGATCTCGTAGCCCACCCGCGAGTCGAACACAGCGCCCACCGCGCTGAACGTGGTGCTGATGAGCGGCACCCCGCACCCCATCGCTTCCAGCAGGTGCAGCCCGAACCCCTCGCCGTAAGACGCGTTCACGTAGCAGGTGAGCGAGCGGTACCAGTCGGCCAGCGCCGCGGGCGCGAGGCCGGTGTTTACCACCTCGACCCGCGGATCGCCGTGCGTGTCCACCATCGGGGACCGCGGGGTGATCTTCACCTTCAGCCGCACGTCGGCGCGCCCGGGGAACGTCTGCAGGAACAGGTCGATCACGCGCTGTACGTTCTTCCGCAGTCCGCCCTCGTCGAGCGCGCCGGCGGTACCGAACGTGCAGATTTCCGGTCCGCTGCCGCCCAGGCGCGGCGAGAACACGGCCGGGTCGTACCCCAGGGAGACGACCTCCATCGGCACGGTCACGCCGTTGGCACGGAAGCAGTCGACGCCCCACCGGCTCGGGATGAGCAGCAGCCCGCAGCGGTTCAGGTGCTTCACGGAGCCGTCTGGCAGGGTGTCCGTTTCCCACATGGTCCAGGCGGCGGTGGTTTCGGTCGGCTTGTAGAGGTGCAGGATGTGCGGCGGGATGATCGCGAGCCGCGGGCCGCGCCAGTCGTACATGCGTTCCGACGGCGCGAACGCCGGCGGCACGAACGCGCTGTCCATGAACGACCGCTTGTCGCGGAACACGTGGACGCCCGCGTCGGTCAGGCCGATGAGCGCCTTGAGTACGAGGTGGTCGTAGCCCCCGTGCCCGTGGATGTTGCCGGCGAGGTGCAGCGGCGGGCCGGTGCGAACGACCCCGGCCGGCCGCTTGTACGCCGACAGGGCGTGATCGGCCGAGCGCAGTTGGCGGATCTTTTCGACGAGCAGCCCGAACCGGCCGGTGAAGATCATCTTGAGCACGCGGCCGACCGAGCCGAGCATGTTCCGCGAGTACAGCGCGCACTGGAGCCACAGCCACATCGAGCCGAGCGTGCGGCCGGCGCGGCCCAACAGGCCCGCGCGCTTCTGGTCCATGGGCTCCGCCATTATCGACACTCCGTTACCGAGACCGGCGAAGTGTTGCGGCAAGGGGCAGGAAAATCAAGGCGGATGTCACAAGCGAAGGGGTGAAGGGCGAAGCGGAAGGAGGGGCGGGAGAGGTAATTCGGGCGCCTCTCGTCCCTTCGCGGGGTCAGGGGCGAGGTTTCTCGTGGGCCTTCTCGTAGGCGGCGACCTTCTCGGTGCGCCGCGTGTGCCGCCCGCCCTCGAATTCGGTGGCCAGCCACGTGCGGATCATCCGCTCGATCTGGTCTTCGCCGAGCAGATCGGCCGCCAGACACATGATGTTCGAGTCGTTGTGCCGGCGCGACAGCTCGGCGTCCACGACGTCGCGGCAGTTCACGGCCCGCGCGCCGGACACTTTGTTGGCCGCGATGCACATGCCGTGGCCGGTGGCGCAGATCAGGATACCGCGGTCCGCTTTGCCGGAGCTGACGGCCTCGGCGACCGGGATGGCAAAGTCCGGGTAGTCCACGCCGGCCGGGCCGTTGGCGCCGATGTCGTGGACCTCGTGCCCCAGTTCCGCGAGCAGCCCGACGACCCGTTGCTTGACGGCCACCCCGCGGTGATCGTTGCCCACGGCAACCTTCATGACCCCACCCATTCTGGAAGGAACCGCTCCAAGTGTCGGAGGATGGTCCGGGCACACTCCCGGTACACCCCCTCGTCCGCGCCGATCGGATCGTCCAGATCCTCGTCCCCGCACAGGAGCCGCGCCGGCGGCCCCGTGTTAGGGTACCGCACGGCCAGCGCGTGCAGGTGGCTCCGCGTCATCGCGATCACGTCGTCGGCGGCCAGCAGCAACTGCGGGTTCACCGGCCGGCTCGCGTGCGCGCCGAGGTCCGTCCCGAGTTCCGCCGCCACGGCCACCGATTCCGCCGACGCGGGCGTGCCGCCGAACGCCGCGACGCCCGCCGACAGGACCCAGAACCCGCGGCCCGGCAGTTCGTTCGGCGTGCAGCCGAGGCGGTCCGCGAGCACCTTTTTCGCCAGCGCTTCCGCCAGCGGGCTGCGGCACGTGTTCCCGGTACACACGAACAACACGATCCGCGCCGCGAGCCGTTCGATCTCGTCCGCGGGGAACGCGCCCGGCTCGGTGATCTCGTACCCGGCGCCGGCCGCCCGCACCACGGTGGGCCGATCGACCGCGATCTCGCCGACGTTCACCACCAGTCCGACCGCGGCGCCGAGCCGTCGCGCCGCCGCGCCCGCGGTCGGATCGCCGGTATCGGCGACGAACACGGACCCGAGTTCCGAAACCGCCGGAATCACCAGATCGAACAGCGGGTGCTCGGGGAACCGGAAGCGGGCGAACCCGTCGGCGCTCGGGATCTCCACAACGAGCGGAGCGGGCCACGCCCGGTACATCAGCCGTCGGGCCGCGGGGGGCACGTTCAAACCCCGCGCCGCGACCTCGTTCGGCCCCCACGCGAGCACCGCCGGAGCGGGCAGCTCGACGCGCACCCCGGCCCCCCACAGCGCGAGGTAGCCGCAATCACCGGGCAGCACGACGGCCGCCCCCGCGACGAGCGCCTCACGCGCCCGGCGCACCAGCTCGGACGGATCGACGGTCGGGCTCCAGTCGATCACCGTCGACATGGTATGCGGCCTCCTTGTCCGGATGGGACAAATGACAATTTAGGGGGTTTGAAAGCCGGGGACAGGGGCAGGGATACCGGCGCCGCGGGGCACGGACCGGTGTGCAGTAAGAGAAGGGGGCGGACAAAAGTGCAAAACACACGGAAACAACGAGATGAAATATTGACACAGGTAATTGCGATTTCCCTATCTCATTTCAAATTTTTGTCTCTCGCGCCGTGTCCGCGTCGTTTGTGCCCGATCTCCGTCGCCAACGGCCCACGACATTCTCGCGAAGGATTTTCGCCCGGCGCGGACAATATCCGGGTGCGGGACACGATCGACGGGGCCGGCGGATGAGCGAGGGCGATGCCTGGCGCGAGCGGGCGATCCGCGACGCAATACTGGCCGGCGACGCGGACGCGTGGCGCCGGTGGTACGACGCGCACTTCGACCGCCTCGCGAACTACGTCCGCTGGCGGTGCGGGGGCTTGCGCGACCTCGCCGACGACGTGATCCAGGAAACGTGGCTCGTCGCGGTCCGCCGGTTGAGCAGTTTCGAGCCGGCAAAGGGCGCGTTTTTCGACTGGCTGTGCGGGATCGCGTCGAACGCCGCCCGAAACGCGGTCCGCACCCGCTCACGGCAGAAGGTGAGATCGCGCTCGCTCGTTCCGGAAGATGAAAAGGCGTCGAAAGGCGTTGCCGACGCAGAAGATAAGGCCGAGCGCGTGGCCGCGGCACTCGCGGCGCTGCCCGATCATTACGAAGCCGTCCTCCGCGCGAAATACCTCGACCGACTTTCGGTGTGCGCCATCGCCGCGGCGCACGGCGATTCGCCGAAGGCCGTCGAATCGTTGCTGTCACGCGCCCGGCGGGCGTTCCGCGAGATCTACGAGACGGCCGATGGCTGACGAACCGGACGAACTCGACGCCCTGCTCGCCCCGCCCCGAACGGGTGAGACGCCGGGGCTGCGCGAGGCCCTTTTGCAGCGCACGCAGCACCGGCTGGCCGTGAATCGGTGGGCGCGCCGCGTGGGGAAGTTCGCCGCGGCCGTCGCGATCTTCGTGGCGGGCGCCGGTGTCGGTGCGTGGCGATCGCGACCCGAGCGCGAATTGGTTGTCGTGCCGACGCCGGTTCCGCAAGTGAAAGTCGTGCTCGTTCCCGTGCTCGTCCCGGTGCCGGGAGCTTCCGCCGGCTCGCCGCCCGCGCCCGACGAGCCCCGCCGCGCGCGGGTCATCGAACTCGACGCCGAACAGGCTGACGACGCCCGCTCCGCCGCGCTCTACCGTCAGGCGGGCGACGCGTACCTGGCCGCGGAGCAGGATTACGCCAACGCCGCCCGCTGCTACCGGCTGTTCCTCGCCCGCAGCGGCGGCACTACGTTGTCACCGGAGCCGGGCGATTCGTGGCTCCTCACGTCCCTCAAGAACGCGGCATTCAAGGAGAAGACCCGTGCGACGATTGCTGACGGCTAGCGCGCTGCTCGCGCTCGCGACCCTCGCCACGACCGCGATCGGCCAGCCGCCGCCCGGGGGCGACAAGAAGCCGCCCGCCGAGAAGGCGGACAGGCCGGCCGACCCGACGGACGCGGCCATCGCCGCCGCGCTGGTCAACGACCCCGACGTCCGGATGGCGAAGGCCAAGATCCAACTCGCCGAGGCCGAACTGGCCAAGGCGCGACTCGCGGTCACGCAGAAGGTGCTCGCGGCGCTGGCCGCGGTCCAGCAGGCCCGGCTCGCGGTGACGACGGCGGAACTCGAAGTGGTGAGCACGCTCAGCGTTCTGAAGGCCGAGGGGCGGCCGAAACCGGAAGAGCACCCGACGTATCGCGTCGCGCGCGACAAGGTGGAACTCGCGAAGACCAAGCTCGCGGCGGCCGAGGCCGAGTTGAAACTGCTGACCGGCGGCGCGCCCGCGGCGGGCGCCGGGGCGCTGGGGTGGGGCGACATGCACGGCCCGCCCGACAACGACACGGCTCGTGCCCTGCTGGCCCTCGCGGCCGCGAACGCGCTGCGGGAGCGGGGGGCGGTGAAGGGGCCGATCCCCGACCGCCTCCGGGCGGCACTGGACAAGCCGGTGAAACTGGCCGAGAAGGGAAAGTACATCCCGTTCCAGGCGGCGGTCGAGGCGTTCCAGAAGGCCGGCTTCGACGTGCCGATCCGACAGAAGCAGAAGAACGAACTCGCGATCCCGACGTCCGACGGCGAGGAGCTGCCGATCGGGGCGTGGTTCCAGCTCTTCCTCGACGAGACCCCCGGAACGGTCATGGTCGTGCGCGAGTACGGCATTCTGGTGGTGGAGAAGGCCAACGCCCCGCCCGACGCGCCGACGGTGTTCGAGGTTTGGAAGCAGAAGGCGCCCGCGCAGGGCGCGAAGCCCGAGCCGGCTCCGGCACCGAAGAAGTGAGGGCGTGGCCGGGCGCTCGCTTCGTCACACAAATCCCCGGACCACCCGAGTCGTGGTCCGAACCGAGGCCCGCGGGGCGACACAACAGTGTGTCGCCCCGCGGGCCTCGCCTTTGCCGTTCAGCCTCGTGCTGCCGAACAACGGCCGAAGCGGCCGCCCAGCGAAATATTATAATTGGCAATTAGTTATGGCGAAATTGACCATGCGCTGCCATCTCCGAATGCATACTAACTAGCAAATAATTTATCGTTATGAATTATTCACTTGACATGCGTGGCATTCGCATTACAACGTGGGTCGGACATTCACTGGTGATATCCGACATACGATCCGTGCTCGATCCCGCGGTCGGGTGCGACGTGCATTCGCGCGCCGCCCCCACCACCCGTGCCGTTACCGGCCTTTTTCCCCGTAAACCGGCGACGGTTCGGGCCGAACGTGTTGGTCAACCCTTCAGGAGCGCCCAATGAGCATCGCGACCGACGAACTGATTAACAGGCTGCAGCACGAGTTCCCGCGCCTTCTGCCCCAGTACGACCGGAACCACGACGGGACCATCGACAAGTGCGAGCTGCTCAATCTGCTGATGAGCCATTACTGCATCCCCTGGAACTGCGCGAACGTCATGGTGTGCGAGATCTTCCAGAAGCTCGACAAGAACGGCGACTGCCGCCTCACGATCAACGAGGTCCAGGGCGTTTGCGGCTGCGTGTGCAACTTCGTGTCGACCATCAACCTCGTGTGCCCGGCTAACAACACGGTGTTCTGCCACTTCCCCCGTACGACCCACTGCACGTGGACGCCCGTGGCCACCGCGTGCGTGTACCAGGTCGACGTGCAGTTCCAGGACGGGGCGTGCTGGCGCCCGCTCACAACGGGGCGGGTGAACTGCCCCTGCTTCCAGTTCGAGTTCGTCGGTGCCCAACCGGGCCGGTGGCAGGTGACGGCCTTCGACGGGGCGGGCCGCAAGGTCGCCGAGTCGGAGTGGCGCACGTTCGTTTACCGCGTGTGACCGCGCCGGGCACTCCGCGCCGGGGGGGTAACCGGCGCGGAAACGCGCAACGCGTCGGGCTCGGACGGTTGTCCGAGCCCGACGCGTTGCGGGGCTCACGGCCCTCGGGTGCGGCCGGGGCCGCCGCTACTGGTAGTCGTATCCGATGTGGAACGTCACACGGCCGTCGGGCAGGCGGGTGATGTTGGTGATGTGGACCGCCGCCCCGCCGCCGAGGTGGCTCTTGCTACTCGGCGTCGTGTACGGGGTGAAGCTGTTGTTCGCGCTGCTCGGGAACGGCACCGAGGCCAGGAACACGTCCGGCCCGCGCCGCCCCTCCACCCCGTGCGACTCCTCCAGAATCGGCCGGTTGTTTACCACCCGCCAGATGAGCAGCCCCTCACCGGGCAACTTCTCGTCCCAACCGATTTTCTTCCGCACTTCCAGCAGGAAGTACTCGCTGTTGTCCGGCCGGATCTTGATCTTGAAGCACTGCGTCGGGTCGCCCTCGATCGGCGCGAGGATCAGCTTCTGCCGCACCGACGGGTCGATCACGGTCGGCTTGATCCAGCCCAGCATCTCCTTGCTCCACGCGCTGAAGTGCTGCGGACGGCCGCCGCCGATCTGGTTGGACATCGCGTCCCACTGGCCCACGCCCTCGCTGCCCGGCCGCTCGGGCTGCGCGTACAGGTCGGGCAGGCCGAGCATGTGGCCGAACTCGTGGCAGAACACGCTGATGTCGTTCATCGTGTTCCCGCCCTCCTGCACGATGAAGTACGGGAGGCTCCGGCCGTCGAAGTTGACGTTGGCGCGGTGCGGCCAGTACAGCCCGCCGCGGGTCGTGTCCACGCGCCCGCCCGCGTAGATGAAGAACACCCCGTCGTACTCCTTCAGCGCCTCCTTGCCCGCCTTCTTCGTGAACAGGTCGAGCGTCTCGGTCAAGAGGCCCAGCTTCTCCCTCGTACTGGTCCCGCTGCCGGTGGTGTAGTCCATCCGCTTCTTCGACACCTCGAACCACCCGGCGAACTTCCCCTCGATCTTGAACGTGCCGTAGCTCAGTTCCTTGTAGTAGTCGTTCATGCTGCCGTGGACCGCCTGCCCGGTCGCGTTCTTGCCGCTGTACGTGCCCAGGCTGAACATCGACTCTTCCCAATCGCCGTCCTTGATCTTCGCGTTGTGCTTCACGTCCGGGTACTCGACGCCGATGATGGCGAGCCGGTACGCGGGCCGCTTCCACGCCCGCGGGAGCCGATCGTTCCACCCGCCCCCCTTGCCCTTGCCGAACCCCGTTCCGCCGCCCTCTTCCATCTTCATGGGCTGCGTCGTCGCCTTCAGTTTGGCGGTCACGGTCACCGGACTGCCGCCGCGGGACACCGTGAGGGCGACCGTGTCGCCGGCCAGCCGCGCCCGCAGCGCGTCACGCGCCCACGCGGCGCCGGTGACGGTCTCCTCGCCGACCTTCAACACCGCGTCGCCCTCTTTCAGCCCGGCCAACTCGGCCGGCGAATCCGGCGCGACCGCGTCGATCACCGGCCGGCCGCCCTTCTCGCCGATCACCACGCCCAGGTAGCCGGCGGCGAGCGCCGCGGACGGCGCGGGCGGCTCCTTCACGGTCCTGGCGGTCGCCACCGTCTTGTAGCCGGCGGGCGTCGGGAACGGGGCCACCTCCGGCGCCGACCGCGCCGCGGCGGACAGAACGAACGTGAACAGCAGACCGAGAAACGGCAGCCGGAAGCGCGTCATGGTCGCACGCGAGTTCGGGGAAGTGAGAGGCTCGGGTTGAGGCGAGTTGTAACCCGTGAAGTGTGATAAGCGAATGAAAACGAAGAAACGGGGTTCAGCCCGGCTGCGCAAAGGGCCGCCCGGCCGACCACGGGATTTGCTACCGGCGCGACCCGCGCTAAACTGGCCTTCTCTTCCCGAACCGGAGGCCGGCCGGGCGCGTCCTTGCTGTTCGACTTGGAGCGGCTGAAGAAGAAGAGGTGACGCGGTTGCCGGTCGCGTCGGGCCTGCTACAATACTCCATCCTACGTAAACACTGCGTATTTTAAGGAGAATAACGTCATGGCACACAAAAAGGGTCAGGGGTCGGTGAAGAACGGCCGCGACTCGCTTCCGAAGCGGCGCGGCCTGAAGGCGTACGGCGGTCAGGCGGTGACTACCGGCAGCATCATCGTGACCCAGTGCGGCACGAAGTTCTCGCCGGGCCGGTTCGTGCGGCTGGCGAAGAACAGCAGCATCTTCGCGCTGGTGGACGGCAAGGTGTACTTCGACCAAGGCGGCAAGCGGATCAACGTCGAACCGGCCGACCCGACCGCGACCAAGGTTTGCTGAACCGCGAGACAGTAAACGAAGTCGTCCGCGCGTTTTACGCGCGGACGACTTCGTTTACCGGCCGGGACGGGTTCTGCCTCCTGCGCCCGAGTGGTATCATGTGGTTGGGAGTTCCACTTCATTCCGGAACGTCGTCATGGCCGAAGACCCGATCTTGTCGATCTGGAGTCGCCTCCTCTCCGCGGGTGAACAGCCGCTTCCGCCGGCCCTTGCCGGATACGTCCTACGGCTCGGCTTCGGCGAGCCCGACCGTGCGCGGATGGGGGACCTGTCGGAGAAGTCACAGGCCGGCACACTCACGACCGATGAGCGGGCGGAACTGGAAGCATACTGCCACGCCGCCGCGTTCCTGAGTGTGTTACAGTCGAAGGCCCGTGTCGCGCTCCGTACCGCCCAACCGGTGACCGCGAATGGCGCACCCGCGGCATGACTTCGTCCGAACGCGTGCCGGCCGCGCGTGCGAATACTGCCGACTCGCGGAAGCCTTCTACCCCGGCCCTTACTTCGCCGAGCACATCATCGCCCGACAACACGGCGGGTCCGATCGGGACGATAACCTGGCCTACGCCTGCACACATTAGACCGCATTCACGATAGTGGGAGTTGGGTTCTTCCCCCTCCCCGTTGGTTGTTCAGGAGGCGCTCTTGTGGTCGAGCATGCGGTTGACCAACCCGGCGCAGGCCCGGACCCGCGCGCCGTGTCCCTTGCGCCGGTGACGG
>JAFKJJ010000098.1 GCA_017306025.1 Planctomycetota bacterium
CACGTGGTACTTCGCGGTGTCCTTGCCCATCTCGAACTTGAGGGTGAGGTCGCCGACCTCACGCACCCAGGTCGTGGCCTTATCCTTGTCCTTCTTGTCTTCGGCCGGGGCGGAACCGCCGCTGAGCGCCACGAGGGCCATGGCGAACCCGCCCGCGAGCAGTCGGAACATGGGCTACTCCTTCGAGATGTGATGCGCGACGGGCGAACCCCGTCGCGGGAAGAGTATCCGGCGCGGCGCGGTCCGCCCACCTCGCTCACGTAAACATCACGGGGCGGCCGGATGCGCGCCTTCAATTTCCGCCAGTGCGGTCCGGAGCCAGCGCTCGACGTCCTTCTCGGAAGCTTTCTCTTCGAGCCCGCGAAGGACGGCGGCATACGACGTCGTCCCCTCGGCCGCCCGCCCGAGTTCGAGGGCGGTCGTGTGGAACAGATCGGCGAGGTGGAACACGGTCTTGTTGCCGCTCTCGCGCCCCTGCTCGCGGATCTCGATCAGCGCGCGGTAGAGCAGTCGGTGGAGCAACTCGGCGACGGACTTGGTCGTTGTCATGGCTCAGTCCAAATCGGGGAACATCGAGAGATCGGGCGTGTATGGCAGCACGGGCACGAGTGTATCGGGAGAGATGCCGCTATTCGGGTCGGCGGCGCGCCGCTGCAGTTCGATCGCGCGGCCGTTCCCGTCCACCAACGCGCCGGTGTGCGTGTTCTCGGTCAGGTGGTCGCCGTTGACCGGGTTCTGAACCGATTCGAGCAACTCGTCGTCCGAGAGGGCTTGTAATTTGGGTCGCGGTTTCGTGTGTGCCGATCCCCGAATGGGTTTCAGGTCCTTGATGGCACGTACCGCATGGGCAACTCGGCGAAGCCGGCTGGTGAATCATGCAGGTTACCACGTCCACCCGAACCGCGAAAGTCCGACCGACCCTGAATGGGGTCTACGGAATCTGCACCCATCGGGTTCAGAACGGGATCGGGTCGTCCGGCCCATTCAGCGGCAGGCCGGGCAACTCCAGCACGGTCAATCGCTTGCCCAGGGGTGAGGCGGCAAGGGCGGCCGTGTCCGGTCCGGGGATCGGGTTGTCGCCCAGTCTCAGGACGAGCAACCCGCGGAGGTACGGCGACGCCCCCAGTGCCCGTGCGGCGGCGGCCCGCAGGTTGTTCAGGCTCAGGTCCACTTCGAGCAACCCGTCCGACCCCGGCGATCCGGCCAGGAGGGCGGCCCCCTTGTCGAACAGGTCGTTGTCGCGCAGGCGCAGCGTGTGGAGCGCCGGCGGCTTGCGCCCGAGCAGGCCGCTCAGTGCGATCGTGCCGAAGTGGTTGTGGCCCACGTCCAGAACCCGCAGGGTGTCGATGAACGGCGCCTGTTTCGCCATCAGTCGGGCGGCGGCCGCGGGGATCTCGCACCGATCCAGCCGCAGCGTCTTCAACTCGCTCAGGCACCGCGCGCCCGCGAGGTAATCGGCGCCGGAAGCCCCGAGGACGTTCTCGCCGACGTCCAGCGCGTCCAGTTGCAGTTCCGGCCGGGCGTCGCGGAACGCGCCCATCGCGCCCCCGTTGAGCCGCCCGCCGCGAACGGACAACTGTTTGAGCCCGGTGACGTGGGGCGAGCGGAGCAGCGTCCGCAGGCCGGCCGCGCCGAACTCGTTGCCGGACAGGGTCAGGGACCGCACCCGCGCTAGCCCCTCCCATTCGGCCAGCGATTCCATCCCCGGTGAGCGGACGATGGGGTCGTCGTTGTACCGCTCCGACACCCCGCGCCCGGACAGGTCGAGTTCCTCCAGCGCGGGCAGTGAGGCACCGACCAGGGCAACGATGCCGGCGTTGCCCAGGTTGTTGGACGGTATCCGCAGCGCCTTCAGCGCGACGAGGTGGGGCGAGGCGACCAGGCGGCCCATCCCCTCGGGCCACAGCCCGCGGGCGGTCAGGGCGCGCAGGGTCGAGAGCTGCGGCGAGTCGGCCAGCCAGCGCACCTCTTCCTCGCGGGCGGGGTGCCCGGTGAGGGACAGCTCGCGCAGCTCGGCGATCGGCTCGACTTCCCCGCGGCCGTCGCGCCGGCGCGGCCAGCGGACCGTCACCGCTTCAACCGGGGCCAGCGCCCGGCACGCCTGCGCGCTCTTCCGCATCGCCTCGTAGCTGGCGAACGACACCTCGGCCACGACGCCGCGGCGGAACCCCTCCCACCGCGCGCCCTCGACCCTCGGCATCTCCGCCAGCCACGCTTCCCCGAACTGCTTCAACAGGGCCTCTTCGCGGAGACGCAACCGCACCTGTGCCGGGTCCCAGGCCGGCAGGCCGGCCCGCTCGACCTGGACGCGGACGAACTCGGCGTGCTCGGGCCGGTCGTTCTCGTCGAGCCAGTCGGCGTAGGCGAGCCGCGGCGTGTCCTCGTCGACGTGCGCGACGATGTAGTCGAGCAGCGCCCGGTCCATTCCTCGGCCCATCACGAACCCTCCAGAACTGCGGCCAGCCGGTCCGCGACCCCGGCGACGACGCCCCTCAAGTCGCGCGGCACGTCGAGCCCCCGGGCCGCATCGGCGAAATCCAGCCAGCGCGCCGAGGCCATCTTCATCCCCCACCACGACGACCGCCCGAACAGCGCCCGCGCGTCCGCGCCGGTACCGTCCACGTCGGCCAGGTAGGCCGTGATCGCCGCCCTCAACCCGGCGCCGTCCATTGGCACGTGGGCGAGCAAGAGGCGGAGGTCGTTGAGGTCCTTCGGACGCCAGCCCGTCAGCCCGCGGTGCCACAGCGCCTGCACCTTGTGCCCGGCGACCGCTTCGGGCCGGCACATCCACACGCGGGCCGGTGTGCCGCTCGCGGTCGGCAGCGTGCCGAACACCGGAGCCGGCCGCGGGAGCGGACCGAAGGTGACATCGACGTGGAAATCGTCCTCCACCCCGCCGACGGTGCCGGAGGCAAAGACGCGCACGCCGGGGTTGCCCGAGTCCAGCCAGATCCCCTCGGCACGCACCCCGTCGGTGTCGAACTCGACCCCGTCGTCGGTGCTTCCGTCGGCGAGGACCGCGAGGAGGCGGCGGGCCGTCTCCCCGACGTCGAACGGGAATGTCGCCACGAGGTCGAGGTCTTCCGCCGGGCGCGACAGCGGCCGCAACCAGTGGCGCAGGAGTACCCCGCCGCGCAGAACGAGTTCCTCGGCGTCGGGCCGGCGGGCCAGGCGTAGGAGAACGCCCTCCAACAGCCGGTGGCGCGTGTCGTCCGGTGAGGTCGCGTCGGTCCTCATGCTGAGGAGTGTAACCGGCCCTCGGACGGGCTGCCATGAGCGCAGGTCGCGAGGCGGACGCGCCCACCGCGCTTGCAATCGGCCGGTTCGGCGGGAGAATGGCTCCGACTTCGTCGCGGAGGCGGTCATGCAGCTCTCGTTATTTCCCGAAACCGAATTCACCGCGCACAAGAGCGAACAGGACGCCTCGGTGAACTGGGACCGGCCCGCGGACGTCGGCCGCATGGAGGCCCGGTACGTGCGCCGGTGCGCGGACTACTTCGTGGTGTACCTGTCGTCGCAGACCGGCTGCGCACAGGGGTGCCGCATGTGCCACCTGACCGCTACCGGTCAGACGCGCTCGCGCGACACGACCCTCGGCGAACTGACCGAACAGGCCGGAACCGTGCTCGACTACTACCGGCGTCTGAATGAGCCGGCGCGGACCGTTCACTTCAACTTCATGGCCCGGGGCGAGCCGCTCGCCAGTCGGGTTCTGCTCGCGAACGCCGACGCGCTACTCGGAGACCTGTCGCGGATGGCGGTTGCGCAGAACCTGCGGCCGCGGCACCTGATCTCGACCATCTACCCGAAGGAGTTGGGCGACCGACCGCTGGAAGACGTGTTCGTCGCCCACCACCCGGAGATCCATTACTCGATCTACAGCATGAGCGAGCGGTTCCGCCGTCGCTGGCTGCCCAAGGCGCAGCCGGCCGAAGTCGCACTGGACCGGCTGTCGTCGTGGCAGCGGAGCAGCCAGAAGATCGTCACGTTGCACCACGCGTACATCGCCGGCGAGAACGACGACGAGGGCGACGTCCACGCCATCTGCGACGCGCTCGAAGAGCGGAAGCTGATGGTCCACGTCAACGTGGTGCGGTACAACCCGCACGACCCGGCGCGGCACGGCGTCGAACCGCCCGAGGAGGTGATCCAGCGCAACGCGGCGATCTACCGCGAGCGACTACCGAACGCCCGCGTCGGCGTCATCCCGCGGGTGGGGTTCGACGTGGCCGCCTCCTGCGGCATGTTCCTCGGACCGGACGGCCCGCCTGCGGATCGTACCCCGCTGCCGACGGGTTGACCGAGGCCGTATCGTGGCCTTCCCCTGGGTTACCCCGTCGCGTCTCTCAGCGGTGATTGGGCGTCGCCTGCGGTCGGATTCTCCGAACCGATTCTCCCGTCCGGCTGTCTGCATCGGTAATCTGAGGCGCATTTCGAGGCGGGGCGGAGGAGAAGTTGTGGCGAACGGGACACTGCCGGCCGAGTGGGAATCGCTGTCGCACTCGCGCCGAGTGCGGAAGGCGGTCGAGGTCGGGAAGCAGTCGCGGACGGATGCGCGGGTCGCGACTGAACAGGGCTGAACCGACGTACGCCGCGGCCAATTCCGGCGCTACCAAGAGGACGTGAGCCCACTCGTCGCCGACGAGGCCGCCTTCACCTTCCCGCCGGCGTGAGGTCGCACGAACCGGTGCCGGATGCGCCCATCCGGGCGACAACTGCCGCAATCGGGCCTCGCCCGACACGCGCGACCGGCCGCACCGGGCGAGGCTCGCCCCGCAACCGGACACCCGTACCGGGTTCGTGTATGAGGATACCACTACCCTCACTTGCTGGTGACATCGAACTTGAAGGTGTTCGGCCCGTCGGCCTTGACGGTGGCGGTGAGCGTGCTGTTGGCGTTGAACCGGGCGGGGACCAGACTCTCCTTGATCTCGCCCTTCATCCCGTTGAGGTCCTGGACCTTCGTCCGGTACGCGGTCACCTCCACGCGGCGCTCGCCCACCTCGGCGCTGCCCTCGAACTTGCCGTCTTTAACGGGCAGGGTGTCCATCGCGCCCGTCTGGGCCGTCTTGAAGTAGACCGTCCCTTCCGGGAGCGGCTGGCCGTCGTACGTGACCGTTCCGCTGACCGGGACGAGTTTCGGCCCCGACTTCCCGCACCCGATCAGGGCGGCCAATACCAGAAACAGGGCCGCGCCCGCGGCCCGTCGTCGCAAGTGGGTCACTGGAGAAACTCCGGTTGATGAAACGGAGAACGGCGGTCGGGGCGCCGCCGGCGCCCCGACCGCCGAACCGGGGTCGGGTCAGAAGTTGGGGATCACGGTGCCGTCGTCGCGGGTCGCCAGCTGGGCCAGGACGTTCAGCGGGGTCGAGTCGGACAGGAACCGGACCGAGCCGTCGCCGTAGACCACGTTCGCCCCGCCCGAGTGGGTCGAGTTGAGCGGGACGTTGGCCCCGACGCAGTTGCCGCTGAGCCCGACGCCCACGCCGGCGATGTCGTTGGTCCACCCGCCGGACGGGGTGTAGTTGATCGTGTAGCGGATGGTGGCCCCGTTGGGCTGGCGGTTGTCGCCGCCGCTGTTGTCGAACGCCGGGGGGACGCCCGGCGACTTCACGCCGAGGTACCAGCCCCAGGTCTGGCTCGCCCGCCACTCCTGCTTCGCACCGGCGGTGTCCTTGAGGAAGTTGCTCTGCTCGCTGAGGGCGATGGTGTTGCTCGTGCCGTCGCTGATCGAGACGAGGGTGACCGTGCCGTTGGGCGGGAGCATCCCGCCGCCGCCGACGATGCCGCCGCACGGCAGGTTGTTGACCCGCGTCTCGTTGTACCCGGAGATGAGGCCGTTGGCCGCCCCGGCAATGCAGACGTAGTTCGCGTACGACGCGTTGGCGTTACTGGTCGAGGGACCCTTGTTCAGCGGGGAGGACGGGCAGAAGAAGGTCTTGATCTGCACCCCGTTGGCGGCCGCGTTGTTGTTGGAGTTGAACGCGCCCGAACTGCTGGAGAACTGCCACTTACTGTAGAGGGCCGTCTGCTCGATCTGGGGGAGGATGTAGACCATCCAACTGCTGCCCCACACGCTGCTGCTCCCGGCGCCGGAACCGCCGAAGCCCGCCTGGTCGTTCGCGCCGCCCGGCGGGAGCTTGGCGTTCGCGTCGTGGTAGTTGTGGAGCGCCAGCCCGAGTTGTTTGAGGTTGTTCTGACAGCTCATGCGGGCCGCAGCTTCGCGGACCTTCTGGACGGCCGGGAGCAGGAGCCCGATGAGGATCGCGATGATCGCGATCACCACCAGCAGCTCAATGAGCGTAAAGGCGCCCCGGCGGGAGAAAGATTTCATCGGCAGGACTCACGAAAAGGGAAGAGATCATTTCGAGAGAAACGATAGGTCGTCTTTCGGCGGGCGATGAGGATTTTGTGGAGACGAGCGAATCCGATTTGCTCGTCGGTGCGGACGGAAGCACCGGTCAAGCGCCCAGTGCGTCGTGATAATCATAGCCGACTTACCATGACGGGCAAATCAAGACGAAACACCTTTATTTTCTGCGAGAATAAGTGCCGCCCGGGGTACGGTTATGCGTCGGACGTCCCGAACGGCTAAAGTGAAGGGCCAGAAAGGGGCTGGCGCGAGAGAGAGTCGAACTTTAATCCTGATACCCCACATCCGGTCCTGACGCCCGCACCGGTCACGAGGGTCGGCCAGACGTTCGGCCCGAGACGGCCATCGGCGGCTCCTGAAATGAAGAGCCGGCCACATACCCAAACGCACCAACTCCCCCGCGGTCAATCGCTGTGTAGCTTTGGGTCGAGGCGGCGGGATGATGAGTTCGCGTCTCATTCGCGGCTTTTCGGCAGATTACCGCCAGCAGCGCCTTCTCGTCCGACATCGGCACCTCCGGATCGGAAACGGGTTACCAGAAGGTGACGTTCTTGACGCGCTCGCGGAGCGCGTTGGCCGCGGCCGAATCGGACCGGATTCGCGTGTGCCAGAACGCGATCACCACGTCGTCGCGGAAGTACGGCGAGGCCGTGAACGCACGCGCGGTCGCGGTCGTCAGCGGGGTCGCGCCGAGCGTCAGATAGCGGACCGACCGCAGCCCCGGCCAGTTCGCGAACTCCTCCGCGCATGCGTCGGTCATGCCCGTCGCGTGCAGGTTGAGCACACGCAGATTGAGCGCCGAGCGGCACAGCTCGCGGACGCCGTCGTCGCCGAGCCGGTTCCCGAACAGGTCGAGCGACCGCAGCCCGGCCGCGTGCGGCGACCCGGCCAGTGCCCGCATCGTGGCCGCCGTCAGCTCGTTCTGGCTGAGGTTCAGCGCCCGGACCGTCGCCAGCCGCGCCGAGCCGGCGAGCGGGGCGAACGTCTCGTCGGTCATCCGGTTCGCCCAGAAGGTCAGTTCCGTCAGATTCGTGAGCCGGTCGTTCGCGGCCAGTGCGGCCAGCGCGGCCGGGGTGAACCGGCTCAGGCCCAACCCGAGGACGCTCACGTTGGTCACGTGCTCGGACGAGAGCAGCCGGACGGCCGCGGCTTCGTCGAGCAGGTTGTTGCCGAGGTCGAGGTGGTCGAGGCGCTGCAGGTTCGGGCTGTCGGCGACCGCGGGCCACACCTTCGCGCCCGACTCGATCTTGAACGACCACAGCGGGGCCGGGGCGAGGTCGGCCGGCCCGAGGGCGAGGAACTGGTTTGCCCGGATGCCGCGGAGACGCGGGTAGATGAACCCGCGGACGAACCGCGCCCGCGTCAGCAACGGCGGCAGCGCCGTGACCCACTCCTTACGGTGGTACCGGAGCAGTTTGGCCGTCTGCTTGTCCAGTTCCCCGTGCCGCGGGTCTTCCTCGTCGAGCCGAAACTGTTCGCACTGGAGGCGGATGAACTCGGCCCGCGCGACGTTGGCCGGTTCGCCGGCCTCCTGCAACCAGTCGGCGTACACGAGGCGCGGGGTATCCTCGTGCGGGTGCTCCCAGATCGCCGACAACAGGGCTCGTTCCTCAGACATGGGGCCTCAACGAGAACGGGCCGCGCCGGCGCGAACCCCCGCGCCGGCGCGGCCCATCATACCCGATCCGTTCTCGCGGGGCGTCAGCCCAGATATTCCGGGTGCTTGGCGGTGCTGTCGTACTCTGTTGCGATCTTGAACTTCTCGAACTTCCCCTTCGCCGCAGCCTGCTCCGTCTTCTTCAGGAGCGCCGCCACCTGATCCTCGGCCAGCGGCTTGAAGCTCTTCGCCACGTCCAGCGCCTGCTTCACCCGCTCAACCGTCTCGCAACCGGTGATGACGACCGAGGTCGGCAGCGTCAGCGCGTATTGGAGGCACTCGACCGCCGTAACGGCCTTCGATTCGAGGATCGCGCCGCTACCCATCGGCTTCATGCCCAGGACGCCGATCTGTTCCTTCACCAAGACCGGTAGCACGTTGCGGGCGAAACTGCGGAAGTGAGCGTCCATCACGTTGAGCGGCATCTGAACGGTGTCGAAGCGGAAACCGTGTTCCCTCGCGACTTCGAGCGTGCGCAGGTGAACGAGCGGGTCCTTGTGTCCGGTGAAGCCGACGAACCGGATCTTCCCGGCCTTGCGCGCTTCTTCGACCGCCTCCTGCGCGCCGTGCTCGCCGAAGACGCGGTCCGCGTCCTCCATGCGGATCATTTCGTGATGCTGAACGAGGTCGATCACGTCGGTGCGGAGCCGCAGAAGGGACTGCTCGATCTGCTTGGCCGCGGCGGCCTTCGTGCGGCCGTCGATCTTCGTCATGAGGAACACTTTCTTGCGATAGCCGTCCTGCAGGGCCTTGCCCATGCGCAACTCGCTGACGCCCTCGTGGTAGTCCCAGCAGTTGTCCATGAAGTTGATGCCGCCGTCGATCGCGGTCCGAACGATCTTGATGCTGTCGGCCTCGTCTGCTGGAATACCCATGTGGAACCCGCCGATGCCGACGCACGACACCTCCACGCCGGTCTTGCCGAGCTTTCGATACGGTACGTCGCCGTGCATCACGATCTGTGACGGGTCGAGGCGCGGGAGTGGCGGCAGTTCACCCGGTTTGGGCGGGTCCGCTGCGCCCGTTGCTCCCGCGAGGAGCGGAGCGGCGACGCCGGCGGTGGTCGCGGTGCGTATAAATTCGCGGCGCTGCATGTCAGGGATCTCGGTAGGAACGGAGCGGCGAAACCTCCGATGAGTTGCAAATCCCGCACCGGGCGTCGGCGGAAAAGTGCCAACGAACCGGCCGGGATGACGTTAGGTGCGCTGGAGCGGTGATGTAGAATCGAATTGCCACTCACCTCCATCTAATTCGTCATCACCCGGCCGTCGGTGCTCCCATGTCTACGATCGTCGCCATTTGCCCGTACTGTCGCGCCGGCGGTGTCCGCGCCCCGAAGTCGGCCCTCGGGGCCGTCGCCACTTGCCCGAAGTGCAAGAGCAACTTCACGGTCATCCAGTCGGAGAACGTTCCAGCCAACTGGGACGATGAGGCGGGGCCGAAACCCGCGCCGGTTACCGAGACCCGGGCGATGGCCGCGATGCCGGACGTGACCGAACCGTCACCGGTGCTGACGGCCGGTGAGGCGAAGAAGCCCAGGCGGAAGCCGAAGCCCGTCGCGGAGCCGCTCCCGGATGTCCCCGAACGCGATTACTCGACCCCGCGGCCCGACCTGGCTACGGTGTGCGCGCTGGGCGCGCTCATCCTTGTCGGGCCGACGGTTCTGGCCTCGCAACTGCCATTCGGTCGGTTTATCGCGGCGGTGCTGGCCCTCACCGGCCTCGTCGGCGGGCTCGCGTGTCTCGGTGCGGAGGGGCAGACGCGGAAGTTCGCCGCCGGTGCGGCCGTTCTGCACTTCCTGACGCTGGTGGTCGTTGTTTTCCTGCCGGGCTGGCTGAACCTCGACCCGTGGGTGCCCCCGGCGAAGCCCGAAGAGCCGAAGGGGCCGCTCGCGGTCGAACACGCCACCAACGCCACCGCTCCCGTCTCACCGAGCGACTGGCTCGACGCCGCGAAATACGCGTGGCAGCTCGGGGACGCACGGGTGACGGTGCGGTCCGCCGTCGGTCCGGTCGAGTTGCACGGCCCCAAGGACGCGAAGCGGACCACGAAGGAGCAGTACCTCTTCCTGACGCTCCAGGTGCGGAACATGGGGTTCGACCGCGAGATTCCGCTCTCCGCGTGGGCGGCGGGGCAGGGAGCGGAAGGGGTTCGTGTGACCGACGCGGCCGGCAAGCCACTGGCCCCCGCGGCGTTCGAGCCCGGCTGGGCACCGGCCCCCGGTAAGCCCATCGGCCGCGCCGTGCCGGGGCAGACGCCGGAGGTGACGCTGCTGTTCGCCGCGCCGCCCGCCAAGACCGATTTCGTTCGCGTCCAGCTTTCCGGTGCCGCGGTCGGCGCGCCGGACGAGATCAAGTTCCGCACCGGGGTCGTCGGAGTTCTCCCCCGCGGGCCGGTTCCTTGAGAGCCTGGCTCGCCCGGAGGTTCGTCATGTCGAGATCGAAGAGGCACGGTTTCACGCTGATCGAGTTGCTCGTGGTGATCGCGATCATCTCGATGCTCATCGGGATGCTGTTGCCGGCGGTGCAGCGCGCCCGCGAGGCGGCGTCGCGCATCAGTTGCGCCAACAACCTGAAGCAGATCGGGCTGGCGATGCACATGCACCACAACGACTTCGACCGCCTGCCGCCGTCGCGCGTGTACCCGACCAACGTGATCTCCCCGGGCTCGCTCGTCTACGAGGGGGGGGCGACGTGGGCCGTGTTCATCCTTCCCTACCTGGAGCAAGAGAACTTCTACCGGCTGTGGAACCTGAACGCGACCTACTACGACCAGGTTCCCGCCGCCCGGCAGTACAACGTGAAGGGCTATTTCTGCCCGACGCGGCGCAGTTCGAAGGACGGGTTCAGCGTGTTCGGCGACACGCCGCCCGTCAGCCCGGCCGGTTACCAGAACGCCGCCGGCGGGCTGGCCGACTACGCGGTGGTGATCGACCCGACCGGCACCGACTCCCCGACCGCCTCGGGTAGCGGCGCCAACGGGTCGTTCCGGTTGGGGTCGGGGATGCGGTTCGCGGAATTCACCGACGGGCAGAGCAACACGCTCCTGGTGGGTGAGAAGCACGTCGCGAAGGGCCGCGAAGGGTACGGCTGGACGGACTGCTCGACGTACAACGGCAACTACGGGTCGTGCTCGTCGCGGGCGGCGGGCCGGTCGTACCCGCTGACGACCAACCCGGCCGACACCGGCTGGAAGTTCGGCAGCCGGCACGGCTCGGTGGTGCTGTTCTGCTTCGCCGACGGCGGCGTGCGGACGCTCGCGGAGACGATCAACCCGGCCACGCTGGAACTGCTCGGCACCCGTAACGACGGTCAGGTGGTCCCCGATTTTTAAGAGTGATTGCGATGGAGCCGCTGGAAGCGTTCGGGGTCGTCGACGTGCGCGTCGGCCGCGTGCTGCGGGTCGAGCCGAACGAAGGCGCGCGGAAGCCCGCCTTCAAGCTATGGATCGACTTCGGCCCGCACGGCGTGAAACAATCCAGCGCACAGCTCGTCGCGCTGTACACCGCGGACCAACTCGTCGGCCGTCTGGTGGTGGCCGCGGTGAACCTGGGCGTGCGGAAGATCAACGGGTTCAATTCGGAAGTGCTGGTGCTCGGCGTGCCGGATGAGGAGGGGCGCGTGGTGTTGCTCGCGCCCGACCGCGACGTGCCCCTGGGCGGGCGTATGTTCTGAGGGAATTAACCACAGAGACACAGAGGCACAGAGAAGACAAGAGAGAGTTCTTCAAAACTCCTTTCCTGCGTCACTCGGATCGGAGCGGCCGAAGGCGATCAAGAGCAAGACAAAAGTTCTTCAAAACTCTTTTCCGGCCTTCTCTGTGCCTCTGTGTCTCTGTGGTTAGTTCCTCTTCACAGCTTCGAGCGGGCGGGCGAGCATGACGATGAGCCGCTCGACCTGTACGCGCTCCGGCAGCGCGCAGCCGCCCTTCAGACCGAGGTTGATCTCCACCAACCAGTCGGTCAGCTTCTCTAGCCGGCGCCCGCCAATGCGCCGCACCTGTCGCTCGGTGCCCATCCGGATCTTGTCCCACTTCGGAACGCCCGCGGCGTCCATCGCGGGGCCGAGCGCCATTTTCTCGCCGAAATAGAACCGCCCCAGCGCCGCGAGCTTTCGCAACTGCGCCGTCAACGGCCCCATGATCGCCATCGGGTCTTCGCCCTCGGAAAACAGCTCCTCCACGATGCTCAGCGCCTCGCCCGGCTTGCCGTCGCCGATCGCGTCGAGGATGCGGAACACGTCCGCGGCCTTGCTCCGGCCGACCATCCGTTCCACGTCGTCGGCGGTGATCTCGGGCCGCGCCCCCACGGCCACCGCGAGCTTGCCCAACTCCTGATCGAGCAGTCCCATCGACGAACCGACGAGGTCGAGGAGCAGTTCCGCGGCCTCCGGCGCGAGCTTCTTCTTGTGCGCGGACTTCGCCCACCCGACGAGCCACGGTTGGAGGTCGTGCAGCTTGTACGAGGGCGGCGCCTTGCAGGCGATCTTGGCCGTGTCGGGCAGCGCCTTCGCGAGCTTGGTGTTCTCGGGGAACGTCTCCACGTCGAGCACCAGCACACCGACCGAACTCGGCTTGGCGACGTAGGCTTCGAGCGCCGACCGGTTGGCCGTCACGAACGCGTCGGCGCCCTCGACGATGACGACGCGGCACGGCGCGAGGAACGGGAGCGTTTCGAGTTCGTTGCGCGCGGTGGAGAAATCGAGCTTGTCCCCCGGGTAAACGTTGACGGCGAACTCCGGGTCCTCGTCGCCGATGGCGACGGAAATGATCCGCTCGCGGGCGTGGCGCTTGAGGAACGGCTCGTCGCCGACGAGCGCGTAAACCGGCTGGCGCTTCGCGCCCTTCGCGTTGAGGAACTGGAGTGCGTCCACGCGTGAGTTCCCGTGCGTTAGAACAAGGGCCAGGCGAGCGCGAACAGCGCCGTCCACAGCGCCAGGAGTGTAGCCATTGCGGCGAACGTGCCCCACCGCACCGCACCGCGCGCGCCGGCCAGCGCGCGACCGAGAATCACGTGCGCCGGCAGCACGACGGCCGCGAACCGCGCGTGCGACACCATCGACATCTCGTCCGCCCGCGACAGGTACGGCACGAGCAACAGCCCCAACCCGAGCACGCCTTCCGGCGCGGTCAAGTGTCTCCGGTACCAGCCGCCCCCCACCGCCACAGCCGCGCCGACGAACAGGAGCGGGTTCCAGAACGCCAACCCCAGGAACGGGTTGCCGTGCTGGTCGATGTCCGCCCAGTACCGCGGCGAATCGGGGACGTACGCGTTCCAGATCGGTTCGGCCAGCAGGAGCCGCACCCACTTCGGGCCGAGGTCGCCGGGCTCGGGCGTGTAATGGAACCAGTGCCGGTGCGCGTCGGCGACGGCGAACGGGGTACCGAACTCGGCGTACTGATACGCCGCGAAGGCCAACTGTCCCCAGCCCGCGAGCGGGGCGACCGCGACCGCCGTCAGCACGCGCCGACCGATCGGGCCGCGGGTCGGGTCGAGGAGGACGTGAACGAACACGGCCGCGCTGGCCGCCACGCCCACCGCGCGAACGCCGGTCGCGGCGCCGGCGGCCGCGGCCAGCACCCACGCCGGCCACCGGCGCGCCGTCCCCAGCATTACGAGCGCGACGAGCGCCGCGAGCAGGCTCTCCGAGTAGCCCATGCGGAAGAAGAAGCCGGCCGGCCAAAGCCCGAACAGGAGCAGCGTCGTGGCCCGGGCGCCGGGCGGGTCGGTCGCAGCGCGGGTGCGCAGGTACGCGGACAGCAGCGCGAGCGCGGCGACCAGCGCGACGTTCGCCGCCACGAGGAGCGAGGCCGTCACGGGCCAGCCGGTCGCCCATGTGACCGCCCGCGCCGCGAGCGGGTGGCCGGGGAAGAACGCGACCGACAACGGCGGTTTGGCTTCGGACCGGTAACCGTCGCGGGCGACGTTTGCGAAGTGGGTAC
>JAFKJJ010000099.1:0-8584 GCA_017306025.1 Planctomycetota bacterium
CGCCGGGCGGACCGCCGCGGGCACCTTCCCGCAGCACGCGACCGGCACCACGATCACGTTCGGCGACACCTGGCCCGGCTTCAGTCCGTCGAGTGGCACGACCGGCGCGGTCTGGGCTTTGGCGGGCGGCAGCCCCTTCGCGGTCGGGTGCCAGCACACGTGAAGCTGTTCGCCGAGCGTGCGGCACGCGTCGGTCCCCTTGCGGTCGCCGAATACGAGGATGACCACGTTGCCCCGAAGGTCCGCGAGGTTCGCCTTCCGCTCGAACTGGTCTTCCAGCACCAGTTCGACCGCCTTCGGTGCGGGCGCGGCCGGCGGCTGGCCGCGGAGCGGCGCGACCGCGACGAACGCGAAGAACGCGGCCCACATCGATCGCTTCATGTCCCGTTGCCCTCTTACCCTTTACCGGCCCGCACCGCTCGTTCCGCGAGTTTCAGCCGCAGCGCCGCGACCGCCAGGAGCGCCAGCGCGAACCCGGCCACGGCCGCGATACTCGGCAGCGTCGCGGTTAGGCCGCCGCTCTGCCACGTGACGGCCTCCAGGCCGCGCATGGCCCACGTCGTCGGCAGCGCGAGCGAAACGTCGCGCGCCCAGGACGGGAGCAGGAACGCCGGCACCCACAGCCCCCCCAGCATCGACACCGCCAGGATCAGCAGGATGCTCGCGCTCCGCGCCCGGGCTTCCGTTCCGCCGACGGCCGCCACCAGAAGGCCGGTCGCCGCGGCCAGGCCGCACGCGGCGATCGCGAGGAGCACGAAGCCGACTACCGAGCCGTCGACGGTCACGCCGAACGCCGCGTAGCCCACGCCGAATGTTACCAGCACCTGAAGGAGCGCGACGAACGCGGTCGCGAGCGCTTTGCCCGCGATCACGCACGACAGCGGCACCGCGGCGGCCCTCACCCGAATCCACACGCCGCGCCGGCGCTCGCGCAGGAGCAACAGGCCGCTCTCCATCCCCCAGAACAGCAGGTACTGCAACGTCATCCCGCAGAAGCTGTGCGAGTACGAGTTGAACTGCGTGCGCGGGTGCGGAGAGACGGTCGCGGCCTCGACCTTGAACGGCGGGGCGGACTCGCCGTCGGTCGCGCCGAACGCCTCGCGGGCCACGCGCTTCATCACGACTTCCGACACGACGCCCTCGGCCCACTGTCGCTCGGCGCCCGCGTTCGGGTGGTGCAACAGCAGAAGTTCGGGCCGCGGGTCGGTGCTTCCGGGTTGCCACGCCTTCAGGCGCTCGAAACCGATCGGGAGGACGACCGCAACCGCCTTCCGCTCCGCGACGGCGGCTTCGGCCTCGGCGCGGCTCGCTTCTTTCGCTTCGAGTCGCGGCGAGTTCAGCAGTTCGTCCCCGACCTGTCGCGTGAACGGGCCGGCGTCTTCGATCACGACCACGACCGGCAACGTTGCGGTCGCGTCGGTTCGTGGGCGGTGGAAGATCGTCCCGAACGCGGACGCGAGCACCACCGGGACGACGAAGCCCATTAGCGCCGCGCGCCGGTCGGCCCAGAACAGCCGCCAGTCCTTGCGGGCGAGAGCAAGGGTCAGGGATAAGTTGCTCACTCCCCTCCTCCCACACCACACCCGCCCGACCGCAGCGCGCGTTCCACCGCCCCGGCCGGCGTGCGGTACGCTTCCAGTTCGACCCCTTCCGCCAGGAGCGTCGCGAGCGCCCGGCCCAACTCCTCACTCGTTCCGGCCGAGAGGCGGAGCCGGCGGCCGGTGATCTCCAGCCGCGCGCCCGTGCCGAGCCGCCGACGGATCGCGCGTTCGAGGTACTTCGGCGGCCGCGTGCGCAGGTGGCCGTACAGGACGGCGCGGTCGTTCGGCTTCGCGCGGAGCAGCTCCGACGGCGGCCCGCACGCGACGAGCCTTCCCGCCTCCAGCACCGCGACGCGGTCGCACCCGCCCTCGGCCTCGTCGACGTGGTGAGTGGTCAGCAGGACCGCGTGGCCGTCGTCGCGGAGGCGCGTGAGGTCCGCAAATAAAGTGTCCCGGCTCGCAGGGTCGAGCGCCGCGGTGGGTTCGTCGAGCAACAAGACGGGCGGGTCGTGTAAGAGGGCCGCCGCGAGGTTCAGCCGCTGCTTCAGTCCGCCGGAGAAGGTCGAGACGCGATGCCCGGCGCGGTCGGAGAGCTTTACACGCGACAGCACGCGGCAGATGCGCCGGCGCAGGTCGGCGCCCGCCAGCCCGTACAGTTCGCCGAACAGCGTAAGGTTGTCGAACGCGGTGAGTTCGTCATAAACGGCCGGCTCTTGCGGCACCAGCCCCACGCGGAGGGCGAACGCGGCCGGATCGGCGGCCCGGGCGCGGCCCTCCACGGTCACGGAGCCCTCCGCGGGATCGAGCACGCCTGCGGCGACCGCCAGCGTGCTGCTCTTGCCGCTCCCGTTGGGGCCGAGCAGCCCGACGATCTCGCCGCGGCGCACGTCGAGCGACACGCGGTCGAGCGCGACGCGGGCGCCGTAGCTTACGGTCACGTCAACGAGGCTGAGGGCCACCGGCAGCGGCATTCAAGGGACCCCGGCTCACAAGGATCAGGGGCCGGGGGATATCGAAGCGCGTGAAGAACTGCAAGCCGAAGGAGCGGTCAGCGGGCATCCGGCTCAACCACCTTTACGCGGATGTCCTTGAACGTCGAATCGAGTTCGTTCGGGATCACCTCGACCGTCGCGGAGAACTTACCCTTTTTGAACCGGGCGCGGGCTTCCTCCAGGCCGAGGTAGGTCAGGATCTGACCGGGTTGGAGTTCCAACAGCGCGAGGATCTTCTTGTCGGGCGTCTTGGTGTTGCCCTCGATGATGATCCGCCCGACGCGGTCCGGTCCCTTTGCCTCCTGCGTGACGCCGAGTTTCTTCAGACGCTCGGTCTGCGCGTCGAGCCTCTTGCGGATGGTAGCCTTCAGTTCCGCCTCCTGCTTTTCGAGTCGCGCTTTCTGCGCCTGGAGGTCCTCCAGTTCGGCGAGAAGGTCATCGACGGACTTCTCCCGCGGAGCCGGCGCCGTTGGCCCCAGAGGAGGAGTGGGTGACGGGACCGGCGGAGGTGGCAGGAGATCGCGCGGCGGGAGCGGGTCCGCAACGAGAGCCACGGGCATTGGGGGCGGCGCCGTCGGAATCGCATCAGGCGGCAGTGGAGCGACCCGGTGCTTGTGCTTTCCGGGGATCGGAACGGACTCCGGAAGCGGAATCGGTTCGGTGGTCGAGACCGACGGAAGGGCGGGGAGGTTCGGCTGAGCCGCGGGCTTGTCCCGCGGGAGCGGGAACGGACCGATAACGGGCTGCGACGCCGCGGCACCGCACACGATCAACAAGCCGATCGACGCGGGGAGTATTCGGAAACGCACATCCGCCTCCTTGCGGTTGAAAGAGGCGGAACGCTACTCGTCCCCACGAACGAACGTCAAGCCCGATTACTCCCCCCCGAACGGGTCGGGGTTGTCGTCGAACTTCTCCAGATCGCGGTCGGACAGGCCGAAGTGGTGCGCGATCTCGTGAACGACCGTTTTGCGGATCTCGATCAGTAATTCGTTGCGGTCGGGGAAGTCTTCTTCGAGCGGGTTGCGGAAGATGATGATGCGGTTCGGGTTCTCCAGCATCTCCGACGCGGACGCCCCCTCCAGCGGCATGAAGTAGCCGTACAGCGAGTCGCCCGCGTCGATCTCCTCGTCGGTGAAGCCGGCCTCGCGGAGGAACTCGGCCGACGGCTCCTCCTCCACGTCGATGACGACGTTTTCGAGGTGCCGCATGACCTCCCCCGGCAGCGAGTCGATCGCCTGCCGGACCACTGCGGCGAACTTCTTCATGCTCATGCCCATGCCGCCATGCTGACGGCACGGGCGGGCGCTGTCAACCTTGCGCCGGCGGCGATGTCGGAGCGGGCGAGTCGGTCGGGGCCGGAGCGGGCGCCGGGATCGGCTCCTCCTTCGGCGTGGGCAGAGCGAACGAGAGCAACACCCCGATGACGTAGACCGCGGTGCCCACGATCGCGGCGCCCGTCGCCACCTGCACGAAGTTCCCGCCCACGACGAGCGGGGCGACCAGGCTCGTCGTCACGAACGACGCCGACGTGCCCAGCATCCGCCCGCCGACGTTCGTCGCGAAGCTGCCGCCGGTGCCGCGCAGGTGGACCGGAAACGCTTTCGGCAGGTACTCGCCCATGTAGCTGAACTGGGCGACGGTGCAGAGCCCGCACAGGAACACCCCGAACGCGAACAGGTTCGGCTGCTCGCGGAACAGGAAGTAGTACGTCAGCGGGAACACGACCAACCCCGGCACCTGGAACACGCGGAGCAGCACGCGGCGGTTCACGATCACCACCAGGAGCGCCGCGAGCAGGATCCGCCCCACCAGCCCGCCCATCTCCTGCCAGAATTGCGTCGCGTCGCCCTTGTCGCGGATCTGCTGGTCCGGCTCCTGCTGCTTGGCGCGGTTCGCGCCGAGTTTCTGAAGGACGCCCTCGCGGTCGAGCACCAGTTGCTTCGCCTCGGTGCTGCTCTTGGTAACTTCATTCAACCGGGCGGTCAGTTCCTTCATCTTCGCCTGAGCCGCCTGCACGCCGGCCGCGTCCTCGTGCTCGCGGGCCTTGCGGAGCGCGCGGAGCGTCACCGAGCGGGCGTTCACGACCTCTTCTAGCCCGGCCACGGACGCGAACTGCCCGTGGAGCTTCGGCTGGACCTCGTTGAGCTGCTTGTTCAGTTCGGTGGCCTCCTCGCGGAGCGGCTTGAGCTGCTTCTGCTGCTCCGTCAGAGAGGGGAGCCCCGGCACCACCTGCGTGGGGGTGAGCTGTAGCGCGCCGAACGCGGCCGCGTACGCGCACGCGGACAGCGCCGTGCTGACGAGCGTGACCCGGCGCAGCTCCGGGCTGAACAGCTCGCCGAACCGCGGGCGCTTGAGCGTGCCGGTGCGCTTCCGCTCGGCCCACACGCGGCTCTCCGGCACGAACGGCATCAGCAGCAGGATGAGCACGCCGGGCACCAGCCCGGTGAGCAGCGTGTACCGCCAGAACGAGTGCGGGTCGAACGGCTCCGGCACCGGGATCGGCGGCAACTGGTCTGCGTAGCCGCGGGCGAGCGTGTTCGCCCCGGTGACCACGAGCCCGCCGACCGACGCGAACGCCTGGGTCCAGCCGATGGCGAGTTCCCGCGTCTTCTTGTCCTCGAACAGCTCGGCCAGCCAGGTGATCGCGGCCACGAACTCGACGCACACGCCGATGAACGTGGTGCAGCGGAACAACGCGAACGTCCAGACCGACGTGCTGAACGCCGCCGCGACCGGCGAGAACGAGTACAGGAGGATGCTGACGATCATGATCCGCTTGCGGCCGAAGCGGTCGATGAGGAACCCGCCGGCCAGTCCGAACACGCCCCCGCACACCGCGGCCGACCAGAGGATGTAGCCGAGCCACTCGCGGACCTGCGGGTTGTTCGGCGGCACCCCGAGCAGCTCCGCGATGGCCGGCGCGCCGATCAGCGGGAGCATGAGCAGCTCGTAAGTGTCGAACAGGAAGCCGACGGCGGCGACGGCGAGCACGAGCCAGCGGGTAACCGGCGGCAGGCCGGCTACGGCGCCGGGAGCGGGGGACGACATGGGGTAGCGTCGGGGGTTGGGGTTGGGTGTTCGTGTTCCGGGGCGGCGGGCGGCGGGTGGTGGGGTGAACGTAGGCGGGAAGCGCGGCGAAGGCAACCGTTCGGCCCTTGCGTTCCGGCGCGCGCGACGTAAGCATGTCACCGTCCCGGTTGAGTTACCGGAACGCCCGCCTCACTCTTACACCCCGTGGAGTTTCCCCATGCGCCTCTCTCGCCTCCTCCCCGCCGCGCTCGCCGCGCTCCTGCTCGCGCCGGCCCTCGGCCGCGCCGACGACACCGAATCGTTCCTCGACCCGAAGAACTGGGAGGGCCGCACCGACATCTGGAAGATCGACCCGAAGGCCCGGACCATCGTCGGCGAGACCACCGAGGACCCGAAGTACAACACGTTCTTCTGCTCGAAGGCGAAGTACGGCGACTTCGAGCTGACCTGCAAGGTTCTGCTGCGCGACGGCGTCGGCAACAGCGGCGTGCAGATCCGCAGCGAGCGGTTCGACAAGGACGGCGACAAGCAGTCGTTCCGCGTCCGCGGGCCGCAGGTGGACGTGGGCAAGGGCTACTGGGGCAGCCTCTACGGCGAGGGCGTCGGCGGGATGATGAAGGCGTCCAGCCCCGACGCGATCAAGAAGGCGGTCAAGGAGACCGAGTTCAACGAGTACCACATCATCGCCAAGGGCACGCGGATCACGATCAAGATCAACGGCGAGACGATGGTCGATCAGGACTTCCCGACGCTGCCCGGGGGCAAGAACAAGGATGGCAAGGAGCAACCGGGCAAGCCGGCCCCGACCGCGGGGATCATCGCGTTCCAGGCGCACGCCGGCTACCCGAAGATGCGCGTCGAGTTCAAGGACATCAAGTTCACGAACTTGAGCAAGAAGTGACCGAAGGGCGGAGTTCGAATCGCGGGGCGTGGCGCGACGACGGGAGGCCGTTCCCCTGTGGGCTTCGCTTCCGCATTCCGCGCTCCGGAAAGCCGGCGGCGAACCGTCCTCGGGTGGGCGCCGGAGGCGGACGGACAGAGGCACGAGCGCCGAAAGTCAGGTGCGGTTCCCGGTGTCCTCGGTCTTGGCCGCGACCGGGGCCGTCGGCGCCGGGGCCTTCACGCCGTGGATCGCCTCGTACACCTCCTGGCGGTGAACGGGCACGTCCTTCGGCGCCTCGATCCCGAGTCGCACCTTGTCACCGCGGATCTCTACCACCGTGATGACGATGTCGTTGTTGATGACGATCGACTCGTTTTTTTTCCTGGACAGCACGAGCATTGGTGTCTATCTTTCCGTGAGTGAAAATCCGGGGTTGGTGGTTACACTGCCAACCCAATGCTCCGCACCGGTTTCCTTCCGGCGGCGAGTCCACTCGCCCCGCGAGAGCGCCCGGCAGACGTCCGATGAATGATCGCGGTTGATTGACGTCTGGCGCGTCACCGATCCGTTTCAAAAGCGGGTCGATTTCGCGAGGCGTCCTGCCGACACTTTTTCCCAGCGCGGCCTCAGCGCCCTTTCATCTTTCCCCACTGTAAAAGCGGGCAAGTTGCGCCGTCAAGGAGCATTCTGCCGCGCGCGCATGGATTTTCCGAACTTTTTGATTGACGATCCAATCCGGATGTGAATTGTGAGAAGTTTGGCGCCCTTATGATCCCCAGACACGACCCTCGCCCGTTTCACGTCGCCCCCCGGTAAGCCAACGATTTACGGTCCGCCGACGGGGCGCACCGGCTCGCCGGTGGGCGCGGGCCGCGCGCGGTAGTACCCGGCCACGAACCGGACGGTCGGGTGCTGGTCGGTGTCCGCCACGCGCCCGACCCACACCGGCGACGACTGGTTCCGCGCCGCCGAGACCTCGACCGCGATGCGCGCCGCACCGGCCCGGACCGCCGGCTCCGGGTCGCGGCTGAGCCGTTCGAGCCACGGCTCCGGGTCGGCCACGTCGTCGTCGTACCGCAGCTCGAGCAGCAGTTTCAGCCGCTCGTTCGGGTCGGGGTGCGTCAGGCGCTTGCCGAGGGCGATTTCGGCCTCCGAGCGGTCGCGGGCGATGAGCGCGTCGCGACAGATCCTCCGCACGCCCGCGTCGGCGTCGTGGAGCCAGCGGAACAGCTCCTCGTCGTTGAGGATCGCCTCGCCGTCGACCGCGGACGCGATCCCGAACAGCGCCGCGCCGCGCACCTCCGGCTCCGGCGCGGCCAAGAGCGGAACGAGTTCGGCGCGGAGCTTGATGTCCGGGTGGATCGCCAGCCGCGCGGCCGCGACACGCGCCTCGGCGTCGGCCATCTTCAGCCCCTCGGACACGACGGCGCGGCACCGCGCCGCGTGGGCGGGGCCGGTCCGCTTCAGCACGACGGGCACGAGCCGGAGCACGGCGCGTTTGCCGGCGTCGGGGGCGTCGGGGAAGGTGTCGAGCACCGCGCCGGAGGCGACGAAGGCGCGGGCGTCGTCGTCGGGCAGCGCGCCGAGGTACCGGTCGAATGCCGCGACGGCCGCGGCGCGGGTCGGGTCGTCGCCCGCGCGCAAACACTCCGCGAGCTTGTGGACGCCCGGTTCCCCGTAGCCGATGAGCGTATCGGCCCACTTCGCGCGTTCCTCGTCGGTGGCGGCGGACGCGAGGTTGCGGGCCGCGAGCGCGGCCCGGAGCGCGGTCGCGTTGAGGGCGACCCACGTGCCGGCCCCCACGAGAACCGCGGCGACGAGTCCGGCGGCCCGTAACGTCCACTTCCGCGAGCCCCTCGACGGTTCCGGCTGAGCTCGGGCGGGCGCGGCGGCTTGTGGTTGGGGCGGGGGAGCGTTTCCTCCTTGATCGGGCACGTTCGGTCCTCCAATCCGGCCGCGGTAACCTGCGCTCGCGCGGAAAGGTAACCCGGCCGACGGCGCCGGGGCAAGGTCAACCCGATTGGGCAACCGGAATTGCTCATGCCCGTGGCCGCGCCGGTTCGATCCTTACCAACGGGCCGGCTTCTTCTGTAGCCGGCCTCCGTGACGCCGGAGCCATCTCAAATATGTGGTGC
>JAFKJJ010000099.1:8605-22558 GCA_017306025.1 Planctomycetota bacterium
CCAACAGGATCACATCCCGCCTCACGGACGAGGTGCCCCCATGACCGGACCGGGCAAGGCGCTGAAGGTGTTGATTGGGGGCGCGGTAGCGGTCCCGCTCGCGCTGTCGTCGGCGCCCGCGGCCGACCCGTACCCGCGCCCGGCGTCCGCGATGCCCGCCCCGATGCCGATGCTGCCCAACACCGCGGGCGCGGTGCGCATCAACCTGGCGGAAGTCGTTCACCCGGACTACCGCGACGCGGTGGTCAAGGTCGTCCGCCAGCCGACCGTTTCGACGCGGGCCACCGCGCCGGACGTGGTGTGTACCGTCTCGATGTACGAGTGGCTCTTCGACCACCCGGACCGCGTCTCGCTGGCGTGGCAGCGGTTGAGGGTGCCCGCGGTCCCCATCACCGACATCGGCAACGGCCAGTTCGCGTGGACCGACGAGAACGGCAGTGAGGTGGTGTGGCGCACCGTCGGCACGTTCCGGGACGGCCTGGTGTGGTACGCGACCGGGAAGGTCAAGCCGTCGCCGGCGACGCCGTCGGTGCCGGTGAAGGCGGTCGCGGTTCTGATGCGCCCCCAGAAGGCCGAAAAGGACGGCGTCGCGTCCTTCAGCACGAGCGTGCAGGTCTACCTGCAGAGCGACAGCAAGGCCGCGACGGTGGCGCTGCGCGTGCTCGGCCCGACGGCCCCGAAGCTGGCCGAGCAGGGGGCGGAGCAGTTCCTGGAGTTCTTCAACGGGATCGCGGAGTACGTGCAGAAGCACCCGACGAAGGCCGACGCACTCCTCGCCCCGAAGAAGTGAGCCTCGGCGCCAGACGCACCGGTAGAAATTTCAATTTTCCGGTTGAACTGAGTTATACCTACATTATACTCACCTCTACGCCATTCATAATTCCGGCGTAGAGGTCACATCATGTATTCCGTTTTGCGTCGGACCGGTTCGAAGCCGCGCCCGCGTGCGGGTTTCACGCTGATCGAGTTGCTCGTCGTCATCGCGATTATCGCCATCCTCATCGGCCTTCTGCTCCCGGCCGTGCAGAAGGTGCGTGAGGCGGCCGCCCGGATGAAGTGCCAGAACAACCTCAAGCAGATCGGGCTGGCGCTCCACAACTACGAGAACGCCAACGGGTACTTCCCGCCCGGCTACACCGACGGCAACACCAACCCGAACAGCACCCCCGACAACGACGTAGGCCCGGGCTGGGGCTGGGCCGCGTACCTGTTGCCCTACCTCGAACAGAACAACGTCTACGCGCGGATCGACTTCAGCCGCCCGGTCGGGACGGGCGTCAACGCGCAGGTCTCGCAACTTCAGTTGTCGGTCTTCCAGTGCCCTTCCGACCCGTACCAGCAGCCCTACTCCGTCTACGACAGTAGTTTCGGCAGCCCGATCGCCACGGTCGCGAGCGGCAATTATGTCGGGTGCAGCGGGTGGGCGGAGTGCTTCAACGGGGCCGGGGGCAACCCGCCGGCCGACGAGGGGCCGGGCGGCGCGGCCGGCGTCGGCATCTTCTACCGCAACAGCAAGAACCGGGTGGCGAGCGTTACCGACGGGATGAGCAACACCATCTTCGCTGGCGAGCGGTCGAGCAACCACGCGCCCAGCACCTGGACCGGGGCCGTGCCGGGCGGGCGGTGTCCCGCCTGGATGGCGACCCAGCCGTTCACCGCTCCCGGCACGCTCCCCGCACAGGCGCCGTCCGGCCCCAACGGGTCGGCCTATGACAACGCGGACTTCGGCGAGGCGTGGGTTCTGGCCCACGCCAACGCCACGCACCTGCCCAGCGTCGACTTTCCGATCTTCGACCCCGACACGTTCTACAGCATGCACACGGGGCGTGGGGCGAATTTCCTGTTCGGCGACGGCTCGGTGAAGTTCCTCACCAGCGGCATCAACCCGAACGCCTACCAGGGTCTCGGCACCATCGCCGGCGGCGAGATCGTCGGCGATTTCTGATCCACGTGCGGATGTCGTATCCGGTTTTCGGGCGAGCCGCGACCGCAAGGGGGCGGGCTCCGTTGCGGCACGGGCGACACGATCCCGAACCGCGAGCGTAACTTCATTCGCGTTGCCCGCTCCCTTGCGGTCGCGGCTCGTCCAGAACCTGGCAGCTTTCAACTGGGGTACGTATATGCGGGTGCGGGCGTTGGTGCTGCTCGGCGCGCTGGCGTGCGCCGGGTGCGGCCAGAGGGCGAAAGACACCCTCGAACTGGTCAAGGACCTGAAGGGGGCCGACGAGCGCGACCGGATGGTCGCGGTGCGCACGCTGCCGGACCGGAAGGGGGACGCGGCCCAGGTCGTTCCGGCGCTGATCGAGGCGCTCAAGGACAAGGAGGCCGACGTCCGCCGCAGCGCGGCGATCGGGCTGGGGACGTTCGGCGAACAGGCGAAGGACGCGATTCCGGCCCTTCAGACCGTACTGAACGACCCCGACGCCAGGGTCCGCGAAGCGGCGGGAAAGGCCCTGACCCGCATCGACCCGGCGAAGTTCCCGACGCCGCCCAAGTCGCCACCAAAGGGGAAGTGAGCCTCACCACTCGTAATTGTGAGCGAGGTTTTCCCAGTCGAGGGCGCGAATCTGTTCACGAACGGCAGAACCGATCGGGAACGCGAACTCGTCCTGAAACCAGACGACGGTGAGTTGGGAGCCGTCGCCGCGCTCGCCACGAACCGCACCGAACGAGTCGAATCGCCCGGCGCACTCAACGCCGGGGAGCGCCGCGGGCGTCCCGAACGGGTACGGCCTGTCATCGCGGTACTGAAGGGGCCGTTGCTCGGGCTCAATGACGTGGAACTGCGGATGGGCGGCCCGCAGGCGATCGAGGTGCTGTTGATTCCGTTCGCGCGTCGGTAGGCCCTCCAACAGACCTTCGTAAACGTGATGTTGCCAGAGTTCTCGGAGGCGGATCGTCCGCCCGGTGCGGAGCTTCAGTTCGGACTGGTTGGCGCGGACGTCACCGACCGCAGTGAGCCACTTCGCCTCAAGCTCACCGCCGAGTTCAATCAGCCGTGCGTTCAGTTCGGCCGCCTGAATCTGGAGCCGCAGGAATTCCGCCTCGCGGGCGCGGCCCTGCTCGTCGAGCCAGTCCGCTTACACGAGCCGCGTGGACCGCTCCGCCGGCTGCTCGGCGATCGCCTTCAGGAAGCCCGCCTCGTCAGTCATGGTGCCGCCTCACGGGGTCTTCAGCGTGCCGACCACCTCGCGCACGCTACTCGCGCCGAGTTCCGCCAGCGCTGCGGGCAGACCGTCCGCGATGCGCACGCTCGCGGTCGGGTCGTAGAAGTTCGCCGTCCCCACCTGAACCGCACTCGCACCCGCGATCAGGAACTCCATCACGTCGTCGAGCGTCGCGATACCGCCCACCGCGATCACCGGGACCGCCTTCAACTGCGCGATCCGCCACACCGCCCGCAGCGCGAGCGGCTTGATGGCCGGGCCGCTCAGCCCGCCGGTCACGTTGCCCAGGATCGGCTTCCGTCGGCGCCAGTCGATCGCCATCCCGACGAACGTGTTCACCGCGCTGACCGCGTCCGCGCCGCCGTCGGCCGCGGCCCGCGCGATCACCGTGATGTCGGTCACGTTCGGCGTGAGCTTGGCGATCAGCGGAAGGTCGGGGCAGGTGTCGCGACAGCGCCGGACGATCCGCCGGGTCAGCTCGGGGTCTATCGCGAAATCCGTTCCTCCAGACACGTTCGGGCACGACAGGTTCAGTTCCAGCGCCGCGAGCCCTTCCCGTGACTGGTGAACGCGCGCCGCCATCGCGACGAACTCGTCCTCGCTCTTGCCCGCGATGTTGCCCACGATCGCGGTCGGCAGGGTCCGCAGGTACGGCACGTGGTGTGTCAGGAAGTGTTCGAGCCCGTCGTTGTCGAGACCGATCGCGTTGAGCATGCCGCTCGCGGTCTCGACCGTTCGCGGCGGCCGGTTGCCCGCCCGCGGGGACTGCGTCACGGTCTTCGGAACCACGCCGCCGAGCTTCGCGAAGTCCACGAACGGCGCCATCTCCCGCGCGTAACCGAACGTGCCGCTGGCCACCAGCACCGGATTGCGGAGCGTCAACCGGCCGAGTTGGACGGACAGATCCGACATGAACCGAACCTCCGGCAATCAAGCGATTCTCAGCAGTTTATCAGAACCGACCGCGTAACCCGAGCCGCGCGGGCGTGTTTAAGGGATACCGAGTCGTGTGTTCGGTTCCAATCCGGAAGAGGTGTTCGATGAGCCGTAAGCTGATCGTCGCCGCGCTGTTCGCGTTCGGCTGCCTGGGCACGATGTACGCGGCGTCCGCCGACGCGGCCGACGTCGAAGAGGCCCCGGCGCCGCGGCCGGTCGAGGAGAAGAAGCCGGAGGCAAAGGGGAAGTTCGGCGGGTTCAACAAGGGCGGGTTCCCCGGCCGTAAGAAGGATGAGTGAATAGCGGGCAGTGGGCGGTGGGCAGTGAGGACAAAATGTAGATGCCTTTTGTCCTCACTGCCCACCGCCCACTATTCACTGATACGCTGTCGGGTCCGCGACTTCGGCCTCGGCGAATCCCTTCTTCCGCAGCGAGCACGAATCACACCGGCCGCAGGCGCGGCCGGTCGCGTCCGGGTCGTAACAACTCAACGTCAGCGCGTAGTCCACGCCGAGCTTCGTCCCTTCGCGAATGATTTCCGCTTTCGTGAGCTTCAAGAGCGGCGAGTGGACGCGGAACGTCCCCGCGCCCTCGGTTCCGGCTTTGGTGGCGAGGTTCGCGAGGCTCTCGAACGCGCTCAGGAACTCCGGCCGGCAATCGGGGTACCCGGAATAGTCGAGGACGTTGGCCCCGATGAACAGGTCGAACGCCCCCACCACCTCCGCGTAGCCCAGCGCGAGCCCCAGGAGGATCGTGTTGCGCGCCGGGACGTACGTGACCGGTACTCCGTGGCTCATGTCGTCCGCGGAGCGGTCCTTCGGGACCGCGATATCGCCGGTCAGCGCCGAACCGCCGATCTGCCGGAGGTCGAGTTTCACCACACGTTGCTCGACCGCGCCCAGCGCCTTCGCGACCGCCGCGGCGCATTCCAACTCGACGCGGTGGCGCTGCCCGTAATCCACCGACAGCGCGTAGCACTCGAACCCCCGACTCCGGGCCACGGCCAGCGCCGTGGTGCTGTCGAGTCCGCCACTCAAGAGGACGACGGCTTTGGGCATGGCTCCCCCTTCGACTGGAACCGCGTTCGCACTTCATCTATCAAGATACACAGCCAGACACCACGAGAAGCGCCGCATGGAACCGACCGCAACGCCGTCCGTCGAGCAGTTGGAGACGTTTCCGAACCCGCGCCCGGGGCGGGAGTTCACCATCGAGATCGTCTGCCCGGAATTCACCAGCGTTTGCCCGAAGACCGGTCAGCCGGACTTCGGCACGATCACCTTCACGTACACGCCCGGCGAGTCGTGCGTCGAACTGAAGTCGCTGAAGCTCTACCTCCAACGGTTCCGCGATCAGGGCATCTTCTACGAACAGGTGACGAACCGGCTGCTCGACGACTTCGTCGCCGCGTGTAAGCCGGTGCGGTGCAAGGTGGTGTCGGTATGGACCCCGCGCGGGGGCATCACCACGAGCGTGACGTGCGAGTACGAAACAAACCCCGGCCGCAAGGTCGGGGTTGAAGGGGCGGGTTGATGGTCGGGGTGCCCGGTCACTCGACGATGATGGCGTTTTCGAGCCGTGCGTCGGGGAGCGCTTCTCGGGCGCCCTGCTGGGCGAGCTGTTTGACGTGGTAGCAATTGGCCTGACCACGGAGGACGACACACTCGCCGCTCCCCGTGACCTCAACCACGAGGTTCTTCACCCGGCGGCCGGTACGATCGACGATCCGCTGGAGGACAACTTCGGTGAGTTGCATGGGGAGGTTGCTCATGGGAGCCCGCCTTGTCGGTGTTGCTCACGGTCCGGGCATTCGTGCCCGGTTTGCAGTGTTGTGAGCGACCGAAGAGGCCGATTTTTGATGGTCTATTAGCGACGAGCAAAATGTGGACCAGAAACTCCACTCTTCATCGGAACTACTCCATTTTCGAGGCTCGCGACCTCTGTTCGCGGAGGAGCTGCGCACCCGCCTTGCGGACGGGGCGCGGTGTGTCCGCTTCGAGTTCTGTTTCTCCCTCCTCTTCCTCACCGTCCGGCGGCAGTCCCCGGTTTACCTCACGAGTTCGTGGCAACAGCGGTACTTGTGCGGCCTTACGTACAGTTTCCTTGCGCTGCTGCTCGGCCCGTGGGGTGTTCCGTGGGGCCTCTTCTGGACGCCGTGGGCCATCTGGGTGAACACCACCGGCGGCGCCGACTGCACCCGCGAGGTTCTCGCGCGGCTGGGGGATTCCGGCCGGGACCCTTTATCCGTTGTGCAGAACGCTGCCTCTTCCTCGGAAGCCCGCCCGCTGTGATCGCCCTTACAATGCCCGTCGCATTTTCCTGACAGACAGGGAGTTGGGCCGTGCTGCGTGTCGCGATCACCGGTCTGTTCGGCGGAGTTCTGGCCGTCCTGTTCGTGGCCGACGGGCGGGCGTCGCTGCATCACCCCGACAGCGTCGTCTCGGCGATGATTTCCGTCGATGACGCGGGCGCACCCGAGCCGTACCCGTTCGAGGAGTTCAAGCGCCGACGGCTCGTTCTGCGGAACATCGGCAACCCGGACTGGAAATTGGAGGCGGAAGACCCCGTCACCAAAGCGAAGATCATCGACCCGAAAACCGGAAAGCCGCAACTGACCGAGCGCGGGATCGTGGCCGCGCGCATCAAACTGGCACAGGGGAAGCGCGCGGATCGGCGCACCGTTGACGAAAATGTCACACTCGCCATCGACCTGCTCCGGTTCGGCCGCGCGGACGAAGCCGAGGGCGTGCTCAAGGGTCAGCGGAGCGGGTTCCTGCCGAACATTACTCTTGCGCACATCGCCGCAACTCAGGGGCAGTGGGCGCGGGCGTTCGACTACCTCGACATCGCCAACGAGGAACGCGTCCCACCGGCCATCAATCCCAAGTCGCCGAAGATCGCCTGGCAGCTCAAGGCCAACCGCGGGCCGTTGCTCAAACTGGTGAAGCTCCGGCTCGCCGAAACCCACGGCCCGAAGCTGCAACCGGAGAATGAACTGCCGGACCAACTCTGGCCGGTGAACTTCGTCAACGACGCCGGAGTGTACGAACCCGGTAAGCTGGCCGCGGCGGAGAAGGCGAAACTGCCCGGTGGCGACTTCCCCGAGGCCATCGCGACCGTTCAGCAACTCGTACTGTGGTTCCCGTATGACGTGCGGTTGTACTGGCTGCTCGGCGAGTTGTACGCGGCACAGGGGGACGTCAAGGCGGCGCAAGAGGTGATGGACGAGTGCGTGAACTCGGGGCGCTACAGCAACCGCAAGATGCTCATGACGCATCGTGAGGCTGTGATGAAGGCCGCAAGCGTCGAACCGGCGCCGCCACCGGAACCGCCGTCGCCGGTGCCGTTCACGATCAGCGCAATTTGGTGGTACTTCGGCGCGGTGGGGGCACTCGCGCTGTTCGCGCTCGTGCGCGCGGTACTGAAGAAGGGCAAGAGTGCGGGTTGAGGTTGGTAAACGCCCCAACAACCGTGCTTCGCTGATCGCGCTTCACGAAGACGAAGCGGCCGGGAGCGCCGCGACTTCGTTGCGCCGCGCTAACGCACGCGACCCGAACTCGAAACGCGCTTTAGGGGCGGGGTCCGGCCGTGATTTCGGTGCGCGCGGGCGCGAGTCGGATGTAGCGGGTGATCGTGTCCGCGAGGCTCTTACCGATACCCGGCACGCGTTCGAGTTCGTGCGTCCGACCCGCGGCGACGAGGTCGGCGACTTCGCCCTTCAGGCCCAGAACGGCCATCGCGGCGGAGCGGAACGCACGGACGCGGTACAGGTTGTTGTTGGTGCGAGCCAGCTCGGTCGCGGCGTCACGGAGCTTACGGGCGATTTCCTGGTTCGTCAGCGACATAGCTCACCTCCGTACAGTATTAATTGCCGAAGGAGTGTCTGTACACAAGGTCAGTAGGCCGAAAATGTGGCGATGTCGTCGCTTTGCCCCTCTGGTAGACTCCGGTGAGTTTTCACCGGGAGCCGTCGGGTCGGGCTAGCGCGAACTGCGGCGCAACGCCGCGGGTGTCTCGGAGTGCCGGTCAAGTGAGATCAGCCTGTGGTCGACGGCGACGGGCGCCGGTCGACATCACGGCGTGCCTGCGGTCGGGAAGTAGCCCCAACGGCTCTCGGGTACGGGTGTCACCCCAGAGGCGACCGGATTTCGGCGAACGGCAGAGGGCAAGGGATGGCCGGGTTCCGCACACACATCACGGTGTCGAGCTTTTGCGGGATCGCCTACGGCGGGGTCGCGGTACAACCGCTGGGATTCAGCACAGAGGCGGGACTGCTCGCGGCCGGGGTGACCGCGGTCGGCGGGATGCTCCCGGACCTCGACAGCGATTCGGGCGTTCCCGTTCGGGAAATGTTCGGGCTGGCGGCCGTGCTGGTCCCGCTGCTGCTCGTCCGGCGGCTGATGCACGCGGGGATGTCAACGGAGGGCGTGCTCGCGGCACTGTTGTTCGCCTATGCGTTCATCCGCTACGGCGTCGCGAACGTGTTCAAGAAGTTCACGGTCCACCGCGGGATGTACCACAGCATCCCGGCGATGCTGATCTCCGGCCTGTGCGTGTACCTCGCGTACCACAGCCCGGACCGCAGCATTCGCGTGCTTTTGGCGTGCGGGGTGATGATCGGGTTCCTGTCGCACCTGCTTCTGGACGAGATTTACTCGGTGGACTGGCGCGGGGCGAAGCCCAAGTTGAAGGCGTCGGCCGGTAGCGCGTTCAAGTTCGGCTCGTCGTCGCTGTTCGCGACCGCGATGTGTTACGCGATCCTGGGCGGACTCCTGTACCTCGCGTATCTCGACCTGAAGGCCAGCGGCGCGGACGTTGGGTTCTGAAAGTCTCACTCATTCGCGGTGCGGACAACTCTGCCTTTCGCTATATCCGAACGGGAATAGCGGCTCTACACTTCGAGAGACGGGCTCCTTCGGCCGACGGTCACGCGGACCGCGTGGCCTCTTCGGTCGCGGTCCGCGTGAGCCGTGCGACGAGCCGCTGATACAGGGCGACGGCTTCCTTTCCGCGGGCCGTGAGAGCGGCCCCCCCGCCGCCCGCGCCGCCGGTGGTGACCTCCACGAGCGGTTCCCCGGCGGCCGTGTTCATGTCGCGGACGAGGGTCCAGGCCCGCCGGTACGACATGTTCATCTTCTTGGCCGCCGCGGAGATGCTGTGGAGGCTCTCGATGTGCCCGAGCAACTCGACGCGGCCGGGGCCGAGCACCTTCTTGCCGTCCCGCTCGACCCACACGCGCACCTTGAGGCCCCAGCCGGGTTTGTCGCCGAGCATGGCTTCGTTCCGCCCGCGAATCGTCGGAGTGAGTTGACGCCACCATCATCAAAGCCGCCGGGCGGCCGGCGGGCAAGTCGGAGCAGGTGCCTCGTGTTCGCGCGAAGCCTTCTGGCGATCGGGTTGCTGTCGTTCGCGGCGCGTGCGGCGGACGAACCGAAGCCGCTCGGTCCGGTGGAAGCCCGGAAGCGGGTCGGGAAAGAGGTCGTGGTGAGGATGGAGGTGAAGGCCGCAAAGGACCGGCTCGAAAAGCGCGGCGAGATCTACCTCGACGCCGAAGAGGACTTCAAAAGCGAGAAGAACTTCGCGGTGGTCATCACCCGGAAGGGTGCTGCGAGCCTGAAGGGCGCCGGCACCCTCGACCCGGCCGACCACTTCAAAGGGAAGACGATCACCGCGAAGGGGACGGTGAAGGAGGTGGACGACGTGCCGCGGATCGAGATCGACGACGCGAAGCAGATCGCGGTGGCGCCGAAATAGTGCGAGCGCGCCGCGAAATGTCGAAGACCGGCTCTCGCAACGTTCACCGGTCTTCTGCCTCCGCTCTGTCGCCTCCTCCCTCGCACTCACACCCGCACTCATACTATTTCTCGCCGTTCCTCTTGCTTCTGTAACGACTTCGCGCAACAATACCCCTGACAACCACACCAACGATGCACCGGCTTCGGGCCGCACGCGTCGGGGTGTCGGGTCACGGTCCCACCGGTCGCGATGGCCGGTCCGAACCGTACCCGACAACCGCGGCGTGGACGGTTCCCAAAGCCGGTGCCGGCGTTTTTGGCCGACCCGATCCGAGCGACAGACCGAGACGCACAGCCGAGGGCTGCGACATGGCGATCAAGAAGACGACCGAGAAGGAAAAGGACCCGGGCGATGCCATCCTCAAGCTCGTCGACACCCTCCACGACGAGCGGAAGATCTCCAAGGAAACGATCTTCAAGGGCATCGCGTCGGCCATCCAGGTGGCCGCCGAGCGCCACTTCCAGGTCGAAGAGGGCGTCTACGTCCACATCGACGAGGCCACCGGCCACATCGTCGCACGCCACGGCGATCAGGAGCTCGATCCGGTCACGCTCGGGCGCATCGCGGCGCAGTCGGCCAAGCAGATGATTATTCAAAAGATCCGCGAGGCCGAGTCGGACACCGTCTTCAACGAGTTCGCCGGCAAGCGGTACGAACTGGTCATGGGGACCGTCACCCGCGTGGACGCCGGCACCGCGATCGTCCAACTCAACGCCAAGACCGAAGCCCTCCTGCCCCGCAGCGAGCAGATCCCGGGTGAGACGCACCACGTCGGCGAGCGCGTGAAGGCGATCATCCTCGAGGTCCGCAAGCAGGGCCACCGGGTGAAGGTCGTGCTGTCGCGGGCGCACCCGGAGTTCGTCAAGGCGCTTTTCGAGGAAGAGATCCCCGAGATCGACGAGCGCATCATCGACATCCGGGCCGTCGCCCGCGAGGCCGGCTACCGCTCGAAGGTGGCCGTCACCTCGATCGACATGAAGGTGGACGCGGTCGGCGCGTGCGTCGGCGTCCGCGGCAGCCGCATCAAGAACGTCATCGAGGAACTCAACGGCGAGCGCATCGACATCGTCCGCTGGAACGACGCGCTACAGGTGCTCATTCCGAACGCGCTTCAGCCGGCCCAGATTTCCGACGTGTTCACCTACCCGCGCCTCGGCCGGGCGATCGTGCTGGTCACCGACGACCAGCTCTCCCTGGCCATCGGCCGCCGCGGGCAGAACGTGCGTCTCGCGTCGAAGCTGGTCGGCTGGGACATCGAGATCATGACGCACGACGAACTGGCCGAGGCCCTCGAACGTGCGGAGCGGTGGTTCGGGCAGCTCCCGCACGCGTCGCCCGAACTCACCAACGCGCTGATTGAAGAGGGGTTCCTCTCTTACAACGACATCACGATGACCGACGCGACCGGGTTGTCCGAATTCACCGGACTGCCGGAAACGGAAGCGGACGAAGTGGTGATGTACGCGGAAGAGTACGCGGACACGATGGAGCAGAGCGTCGAGGAGGAGCGGCGGCAGGCGGAGGAGGCCGCGGAGCAGGCCCGGCTCGAAGCCGAGGCGCAGGCGGAAGCCGCTGCTGCCGAGGCCGGAGCGTCGGCGGAAGCCGGAGGCCAAACGGAGGCGGAGGCGGTCGCGGAGGCCGGGGCGGGCGAGGTCGCTGCGACCGAAAGCGCGGAAACTTCCGCCGAGCCCGAACCCCCGGCGCCGGAAGCCGTGTCCAACACTGGTGAGGCGGCCGAAGCACCGGCTGACGCGCCCTCCGACGCGGACAAGCCGGCCGAATGATAGAGAAATCGTGGAACGAGAGGCTGACCCCGGACCCGGTTCCGTGGCTTTCTCGGAAGGCGTCCCACACTACGCATTCCGCGCTCTCGTCGCAGGTGCCCTTTTCACCAGGGGCTGTGGGATTAGAATATAACTCGTTCGGGGCGCGATCGGTCGATCCGGTATGCCCGCGGCGCGGGCCGGTTCGGGGGTTGTTCGGAGCACCCCCAAGAGGAGTTCCGCTTGTCGAATCCGCAGACGAAAGACGCGAAAGAGAAGAAGGTCCGGGTGTTCAACCTGGCCAAAGAACTGAACGTTGAAAGTAAGCTCCTGCTCGATTATTGCAAGGAGTTGGGCTTCGCCGGGATTACGAACCAGCTCAACGGACTGGAACCCGACCAGGCCGAGGCGCTCAAGGAGCGCGTCAAGAAGGGGCCGAAGCCCGGTGCCGCGCCCGCCCCCGTAGCCGGCGCTCCGCCGAAGTCGGTCATCCCCCCCGCCGCCAACCTCGCCAAGAACATTCAGACGCTACCCAAGGCCTCGGTTCGCCCCGCGGCGAAACCGGTCGAGCCGCCCCCGGTCGTTCCGCACGCCCCGGCCACGCCCGCGGCGCCTCAGCCGGTTGCTGAACCGCCCGCGCCCGCGGCGGCCGTCAGCGCTCCCGAACCTGCGCCGGCCCCGCCCCCTGCTCCGGCGGTCGCCCCCGTCCAGGCCGCGGTGCCGGCCGCGCCCCCGGCGCCGCCACGGAATGTCATTCCGACGCTCGGCGGCGGGGGAATGCGGAACTTGAACATGGGCCGTCCGCCCGCGCCTCCGGCGCGCCCGAACGCACCCGCCGTGCCGCCTTCACGCCCGACTCCGGCTCCGCCGGCGCCTGTTCCGCCCGTCCAAACTCCCGCGGCCGCGCCTGCGGCGGTTGCTTCGGCGCCGACGGCGGCCCCGGCGCCGCCGGTCGCGGCACCACACGTGCCGTCGGCGCCCGCCCCGAGCCGACCGGCTCCGGTCGCGCCCGTGGCGGCGGCCCCTCCGGCTCCGGCCCCAACGCCGACGGTGACCCCCGCTCCGCCCTCGCCCGCGCCGTCGGTTCCACAGGGGCCGCCGAAGAACATCATTCCCCCGAACGCGGGTCCGCCCGCTCGCCCGGCGTTCCTCGGGAAGGCGCCGCAGGTCGCGCCGCCGAAGTTCATTGCCGGTCCGCGGACCGGGACCGGCGCGCCGCCGCCCGGCAGCCAGCGCCCCGCGTCCGGAACGACGGCCCCTCCCGGCCCGTCGCCGGTCTTCGGGGCCGTCCCCGGTGGCTACCGGGTGCTGCTCGATGCGCTGGTCGCCGCGGCGGGTGCGGAGGTGCGGCTGGGCGTCACGGTCCGGTCCCTCGAGCGCCGCGAACGGGGTTGGCGGCTCACCCTCGGCCCCACCACCGATCCCGAACTTCTCGACGTCGACGCGGTGGTGCTCGCCGTGCCTGCTCCCGCTGCGGCCCGCCTGCTGGCCGGGGTCGCCCCGGCGGCGGCGGGGGCCGCGTCGGGGATCGAGCTGGCGTCGTCGGTCGTGGTGGCGCTGGCCTACCGCCCCCGGGACGCGACCGGCCTGCCCCCGACGTCCGGGATGCTGGTGGCGGCCGGCGAGCCGCTGTCGGTCAAGGGCGTCACGCACTCGACGAACAAGTGGGCCCACCTCGCCCCGGACGGCCTCGTGCGGCTGCGCGCGTCCCTCGGCCGGTTCGGGGAGGCCGCCACCCTGCAGGTCGACGACGACGAGCTCGTCGCCCGCACTCGCCGCGACCTCGCCGAGGTGGCCGGGCTGACGGCGGACCCCGTCGCCGTCCACGTCCAGCGCTGGGGTGGGGGGCTGCCCCAGTACGGCGTGGGCCACCTGGACCGCGTGCGGACGATCGGGGACGGGCTGCCGGCCGGTCTCGCTGTGGCCGGGGCCGCACTGCACGGCGTCGGGGTGCCGGCGTGTGTGGGCACCGCCCGGGCCGCCGCGGAGCGGGTCGTCGCGGATCTGGCTGCGGCCACGACCGGCTGACCGCCCGTCTCCCGAGACTGCCGACTCGCGCACGGGGAACCGCCGACTCGCGGGGGATCGGGCTGGTGGCACCATGGGGGTATGGCCCGCCTCGACTACGCCGAGCTCAACAGCACCATCCGCTACACGATGTGGTCGGTATTCCGCGTCGAACCGGGGAAGCTCGGGGACGACCGCTCCGCCGCCGTCTCCGAGATCGGGGAGTTCCTCGACGGTCTGGAGTCCAAGGGAGTGACCGTCCGCGGCGTCTACGACCTCGCCGG
>JAFKJJ010000100.1 GCA_017306025.1 Planctomycetota bacterium
ACTCGCCACCGAACAACGCCCACTGCGTCCAGGTGCCGATCACCGGTACCGACAGGGTGATCCCCGACGCGATCCGCAGCCCGGTGCCGGAGAGCAGGTCATCGGGCAACGAGTAACCGCTGAAGCCCTCGAAGGTGCCGATGAAGACGAGCACCAGCCCGATGATCCAGTTGGCCTCACTGGGTTTGCGGAACGCGCCGGTGAAGAACGTGCGGAACATGTGCGCGAACATCGCCGCAAGGAACAGCAGCGCCGCCCAGTGGTGCACCTGACGGACGAACAACCCGCTACGTACCGCGAACGACAGATCCAAGGCGCTGCGGTACGCGACGCTCATGTTCTCGCCGCGCAGGTCCTTCAGCGCTTCCTGCCACTGCCGTTTGTCGTCCGGTGTGATGCACCCGGACGCGCCCGCGACCGCCAAAAACACGACCGCCATTAACGCCCGTCGCATGACTCGATCCTCCGGCACGGCGGTCCGCCACATATCGGTGTGGGCGGAGCGGGGCAACAAAAAGTCCATGAGAACCGCGGTCACTTCTCGGGAACGACCGGTACCGCTCCGGGCACCGGGCTGAACGGGATCGGACTGAACGGCGGGCCGAGCACGCCCCCCGGTGCGCCGCGGCCGGTGTCGGTCAGTGTCGTCCCGGAGCGGAACTTCGCACCTTCTGTTGCTTCGTAGCCCGGCGGCGTGTTTCGCCACCGCCCATCGGACACCGCCCACTGGTACCCCGCGTTGAACAGTCGGGTCATCTCCTTCGGATCGAACGTCGTACTCTCCAGTGGCGATTCGAGCTCGCGCGGGATCACCGACACGTTGTAGTTCATCCCGGTCATCGCGCTGAGCAGGAACAGCTTGTGCAGGTCGCTCCGCGTCTGGTCGTAGACGACGGTCGATACCGCGCTGCTGGCGATCGCGATCGAGCGCGGCTTCACCGGCGCCGGGTCCGGGTACATCTTCCCCGCGACCAAGATGTAAACGTCGGAGCCGTACAGCCAGCCCGGCGGGAGTTGGTCGCGCGCACCCGGCGGTACCCACGGCGGGACGAAGAACATGGAAGAGGTTGTCCCGCCGTCGATGTGCCGCTCCACGTACCGGCGCCCGTCCACCGTGACCGGGATGCGCACCGGCGGGAAGAACCCCGGGATCGACGCGGACGCCAGGAGCACCTTCCGGAACAGTTCGCGGCCCTCCGGGGTGTTGCGGGCCGCGATCGCACCCATGTCCCACACGACCGCCCGGCGCGCGTCGAGGTCGGTCGTGCCGACGTAGAACCGTCTCCCCTTCTGGTGTTCCGCCGCGAACCGCCGGATGCGATCCTCGGTCGCGAGTCTCTCGATCAACTTGGCCAGTGGGGCGGTGTCCGCGAACGACTCCGACAGGAGCGCGGGGATGAGCCGGTTGCGGCGGTAAATGTCACGGTCGCGGAGCGTGGTGTAGCACCGTTGGAGCTCGCAGTCCTCGGACGAACCGAGGAACGCGAACGCCCCGAGCAGCGCGCCGGTGCTGATGCCCGTCACGACGTCGAACTCGGGCCGGGTGCCGGTCGCGGTCCATCCGACGAGGACGCCGGCAGGATACGCGCCGTATGAGCCGCCGCCGGTGACGACGAGAACGGCCTTTCGCGGGTACAGAACGGCCGGTTTGACGGACGCGCGGGAGCGCTCGGCGAACGCGAGCACGTCTTCGGGACGGAGGGGACCGCGGGCGGCATCCTGGGCCTCGAGATCGAGCCACCCGACGGACGCCTTCAGTTCTTCGGTGTCGCGCGGGCGGCCCAGCCACGGGAAGCGGTCGCGTAAGCCCGACGGCCCGGCACAACCGATTGCGACCGCAACCAGCAACAAACCGAGCGCGTGCCCCGGCCGCGGAAACGTGCGAACCATGCTCGGCCCCCCGACCGCGGGATAGCGGGGACCGAGCGTTCACGCAAGCTTATTTGCGGTGCCGGATGCGCGAACGCATGCGCCGCTTCTTCCGTCCGACCTTCCGCCGCCCGGTGCCGCGCCGCCTGCCCATGTTTCACTCCTCGGCCGTGATCGTGTGTGTTTGGTTTGAGTGTGTTTGGGAAGACGTGATTTTAGCCGCGGGCGGGCGCGCGACAAGGGCCGGGTAACCGTCCCGCTCGTCCCGTCGGCAAGATTCGCATAAAGCGGACAAGTCGTCCCGCTTCTCGTGTCGATACGGAATCTGTGAGTTGCGAATCCGCGAACCGACGGGCACGCTATCACAACCGGTGCGACCGAACCGGCCGACGTTCGGGTTGTCCGGCTTTCGCCCGGGCCATATACTTTCTACTCTTTCGGCACGGTAACGGACGGGCGGCGGATGCGGTTCCACTTGATCGACCGGATCGACCGATGGGAACCGGGCAAGTCGCTTGTGGCGGCGAAGTACCTGGCGCTCGGTGAGGAGTACCTCGCCGACCACTTCCCGCAATTCCCGATCATGCCCGGAGTCCTGATGCTCCAGGCGTGTGTCGAAGCCGCGTCGTGGCTCTGGCGGGCGACCAGCGATTACCGGCACCCGGTGATCGTGCTCCGTGAGCTAAAGAGCGTGAAATACGGCACGTTCATGATGCCGGGCCGGCGCATGGATGTGACGGTCGATCTGACGAAGACCGACCCGGCCTCTGACACTGCGACCTTCAAAGTAAAGGGCGCTAACGACGCGGGCGAACAGACCGTCAACGCGATCCTCACGCTGCACGGTTATTCGCTGGCCGGTCGCGGACCGGCCGGCGCGGCCGCCGATGCGAAGTTGCTCGAACACTGGAAGGCTCGCTGGGCGCTGCTCACCGGACAATTACGGACGAAGTAAGAACGACAGGAACCGCTCGATGTTGCTGAAGGACCAAGTCGCACTGGTAACGGGCGGGAGCCGCGGGATCGGACGCGGGATCGTACTGGCACTCGCGCGCGAAGGCGCGAAGGTCACCTTCGTGTACCACAGTAACAAGGACGCCGCCGCGCAACTCGAACAGGAAGTCGCGGCGGCCGGTGGGATCGCGAAGGGCGTTCAGGCCGACGTTGCCGACCCGAAATCGGCCGAAGCCGTGGTCAACGGGGTTTTGGCGGAACGCGGGCGACTTGATATTCTGGTGAACAACGCGGGCGTCATCCGTGACAAGCTGTTCTTGAAGATGGACGCCGACGACTGGAACGCGGTCATCAACACCAACCTGACGGGGGTGTTCGCGTTCTGCAAGGCGGTGGCCCAGCAGATGGCGTTTAAGCAGCGGTCCGGACGGATCGTGAACGTGTCGAGTATTGCGGCCGAGCACGTGAACAAGGGTCAGGCGAACTACGCCGCGAGCAAGGGCGCGATCAACAGTTTCACGCGGGTTCTGGCCGCCGAGCTGGCGGGTCGCAACGTACTGGTGAACGCGGTTGCTCCCGGATTCATCGCCACCGATATGAGCCAGGCCGTGCGGAACATGGCCGGCGAGGACAACCTGAAGAAGCTGATCCCGGTGAAGCGGCTCGGTGTGCCGGAGGACATCGCCGGCGTAGTGGTGTTTCTGTGTAGCCCGGCCGCGGCGTACGTCACCGGTCAGGTCATTACCGTGGACGGCGGTCTCAGTTTGGGGGCCGTGTCCGGCTGATTAGCCGGCGGGAGAATCGAATCATGACGCACGACGATATCTTCGCGAAGGTCCGAACGACTCTCGTCGACGCCCTCAGCGTGGATGACGACCAGGTGACGCCCGCCGCGCGGCTCAAGGCCGATCTCGGCGCCGAGTCCATCGACTTCCTGGACATCGTGTTCCGGTTGGAGAAACAGTTCGGGGTCACGATCCCCCGTGAAGAGCTGTTCCCGGAATCAATCTTTCAGGGCGACGCGGCGTTCGTTGCCAACGGCAAGGTCACGCCCGTGGGGCTGGCCGCGCTCGAAAAGCAGATGCCCTACGCCGACCTGACGGATTTCAAGAAGGACCCGCGACTGGACAAGGTCGAGGACCTGTTCACGGTGGACCTGATCGTCCGCTACTTGGAATCGAAGGTCGCGAAGAAGTAGGACGGGCCGTCATGCGCTGGACGTGGATCGACCGGTTTGTGAGCTTCGAGTCGGGAAAGTCCGCCACGGCGGTGAAGAACCTCAGTCTCGCTGAGGATCACTTCGCGGACCACTTTCCCGGCTTCCCGGTGATGCCCGCGCCCCTCATCCTCGAAGGGCTGGCGCAAACGGGCGGCATCTTGGTCGGAGAAGCAAACAAGTACGAGAAGAACGTTGTCCTCGCGAAGATGAACAACGTGAGGTTTCACCGCGAGGCGATGGCCGGCGAACAACTGACCTACGCGACGACCATTGTCGCTCTGAACGAGACCGGTGCGCAGGTCACCGCAACCGCCCATAGTGCCGGCGAACTGATCGTCGAAGCGGAGATCATGTTCGCGCACGTGACCGCGGCGCAACTCCCGCCCGGCACACCGGACCCGAAGTTTGTTTTCCGCGGCGAGATGACGCAGTTGTTGCGACAGGCGGAGACCGTGAGTCGGTCGGTCCCGAACTGAGTGGAATCGGTCGCCCACCTACAACGAAATTACGCGGAGGCCCCGGTTGGGGCTTCCCGCATTTTCCAGCAGCCCCAATAACCCAAATTACCGGCTTTACTGAACCTTCCCTGCTTCCGAATCCGGTCCGTCCGTCATCCTGCTGCCAACCGGAACACGGAATAGATTTACACTTGATGTGTCGGGCGATGCGTGACGCGCACGGACCGCGCCCGCGTTGCCGCCCGGGGTCTAGCACCGAGCGTTAGATATGGTAAGCAACTCCCGCCGCACCGTGCTGACCGGGTTCGGCGTTCTCAACCCGGTCGGCTCGACCCCGGACGCGTTCTGGCAGGCCCTGTTGGCCGGCGCCTGCGGCGTCCGCACCATTTCCCTCCTCGACGCCTCCGAACTGCCCACGCACATCGCGGGCGAAGTGCCCAACTTCTCCGCCAAGGCGATGATGGCGGACACGAAGTACCGCAAGTCGGTCAACGCGATGGCCCGTACGGTGGAGTTGGGCGTCATCGGTTCTCAGCTCGCCGTTCAGCACGCCGGATTGTCGAAGGGGAGCGTGCCGCCGGACCGCATCGGCATCGAGTTCGCGTCGCTCATGGGCGCCACCGACATCAACGACATGGCCGCCGCCTCGAAACTGTCCTCGCCCGACGGCGAGCACGTGGACATGGAAGTGTGGGGCAAGCAGGGGCTGAACGAGATCGTTCCGATCTGGATGCTCAAGTACCTGCCGAACATGCCCGCGTGCCACACGACGATCCTTTACGACCTCCGCGGGCCGAGTAACACGCAGATTCCGGGTGATTCGGCCGGTTTGGTGGCCCTGGCAGAAGCCGCGCGCATCATCCGGCGCGGTGCGGCCGACGTGATGGTCGTGGGCGGCAGCGAGGGGCGGCTCAACCCGATCACACTGGCTCGCTACAACCTGTTCGTCCAGCTCTCGCGCCGAAACGATGATCCGACACGTGCGGTTCGGCCCTTCGATTCCGCCCGCGACGGCACCGTGATGGGTGAGGGCGCCGCGGTGTTCACCCTCGAAGAACTCGAACACGCAAGGAATCGCGGTGCGACGATTCTGGGGGAAGTCGTCGGCTGGGCGTCGGGAGTGGACCGCGGCAAGAAGGGGCCGGGGTTGGCCCGCGTTATCCGCAACGCCTTGGCCGCAGCCGGCATCCAACCGCGTGACGTGGACCACGTGAACGCGCACGGCACGGGGACGACGGTCGGTGACGCGTTCGAGGCGCGGGGGATTGCGGAAGTGTTCGGTCGCGACACGCCGGTGTTCGCGCCGCTCAGCCGGTTCGGCAACCTCGGCGCCGCGTCGGGACTGAGTGAGCTGGCGTGTTCGGTACTGGCGTTGAAGCACGGCGAGGTGCCCGGCACGCTGAACCACGAGAAACCGGCCCCGGACTGTCCGATCGCGGTTCACGCGGGTGCGCCGCGGACCGTGAAGAAGCCCTACGTGCTGAAGGTGTCGTACACGAACCTCGGCCAGTGTGCCGCGGCGGTGGTGAAGCGGTGGGAGTAGGCGAACCCCGGCCTTGCGGCCGGAGGGTCTCACCAACCACCCCCGGCCGCAAGGCCGGGGTTCGCCGGGAGCGAGCAATGCGCAGACGTGTCGTTATTACGGGGATGGGCGTTGTCACCCCGCTGGGGCACAGCGTGGGCGAGCTGTTCGTCAGTCAGATCGAGGGCCGCACCGCGGTGGCGCCGATCACGCACTTCGACGCGCGCACGTTTCCGACCACGTTCGCCTCGGAGGTGAAGAACTTTGACCTCGCGCGGTTTATCCCCGGTGCCGAGCGTTACGCCAACTGCGGGGTGAATACGCACTACGCCCTTGCCGCCGGTCGGGGCGCCCTCGCCGAAGCCGGGTTGCTGGAGGTGAAAGGCGATCGGTCGCGGATGGGTGTCTATCTCGGCTCCGGTGAGGGGAAGGAAGACTTTCACGCGCTCACCACCAGCACCGCAACGGCCACCGTACCCGGCGAACGCGTGTCCAACATCCGACAGGCGGTCGGTCTTCTGTACCAGCGGCTGAGTGGTCCGCAGGAAGCCGAACAGGAAATGTTTGTGCCCAGCGGGTACCTCGCCAACGAGTTCGCCCTCGACGGACCGTTCGCGTCGTGCCAGACGGCATGTGCTGCGAGTTCGCAGGCGATCGGCGAGGCGGCCGAGATCATCCGCTGCGGCGAGGCCGACATGATGCTCGCCGGCGGATCGCACAGCATGATTACCCCGCTGGGAATCAGTGGATTTAACCGGCTGACGGCCCTGTCGCAGCGGAACGACAGCCCGACCACCGCGAGCCGGCCGTTCGACCTGACCCGCGACGGTTTCGTGATCGGCGAAGGCGCGGGACTGATCGTTCTGGAAGAACTCGAATCGGCGAAGGCCCGCGGCGCGAACATCATCGCGGAACTGACCGGGTACGGCTCGACGGCCGACGCGTACCGCATGACCGACCCGCACCCGCAGGGCCGCGGGGCGATCCGTGCGATGGCCGACGCGATCGCCGACGCCGGGCTCGTGCCCACCGACATCGGGTACGTCAACGCGCACGGCACGAGCACTCAGGCCAACGACGCCGCGGAAACGGCCGCGATCAAGGCCGTGTTCGGCGAATACGCCTACAAGGTGCCGATCTCCAGCAGCAAAAGCATGTTGGGCCATTTAATTGCTGCGGCCGGTGTGGTGGAAATGGTGATTTCGATCATGGCGCTCCGCAAGGGTGTGGTTCCGCCGACGATCAACTACCAGACCCCCGACCCGGAGTGCGATCTGGACTACGTGCCCAATCAGGCACGCGAAGTGCGTTTCAAACACGTGCTATCGAACAGCTTCGGCTTCGGCGGACAAAATATTGCGCTCGTCGCGAGTCTCTACCGGGATTGAAGACGAGCCGGACGGTTCAAATAATAAACGGTTGGTGATTAGGTGCGTGACAGGACTGTCGATTTGATGACCGAATCATAGCTTAACTCTTTGGCGTTCGCACCGCGGAGGTTTTCGGTGGTCTTCGGGCTCTACGTCGGGCTGTTCCTGGCCGCGCCACCGCTCCTGTACGGTCTGGGTCTGGCGGTGGCGTACCTTTGGGTGCGCTGGCGGTACATGGGGTTCGTCACCCGCATCTTCCAGGAAAAGCCGTTGTTAGTGGTGCCGCGCGGCGAGCCGGACCCGCTCGCCGAAGAGGTCGCGCTCGCCGCGGCCGACGGGCTGACCCTTCGCGGCTGTTACCTCCGCACGTCCGCCCCGCACCGGCGCGGCGTCATCCTCTTCGGGTTGGAGTTCGGCTCCAACCGCTGGGCGTGCCGGCAATACTGTCAGGCACTCGTCGAAGCGGGCTACGACGTGTTCGCGGTCGAGCCGCGGAACCAGGGCGAGAGCCAGCGCGACCCGAACTACGAGCCCCTCCAGTGGGTGACCGACCGCGACGTGTCCGACATGCGCGCCGCGGTGGCGTACCTGAAGGGACGACCGGACGCGGACCCGCGCGGCATCGGCGTCTTCGGCATCAGCAAGGGCGGCAGCACGGGTGTGATCGTCGCGGCGAGCAATCCGTGGGTGCGGTGCGTGGCGACCGACGGGATGTACGGCACGCACACGACGATGGTGCCGTACATGCGGCGGTGGATTCAGATCTACAGCGGCGCGCACCGGCTTCAGAAGGCGCTGCCGAGCTGGTTCTACGGCATGATCGGTACGGTCGGGGTAAAGAAGGTCGCGCGCAACCGCGGCGTGACGTACCCCAGCGTGGAGAAGGCCGCGGGTCGGCTGAACCGCCCGCTGCTCATGATCCACGGCGAGGGCGACACGTACATCAAGCCCGAGATGGCGCGGGCGCTCTTTGATAAAGCGAACGGGGCGCCGAAGAAGCTGTGGCTCGTGCCCAAGGCCAAGCACAACCAGGCGCTGCACGTCGCGGGTGAGGAATACAGCCGAATCGTGGTGACGTTCTTCGATACGCACCTGGCGGAGCACGAGGAATCGGCCCTGCCGGTGGCGTGAGGGGAGATCGCCCTTTGGAGTAACGATGTGAACCGCCAAGCCCACGGCTTCTGTCCGTGGGCTTGGTTGCGCGCGGGTGTGTCATGTCTCTCAAACGTTTCTTGCTCGTCCGTCTCGGCCGGCTGCTCACGTACCCCGTTCGCCGCCAACTGAGGCAATTCGAGTTAGCTTGTCAGAACCCCGAGGCGGTGCAAACGACCCTTCTCCTCGACATCCTCCGTACCCAGGCGGACACGCAGTTCGGCCGCGATCACAAGTTCGCGACAATCACCTCCGTTGCCGACTTTCGCAACAACGTGCCGGTTGCACCGTACGAGTACGTTGCCCCATATATCGAGAAGGTTCAGCGCGGCGATACGCGGGCGCTCCTTGCCGATCATCGCGTGTTGATGTTCGCGCTCACGAGCGGCACCACCGCGAGCCGCAAGCTCATCCCGGTGACGGACGCGTACCTTGCCGCGTACCGCCGCGGGTGGAATATGTGGGGCGTGAAGATGTACCGCGACAACCGCGGTCGGCGGATCGCGATGCGGCCCATCGTGCAACTCGGCGGCGACCCGGAGGAGTTCCGCACGCCCGCGGGCATCCCGTGCGGGAACCTTTCGGGCTACACCGCGATGGTGCAGAAGCGGCTCATCAAGTGGATGTACGCGGTGCCGTACGTGACGGGTAAAATCAAGGACGCGAAGGCCCGCTACTACGTCGCGCTGCGGTTCTCGATCGGGCGCAACGTGTCGCAGCTGATGGCCGCGAACCCCAGCACGCTCGTCCAGCTCGCGCGCACGCTCGACGCGGAGAAGGAGCACCTCCTCCGCGACCTCCGCGACGGAACGCTTCGCGAAGACCTCGACATCTCGCCGGAAGTGCGCGCGTACCTGGCCCCGCGTGCGAAGCAGAACGTGCAACGTGCCGCCGAGCTTTCGGCGGTCGCGGAGAAGCTCGGCCGGCTCTACCCGATGGACGTGTGGCCGACGGATGCGACCGTCATCAACTGCTGGACCGGTGGGAGCATGGGTCCGTACCTGCGGCAGCTCCCGCGGTACTACGGTGAGCCGCCGGTTCACGACCTGGGATTGCTCGCGAGCGAGGGCCGGTTCACGATCCCGCTCTCCGGCGGCACCGCAAGCGGAGTGCTCGACATCTGGTCGCACTACTTCGAGTTCGTGCCGGAGGACGAAATCGACGCGGTCCGGCCCACCGTGCTCGGCGCACACGAACTGAGCGAGGGCAAGAGCTACTTCATCCTGCCGACGACCGCCTACGGTCTCTACCGTTACCACATCTCCGATCTGGTCCGCGTTACGGGCTTCTTCGGGAAGACGCCGCTGGTCGAGTTTTTGGGGAAGGGGCACCGGTTCGCGAACCTGACCGGCGAGAAGCTGAGTGAGTACCACGTCACGAAGGCGATGGACGCGGTCGCGGCTCGCGTGCAGCAGTCGGTTTCCGCATACAGTGTGGCGCCGGTGTGGGACGAGCGACAGCCCTACTACGCGATCTTCCTCGAAGAAGGCGATGCGGCGGACGAACTGCGGCTGAAACACTTCCTGACGGAACTCGACGTCCGGCTCGGTTGCGAGAACGTGGAGTACGCCGCAAAGCGTGAAAGCGGCCGCCTGGGTGCGCTGCGGGCCGCGATCATTCCGGCCGGGACGTGGGCGAAGTGGGATAAGGACCGTCTTGCGCAGACGGGCGGCTCGCCGGAGCAGTACAAGCACCCGTGCCTGATCGGCGATCTCAAGTTCCGCGATACAATGATCGTGCTACGTGAAGTCGGGTGAGTATGCCGATCCGCTTCTCGTCTTGCCCGGTTTTCCCATGCCCGCTATATCGTGACCGCCTGTGGACGTTCGCCCGGCCTTTGCACGGATGCTCCGATGAGCCGCACCGCCGCGATTGTTATCCTCGCGGTCTTGTCTGCCGGTTGCACGCGGTACCAGTCCCGCGGACAGGGACCGTTCGGCGGTCCGAAGAAGGAACCGCCCCCGCCCTACGGTTCCGGCGCACCGAGCAGTTCCCCGAAACCGGTCGGCGGGCAATCGCCGCTGGGGATGGTGTCGGCCGATCCCGCGCCGCCGCCCCCGCCGGACGAGCGGTCACTTATTCCGCCGCGTGCAGCCGGATCTGCTGTCGGCCCCGTGCCCGCGCCGAAGCAACCCACACTTGACCCGGCTGCGAAGAACCTTGCGGAACTCAAATCGCTCGTCGCAACGTCCCGCGCCGCGTGGAACAACGTCAGCACGTACGAGTTGCAGCTCACGCGCCGTGAGATCAACCCCAGGGGGCAACTCAACAGCGAGGTGGTGCTCGTCCAGTACCGCCGCGAACCGATGAGCGTGTTTACGCGCAACATCGGCGGGTCGGGCAAGGGGCGGGAGACGGTCTACAACCCCGGTGCGCACGAGGACAAGCTCTACGTCATGCTCGGCGAGGGAGACAGCCGCTTGATGCGGGCCGGGATCATTGCCCCGCCGGTCTCGCCCGATGACTCGCGCGTGAAAGAGAAGGCACGTTACAGTGTTCGCGAGGCGGGATTCGGCCGATGGATCACCGGATTGAGTACCGCGGTCGCGAACGTCGAGGCGGGTCGGATCCCGGCCGATGTGCTCACGTTCGATGGCGAGGTCAAGCGCGATGAATGCTCGTACCCGCTCGTGGGGGTGACGCACCGGTTCCATCCCGGAGACGATCCGCTCATTGCGGGCGGGGGTACGCGGCATTACTTTTTCGATATGCGTCCGGGTTCGCCCTCGTTCGGGTTACCGGTGCTCCTGATCGCGTTCGACGCGGCCGGGAAAGAAGTGGAGTACTATCTGACCGAGAAGGTGAAGAACCCGGCTCACCTCACCGACGCGAACTTCAATCCGGCCCGACTGGGGAAGTAGGCGATTCGGTTACCACTCCGTGCGTTCCGTGGGTGGTAGGTCGGCGGGCGGTTCTTCGGGCGGTTCCGGTTCGTTGGCTTCTTCGGCCGGTGCCGGTGTCGGAGGAACGATCGGCACCAGCGGAAGGGACGGTGGCGGAGGTGAGACCGTTTCCAACGTCCGGTACGGTTGGTCGATGACGTAGCGCCGCGTGAACACTTTCTCGACCACCTGCAGGAGCGGGAGCGACGGGTCCCTGAACCCGAGCCAGACGGTGGCGGCGTTCTCGTAGAGGAGCGGAACCACCTCGCGAGAGATCGTGGTCCACCCCCCCTCGGTTGTCGTCATCACGTCCAGGTGCGGCAGCGCGTAGACCACTCCCTCGGCCTGTGACCGTGCCGCATAGCGCATTTGCGCGACCGTCGCGAGCATCACCCCGGCGTCGTTGGGCGATTCCTCCGTCGGACGGCCGTCCAGGTATCCGCACCGCACGTTCGCGGCCCGCAGCCGCTCCTTCAGCGCGGCGTACAGCGGTAACGTCCATCCCTTGTCACACACCACCAGGCAGCACGACCCGCGGCGCAGATCCTGTGCGAGGTCCGCGAGCAAACCGGCGAACGGGGCGACACTTGGCGGGGCGGGCATGACTCTACGCGGGTATATGAACGAACGGGAAGCGTTAACCAAGAGGAACGGTCGAGCGGCCTGTGTCGTGGAGGTCGTGAGTCCGCTGATGGTTCGCATACTAAACCACGGGCGAACACGGGTCAAATTTCCCGAAGCGTACTCGGTCCTGCCAGCATGACAGCCGATCCGCACGGGTTGGCAGATGAAATACCCTCCGGCGACTTACTCCGGCTTGACCGGCCGTTCGCATGTGACGTATCTTTCTATAGTTATCGCCGCATCGTATCTCTCCAGCGGATCGCGGCATCAAGTTTGCTATGACTCAATTTCACTGTTCCTTCCAGCGGCATCTCCGTCGGTTCTGCGGAGCAACGCCGGGGAGGTAGGACATATGGTAACCGAACTCCGTCCGGGAGAGGGCGGACCGACGAATACGACCAGCGGAAAGCCGGGTGTGCCGGACGGCGCGAACGATCGGGGACGGTTCTCGATTCTCATTGCCGACGACGACCGCGGGACGCGCGAAACGCTCGGTGAGATGCTCGCGGCGCGCGGGTTCTGCGTGAAGCTCGCCGCCGACGGCGGCGAGGCCGTCGAGCTGGTACAGGTGGATCTCGTTCACCTCGTCCTGTTCGACATGCACATGCCTCGACTCACCGGTCTGGAGGCGTTCGCGGTGATCCGTCAGACGCTCGACCGCATCTTACCGGCCGTGCTTATGACCGCCGACGCGACTAATGACCTGATCCGTCAGGCGTTCGCGGCGCAGGTGTACAGTGTGATCCCCAAGCCGGTGAACGGGAACGTGGTGTTCCACACACTCGAACGCGCCCTGGCAAGGGTGTACGGCCCGCGCCCGGCCGAGAAGGGCGCCCCGCAGGCTCAAGAGAAACCGATTCCGCCCGAGACGTAGGCACGAACTCGAAAGATAAGACGAAGCCCTTTCGGATTTCGTGTTTCGGATTCGGATTGTCCAACTGCCCAGGAGACTCATCGATGAAGATCGTCCCGCTGAACGACAAGATCGTGGTCGAGCGCCTCGAAGCCGATGACAAGACGGTCGGCGGCATCATCCTGCCGGACACGGCCAAGGAGAAGCCGAAGCAGGGAAAGGTGCTGGCGATCGGCGAAGGGAAGCCGCTCGATGACGGTAAGCGGGCTCCGTTCCAGGTGAAGGTTGGCGATCGCGTGCTGTTCACCAACTACGCGGGCAGCGAGGTGACGCTCGACGGCAAGGAATACCTCATCATGACTGAGGATGATCTGCTTGCGGTCGTGGACTGAGCGGACACCGCGGGACGAAGTTCGTAGAACGAGGGCAGGAGCGAACGCCTGCCCTCGTTCGCTTTTTTTGGCCCACCTGTGGATTCTTCGGAAGCGGGACGCGGCCCAGCGAGTGCGCCCACAGCTCGCCCGTTCCGACCGTTTCGCACTTCACCGATCTTCTATTGAACACGTTCAGCGTGTTCCCGGACATATTCTGCGCCGATTGTGCAGAAAAGTCTTGCAGCGCCAATTCTGCTGCTTATAGTGTCAAATTTGTTCCGGTGTCGTGCAGTGTTTCGCGAGTCTCCGAATCGCGTGTTCGGCCGTCATTTCGTTTCCGCTCGGCCGAACCTCCGATACTGAAGCTCGTTGAACGTGCGAGCGCCCGGGGCGGTATCGTGTTCGGCGTCTCCGCGGTTAGTACCCGTTCGGCGTTCGGACGGGGGCCGGGGTAGTGCCGGCACAGGTGAACGGTGGCTTCGGCTTCTCGCATGGCTACGAACATCTACGTCGGCAATTTGCCCTGGTCCACGACGACGGACGAACTGTACGCGATGTTTCAGCAGTACGGGGCGGTGACTCGCGCACAGGTGGTGACGGACCGGGAAACCGGCCGCAGCCGCGGGTTCGGGTTCGTCGAAATGCCCAACGAGGCGGAGGCCCAGGCGGCCCCGCTCTGAACAATCAACCGATGAACGGCCGGCCGCTCACCGTCAACGTCGCCAAGCCGCGCGAAGGTGGCGGCGGGGGCGGCGGGGGTGGTGGTCGCGGAGGTGGCGGCTACGGCGGTCCCCGTCGCGGGGGTGGTGGCGGCTACGGTGGTGGTGGTGGCGGCGGCTACAGCGGCGGTTACGGTGGCGGTGGCGACCGCTACTGACCGAGTTTCGCGCTTCCTCTCGTTCGGATTGCGGGTACAATAACAGCAGCGCCCGGTATGAGGAGTTTGACCTCACCGGGCGTACTTTTTGTTTTTTGTCGGCGGATTTCTGCTGCCCTTTCCCTCTGACGGAGTCCCTTATGGCGAAAGAAGAAGCGATCGAAGTTGAAGGCCGCGTTAAAGAGGCTCTGGCTAATACGCAGTTCCGCGTTGAACTTGACATCGGTGGCGAAGTGATTGCACACGTGTCCGGCAAGATGCGCAAAAACTTTATCCGCATTATTCCGGGCGACCGGGTCAAGGTGGAAATTTCTCCCTACGACCTCACACGCGGACGGATCACTTACCGCGGGCGCAACAACTAGTCATTTTCGCTTGCCCCGTGCCGAAAAATGAAGACGGCGCATCGTCCGTTCGCGTCGGGAACTTGAGGCAAATTTTACCGATCGCGCGGTTTTTTCTTGACGGAACGGCTCTCTATCGCCACTCTATCCCCTCGTCGCTTGGAGCAGCGACGCTCTTCAACTCGTGGCCAGGAGGGTCCCCCATGCTCGTTACCACTGAATCCAAGGCCCAGGGCTGGCGTGCGGTCGCGGTCTTCGACGACCGCGGCGACGCCCTTCTCGTCGTCGGACGCTCGTCCACGCAGGTTCGCCAACTGTACGCCGAAGCGTTCCTCGAAGTCCTCGACGAAGAGGAGCGCGAGCACGTCACCACGATCCAACTCCAACAGTGGAGCGGTGCCCCGGACGCCGGCCGCTGGGTGCTGAAGACCACCCTCAAGGTGCCCGCGCCGGTTACGAAGCTGCGCGTCGCGGCGTGAGTTCGCTCGCGGTCCGGTCACGGCGTGACCGGACCACGCGTGTCGGGGGCATGAACACTTCACACACCTCCGACCGGACCGTTGTCACCGCGCTCGTCACGGTCTTCCTTCTGACCGGGCTGGTCGGCCTCGGCCTCGGTAACGCGAACGACCTCTTGTGGCTTCGTGTCCTCGGCCTCGCGGTGATCCTGCTGACGTTTGCTGTAGCCGCGCTGGTGCCGTTCGTCATCTTCGTGTTCCTGCTCGACTACTTCGGCCTTCTTCCGCTCAGCCGGTTTCTCAACTGGATGCGCGGTCTTCGCGAGGCGGCAACCGCCCGCGCTGAGAAGCGAGCCGGCGAAACGCTGTCGGTCGAGGCGCAATACCGGGTCCGCGCGGTGCGGGCGACGCGCGTGACGAAGCCGACGGACCTGCTGCGTCCGGTAAATCGTCTGGTTCGTGAGTTAGAACGGGTCGGCGGTCGGCGGTTCACTCTGTACGGTTATGACGCGGTTCGTGAGGTCCATCGGGTCCGTCGATTCGGCTTCGGTCGCGTTGCGCGGTTCTTGGCAGAATCGGAGATCCGCTGGAACTTCGGTCGCTGCCCCTCGGACCCGACTCACGAACTTGTTTTCTTTACGCGGTTCAACGGAACGTGCGCCGTCTACCTGCGGATCGCGTTTATCGCGGGCGATGCGCCGATGACGGGGGCCGGCCTCGTTGCGGAGCTCCGCGTGACGCCCCTCGCCGCAGGTCGCTCCGACGCGGAGCGCAACGCACGTGTCTTGCGGCTCCGTCAAGTACTGGTCGATGCACTGGCGACCGATGTGAGCTACGTCGCGTATCCGGGTGAACCGGGGGCGACCGACGGCATGACCGACACGGCTTTTTGATCGCCTCTCGAACCGAACGCGTGGCGACAACTTCCTTGCGGCGGCGTTCGCGTTCGCATATCGTTCCAGGCAGCCCCTCGGCCGAGGAACACCATGTCACCGGACGTTCTCGCGCGTGTCGTCGTTGTGAAGGGCGACATCACCCGTCTGAGGGTCGATGCGATCGTGAACGCGGCGAACAACACGCTGCTCGGCGGGGGCGGCGTGGACGGCGCGATTCACAACGCCGCGGGCGAAGAGTTGTACACCGAGTGTCTGACGCTCGGCGGGTGCGAGACCGGCCGGGCGAAAATGACCCGCGGCTACGCACTGCCCGCCAAGCACGTGATTCACACCGTCGGCCCGGTGTACCGCAACGGCACCTTCGGCGAGCCGGATCTGCTCCGCTCGTGTTATCGTGAGTCGCTCGAGCTGGCAGCGGGTGCGAAGCTGGAGACGATCGCGTTCCCGTGCATCTCGACGGGTATCTACGGTTACCCGGTGACCGCGGCGTGTGTGATCGCGGTGGAAACGGTGGCCGCGTGGCTCGCGTCGAACGAGCTGCCGCGCGTGGTCACGTTCTGCTGCTTCAGCGAGAAGGACGCCGCGCTCTACCGCGAGCGTCTCGGGCGCCGTGACTGATTCGCGTGAGATCGTCATGCAACTCGTCGGCCAGACCTGTGTCCACTGTCGCGAGCGCATCACGCGGGAGCCGGACGCTCGCATTTGCCCGCGGTGCGGTAGCGCGGTGCATCTCGCGTGCTCGAAGCGAGCGTTGGGCGCGTCGCCGTCCGGTTGTTGTCGCGCCTGCGGCGCGGCGGCAACAGGAGGCCGGTCCGACCGCACCGCGCGGGAGCAGAAAGGAGCACCGACCGAACGGGGCTATCACGTCGTTCTGCTCGGGGTACTGATGATGATCGGCGGGATCTTGGGTTCGATGTGCTTGGGCGGCGTTGGGGGCGTCAACCAACTCGTCGCCGCGGGCGCGGCGATCTTCGCGGGCGTCGTGCTGGTCGGGGTGGGCTTCATGCAATCTGTACGGCGCTGATCGGCTTTGTTGGTCGGGCGAACCATTTCCTTTGCCGCGCGTCATTTCAACTAACCTCTGCGGCACACCCGTTGCGGTTAAGCTAATCGGGGCAGCTTACCGGGCTTGCAACCGGACAGCCCGGGACGAACAATAGCAGTATCACGGTTACGGTTCGCGCTCGCCCCGACAAAAGGCCCCCTCTCCGCGCGCGCCGGCCCAGACGAGAGGACCCGTCGATGAACAACTACGCCTCGCTGTGTGACGACTTCGGGGTTTCGACCTACGTCCACGGCAAGCTCGAGATGCCCACCGGCCGTGAGACGGTGCTCCACTTCTTCGAAGCCGTCCAGAAAGCCTTCCCGAAGATGACCGAGTTCGAGAAGCGCTCCGACAACGAGTACATGCTCGAAGAGGACCGCGAGGCCGGGAGCTACCGGTGGGCGTCGCTCGACAACCGCCGGCTGTGCGCCGGGTTCGTCAACCCGCCCTCCCTCGACGACGCGGACGTCCACAACGAGCGCATCCTCGAAATCGCCCCGTACCACCTCGACATCAGCGGGATGCAGACCGAGTCGATGGACGTGCTCTACTACTTCGACTTTTTGTATCAGGGGAACCACGACGAGGTGGTGGCCGAGGCGCTCACGACGGGAACGCCGCTCGAAGGGTTGATCCAGATCCCCGCGGCCCGCGTGTTGCACTACCAGCCGACGATGATGCTCGCGCTGGACGACGGGTGCCAGCTCCAGGCGCGCTTGAGCATCGAGACGCGAACCAACGCTTACCAGGTGCGGACCGGTCAGTTCCCCGAGGCGCCGATCACGGTGTACTTCACGGTGCGGCAGTTCTGGGGAAAGCAGCCGTTCAAGACGTTTGCGGAAAGTTATCACAACCAGCGCCGGGTGCTGGACGAGTTGGTCGGCACTTACGTCGTTCCGCAGGTCATCAACCCGCTGGCAAAAGCGATCAGCACGAAGGGGTAAGCGGGTTGTCCGAAACCGCCAAGTAACCGGGCGCCGCAGGAGATCCTGCGGCGCCCGGTTACTTGGCGCCCGTCCACGCGGCTACTCGCCCTTTGCCATCCCCTTGAAGAACGCGCCCAGCCCGATCACGAACAGAACCGGCGGGTAGAAGAAGAGGATGTCGTTCATCAGCCCGGCGATGAACCACACCGCCGCGACGATCCCGTCGAGCATACCGCCATTAAAGATGGTCCCTTCAAGGCTGCGGCCGGCCGCTTCTTGCTTCGCCTCGCCGCTGCTGTTCGCGACGAAGTTCCGGTTCGGGGTCTCGCTTCTGGTACTTCGCGGTGGAAAGGACCATTCGGCCGTCGGCGGAGTTACTCGGCTTCGGTTGAACCGGTGTCCCGCCGCCGAACTTGCCGCGCATGCCGGCGATCTTCCCCACCGGCGCGGGTTCACACTCTTCCGGGATCGGCTCTCCGGTTTCGAGTTCCTCTTCCTCGACGTGATCCGCGGCGGGTCCCACATCCACCTGAATGCGGGTCCGCGCGGTCCCATCTTCATCCGCACTCTGGCTCACGATCCGCACTCAGGCGCACAAGTGGCCAGCGATCGACCGGGTTCGTTTGATGACTCCTGTCGCGCCCAACTTTGTGCCGCGAGCAAACACCGAGCAAGCACCCATGACCACCGGCGCTCCCACCCTATCCTCGTTCGCCAGCGGGTTGACCGCGGAGACCGCATTCGACGTGCTCGCGGTCGCGCGCAAGCTCCAGGCCGGCGGGAAAGACGTGATCGCACTCCAGATCGGCGACTCCCCCTTTCCGACCACCGCGAGCGCGATCAAGGCGGCTCACGCGGCCATCGACGCCGGGCTGACGCACTACTGCCCCTCGCTCGGGCTGTCGGAGTTCCGCGAGACGATTGCGCGCACTGTGAAGACCGAGTTCGGCATTCCGGCAACGGCCGAGAACGTGGTAGTGGGTCCGGGCGCGAAGGTGTTCGAGACGTACTTTTGTGAGGCGTTCCTCGAACCCGGCGACGCGGTGCTGGTGTTCCAGCCCGCGTTTCCGACGTTCGAGCCGAACATCCTCCGGCGCGGCGCGAAGCCGGTGTACGTCCCGCTTCGGCAAGAGAACCAGTTCCGACCCGACCTCGTAGCGATCGAGCGGTTCGTGAAGACCGAACCGCGCGCCCGCGCCCTCTTCCTCAACTTCCCGCACAACCCCACCGGCGGCGTCGCGACGCGCGAAGACCTGAAAGCGATTGCGGACCTCGTTCGCGGAACGAACATCGCGGTGTTCAGCGACGAGCCGTACTGTCACATGGTTTGGACCGCCGAGCCGCGAGAAGCTTCGCTGACGGATTCGGCGACCGGCCGCCATAACAGCATCCTGGCCGAACCCGGGATGCTGGAGCAGTGCGTCGGCGCGTACACGTTCTCGAAGAGCTACAGCATGAGCGGCTGGCGGTGCGGGTACATGGTCGCATCGGCGCGGATCGCTCAGACCGTGGGCAAGATGATTAACACGTCGCTCTCGTGTGTCCCGCCCATTGTTCAAATGGCCGGGAAGGCCGCGTTGGAACACGACGCGGCCGAGCGCGACGCCGTCATGGCCAAGTTCCACAAAAAAGTGGAGCTTCTGGTGAGCGAACTTCGCAAGGTTCCCGACGTCACCGTGCTGATGCCCGCGGGCACGTTCTACGTGTTCCCGCGCGTCGAGCCGATTTGCCGCCGGCTCGGTATCACGTCGCACGGGCTCGCGATGTACCTGCTAGAAGGCGCCGACGACAAGCGCGGGGTCGCGTGCTTGGGCGGCGAGTGTTTCGGCGCCGCGGGTGCGGGGTTCATCCGCTTCTCGTGCGCCGAACCCGACGACCGCTTGGTGCAGGCGGTCGCGTTCTTCGCGGAGGCGATCACCCGAGCTGATCGCGTGAACGCGTACCTCGACGCGCACCCGAACTACCGGCTCCCGTGACTCAGAGGCTATCCGGAGTGTGCATCGGACGCTAATCTATTCGGGACTGGAGGTTGTGCCGCGTCAGCCCATTCCGGTAG
>JAFKJJ010000101.1 GCA_017306025.1 Planctomycetota bacterium
GCGCGGCTCCGGCCTTCTGCCTTTCGCTCTTCATCGCTTTTGGTCTTTTCTCACACTCACACTCGCACTATTTCACCGTCCGCCGACGTTCAGCCCGCCATCGAAACCGGGGAACGGCACCACCTCGCCCACGGGGACCTTCGGCCGGGTCACGTCAAAAATGCGCACCGGACTATTCTTCATCACCGGCCCCGGGGCCGTGACGATGTGGTTCCGCGAGCTGACCGCGACCCGCACGCCGCCCCGGAACTTGTCGTCGTAGGCGAGCCACTCGACGAGCGGCTTACCCTTGAGGTCGAACACGCGGACCAGCGGGAGCGCGCCCGCATCGAAGCCGACGACCGGGAGCGCCTGCCCGTTGTTCGCGAAATCGACGGCGGCCACGAACCCGCCGCCCTTGTACTTCTCGTCGAGCACCGGGAAGTTGGCGAGCAGTTGCGCGTCCTTGCCGCTGAACACCTTCACGCGTGTGTGTGTGTTGCTCGGGCCGTTCACCGCCAGGATGTCCGGCACCCCGTCGCCGTTCACGTCGCCCCACGCCAGCCGGACGCCGCCGGCCACCATTTTGGGATCGTGGGCGGTGAAATCGGCGATCTCCTTGCCCTGTGCGAGATCAAAAATCTTGACGTTCGGCCCCCCGTCGGCGTTCACGGCGATGAGCGCGCGGCCGTCTTTCGAGAGGTCGGCGCCGGCCGCGTGCAGCCCGCCCTTCCAGCCCGGGAACGGCACGAACTCGACGAGCAGGTGCAGGTCGCGGCCGTCGAACACCTTCACCGGCAGTACCGCGTTGCCCTTCGACGGGCCGGGGGCGACCACCAGTTCCGGAATGCCGTCGCCGTTGAGGTCGGCCATGTCCACGCGCACGCCGCCGTCGAAGCCCTTCTCGTAGGCGAAGAAGCTGTACGCAACGGTCCCCTTCTCGTCGGAGAACACGATGACGTGCGGGTTGGCCCCGGCGTTAGCGCCGACCGCGAACGAGAACCGTTTCAATTCGGGCAACTGCGGGCTCGTGCCGGCCGGGAACGGCGGCAGGCCCATGACGGCGCCGAGGCGTCGGTGCAGTCCGTCCACCTTCACGACCTGCGCGGTCACCGCGGGCGGCAGCCCGCGCCCGCGGGCGAACCGAGTGAGCAGATCCGCCCACCGTTCCCCCATCCCGGTATAGGTGCGCTTGACGAAGTCGGGGTCCACGTCGTCGCGAACCCGGCGCGAGAGCAGCCGGGCCTCGCGGCCGTACTGGCCGATCGCGCGGGCGAACCCGCGGTCGAAGTTGGGGACCTGGTCCTCGCACAGATTCCGAAGCTCATCGGCCGCGTCGTCGATCGCGTCGCCCGTGCGGATCATGCGCCGCTTGAGGCGGGCCGGGTCGTTGTCCCCGCCACCGAGCGCGAGCCCCAGTTGGTGGAACGCGCCGTCGGCGCGGGCGACCGCGGCCGCGGTCGCCTGCCGCACGGCCGGTTGCTGGTTGATCGCGGCCGTCAGTTGCGCGAACGACTTGTCCACGTCGGCGAACGCCGCGCGGAGCTTGTCCTTCGGCGCGCCGCGGCGGACGAGTTGGTCGAGCTCGGCCGTCTCGCGGATCGCGTTATCCGCTAGCCCGCCGATGGCCCCGCGGACGGGCACGGGTGCCGCTGCGTTGTTGTTGGTGTCCTTGATCGCTTCGAGGTCGAGCGCCAGTTGCCCGGTCCAGCGGGTGACGGACGACTGGAAGAACTGTTCGGGCGTGGCCCCGAACTGCTTGAACGGGATTCCCCCGGGCGGTCGGCCGGGCTGTGCGATCGCGCTCGCCGCCGTCGCCAACAAGAGGAAGAAAACCGCACCGAATCGGATTCGCGTCATGATGCACCCCCGTGTGCCGGATCGCGGGCGCGGTCCGCGCGCCCCCGCGACGATTGTATCTGCACACGAACCCCGCAGGTTATCGCGCTTGCGCCGAAATGCGTTGACATCCAAACGGCACGCCAGAAAATGCCACGGACAGCGGGGCCAAGCCTCTTTACTTTCGCAACGATTAGAGGACCGCATGATCCCCAAATCCGAATTTCAGAATCTCATTCGAGAAGTTGTCGAGACATGCATTCCCGACGAGGCCGACGCGTTCGACTCCGCCGGCGATGAGTTGGTCGATGAGATCTACCACACGGGACGGCATCCGGATAAGGATGTGGCGGCGTTGGAGTTCAAATCCGTTGACCGAGCGAAAGAACTCCTTGCAATGGCCCCCCTCCTCATCGCCACGTACAAGGCGCTCAAAGAGTTCTTCTACCCCGGCGCCAAGAAGCAAACGGTGACGCAGGAGATCATTCAGAAGGAATGGTCGCTGACACTCCGCGCCGAGGGTCTGCCGCCGGAGTTGGTCGGTGAGGTGACGGCCGAGTTCAGTCGGTTCGTTTCCGAACTCGTAACGAAGTACTCAAACACTAAAGCGTGAATCCGCCGCGAAAGTAAGCCCATGCTGCCCGAGTCGCCCGAGAACACTCGCGCCGTAACAGAAACGCTCGCCCGAACTCTCTGCGCCCGGATCACCCGAAGTGGGGTCATCGCGTGGCGGATGAATGCGCGGCTGATTTTCACCAGGCTGTTCGTCGCACTTAATCTTCTTCTCATGCCACTCGATATTGTGCTCGGGTTGGCCGATGCCGTCTCTCTGCACAAGCTCGGTCTCGTCATCATCGCAGTTTTCGCCATTCTTGTTGAGTTTGTCTGTTGGCTGTGCCTCGTTCGGGTGTACCGCGCCTTCTTGAGCCGTCCCGGGCGCGAGGTGTTCGAGAAATCGCGACTCCGCCCCCAACCCCGCGAGAGGGACCCGGGTGGGGTATGGAGGATCTTGACCGCCCTGGCGGCCCGAGTGGGGATCGACATCGAGAGGTTCGACGTTCGGGTCAGCACGCACAACTACAGTTTCGGCCCCAGCATCGTCGAGCTTGGGCGGGAGCGCCGCCCCCGAGACATACTCCTGATCATCCCGCTCGGCTGGTTCAAACTGAACCGGGCTCGGCCCCGGGCGGCCGCGGCGCTGCTCGCGCACGAACTGGGCCATATCCTCAACCGCGACGCGGACCGATGGCTCCGAGCGCTCACCTACCGAAGGATCTCGAAATATCTGCTCGCGGTATCGGCGCTCGGCGCACTGGGTACGGTCTGTTGGACCGTCGCCCATCTCCCTCCGACGGGGTCCCCAACAAAGGTGCTGACGCCCTTATTGCTCTTACTGCTCGCCTATCGAACCATCTTATTCCCGCTAATCGTTTACAGTCATATTGTCTTGATTAATCGTTCTCTCGGCTCTTCGGAGGAGACGGCCGACTGTTGTGCCGCGGTCCATGTCGGCACAGACGCAATCCGGGAGGCTCTACAGTTCTGCCGCGATCACAGCGTCTGGGACCCGGTCGAGGATGACCACCCGTCACCCGCGTGGCGGCTCGCCCGGTTGGACCGGTCCTACCGCGGGCGATCGGGCTTCGCGCTCGCCGTCTACCTCAGGCCCTTTCGGCGAATCGTGCGGTCCGTTCGGCGGTACTGCGTCCCGCTCCCGAGTGTGACGGTGCTCCTTGGTGTGGCCTCCGCCACGAGCTTGGCTGTGGGCTTTCCGGCCGGGTTCTTTCTGATTCCGTTCCTCATTTCGCTCTTCGCCTGTGTCGTGGGTTGGATCCGCCGGGCGAACGACCGGTAGCGGCGATGGGTCGGGAATGCCCTGCGGCGGGCATCGGCTCGTATCATCGGATCACGTCGTTCGTCCCGTCGAGTTCTACAATTCGCCTCATCCCTCCTGCTCCTTCCGAGGCCCCCGAATGGTCCGCGCGCGTCAGGCCGTCATCACCGAGCCCTTCAAGACCGCGGTCCGCGAGGTCGAACTCGCCGACCCGGCCCCCAACCAGATCCTGATCGCCGCCGAGTACTCGGCGATCAGCGCCGGCACCGAACTGGCCGTCTACACCGGCAAGCACCAGTGGCTGCTCGACCCGAACATGCCCGACTGGAAGTTCCCGTTCCGCTCCGGGTACTCCGCGGCCGGGCGCGTGCTGAAGGTCGGCAAGGACTTCCCCGGCGGCTTCAAGGAGGGCGACCGCGTCAGCTTCCCCGGCAACCACGCGTCCGCGGAACTGCTCACCGTCGGGCACGAGCGGTGCCGCGTGTGGAAGATGCCCGACAACCTCGACTTCGACAAGGCGTCCATCGCGTGCATCTCGCGCTACGGCATGGGCGTCTCCGTGCGGGCCGGGCTCACCGTCGGGCGCTCGGCCGCGGTGCTCGGCCTGGGCATCATCGGTCAGTTCTCGCTGCGGTGCCTGCTCGCGGCCGGCGCGGGGCCGGTGGTGGGAATCGACGCGGTGAAGATGCGGCGCGACGCGGCGCTGGCGGCCGGCGCGGACCACGTCATCGACCCGGCCGCGGGCGACATCAAGCAGCAGCTCAACGCGTACCTGGGCACGAAGGGGGCGGAGATCGTAGGCGACGCGACCGGCGTTCCCGACGCGATCCCGACCGCAATGAGTTTGGCGTGCAACGCCGGGCAGGTCGTGGTGGTGGGGAGCCCCCGCGGGCGCGCGAAGGAAGTGAACTTCTACGATGACCTGCACCGCCGCTACATCGAGGTGACCGGCGCGCACGGTAACATGCTGTTCGAGCCGGCCCACACGCGGCTCGCCGGCGCGTGGGACATCGACAAGGCACAAAAGTGGCTCCTGCGGCAGCTCGCGGCCGGCCGGCTGAGCCTCGCGGGTCTGGTCACGCACACCATCACGCCCGAGCAACTCGGCGGCGCCTACGAGGGGCTGCTCAACGACAAGGACAACTACCTCGGCGTACTGATGAAGTGGGTGTGAGCGACGGCCGGTTCTTGGTGAACCCCGCCCGCGCGGGCGGGGTTCGGCCCGCGGAGGGGTCATGCGCGTCATCGTCATCGGCTCGGGAATCGCGGGACTGTCGGCCGCGATCGCGCTCCGCAAGGTCGGAATCGAGGTCGTGCTCTACGAGCGCGCGTCGGAGCTGCGCGAGGTCGGCGCGGGCATCAGCCTGTGGGCCAACGCCCTTCGCGCGTTCGACCACATCGGCGTGGGCGAATCGGTCCGCGCCGCGTCGCTGAAGATGGTCCGCTCGGAGATGCGCGGCCGCGACGGGCACAAGGTGCAGATGGCGATCGACGCCGCAAGGCTGGAGGAGCGGTTCGGGCTGCCGGAACTGGTCCGCATGATCCACCGCGCCGACCTCGTCGGCACACTGGCGTCGCACCTGCCGCCGGATGTCGCCCGTTACGGGCACGAGTGCGTCGCGGTCGAGAACTTCGACTCCCGCCCGCGGGTCCGCTTCGCCAACGGCCACACCGACGAGGCGGACGCCGTCGTCGGGGCCGACGGCATCCGGTCTGTTGTGCGGACCGCCGTTCTGGGGCCGGAGGAACCGCGCTACTCCGGTTACACCTGCTGGCGCGGCATCTGCCCGCGCCCCGCGGGCGTCGAGGCCGGGTACATCGGCGAGTGGTGGGGGCGCGGCAAGCGGCTGGGCATCACCACCATCCCCGGCGACCGCGTGTACTGGTTCGCCACCCAGAACGCCCCGCCCAACGGCCACGCGCCCGACGAGCGCGCGCACCTCGCGGCCGCCTTCGCAGGGTGGGCCGAGCCCGGTCCGGCGCTATTTGCCGTCACGCCCCCGGATCACGTCTTCCGCAACGACATAATCGACCGCCCGCCGGTGTGCCTGTGGTCGAAAGGTCGTGTGGGGGTGATCGGCGACGCGGCGCACCCCACGACACCGAACCTGGGGCAAGGCGGGTGCATGGCGATCGAGGATTCGGTGGTGCTGGCGCGCCACTTCGCGACCGCTTCTGATCCGGCTCGCGCGCTGGAGATCTTCACCGCGGAGCGGTACCCGCGCACGGCGGGAGTCACGCGCGAGTCGTGGAAGTTCGGCCTGATCGGTCAAAAGGAGGGCCGATTGACATGTTGGCTCCGCGACGCGGCCCTCGGAATACTGGGACGGTTCGCGAGCCCGGGCGCGATCCTGAAGTACGCGCGCTTCGACGTGGGGCCGTTGCCGGCAGCGGTCACATCGTGACGCGTTTTATGTGGGCAAGTGGCCGGGGCTGTTCCGCATAAAAGAAAAAGCCCGCCCGACTCGTCGGGCGGGCTTCGGAGCGAGCCGCGGGTGCGATCAATCCTTGCCCTTCGGCCGGAAGCCGCCACCGCCCTGGAACAGCTTGCTGGTGTCGAACGCGTCGCCGGTCAACTCCTTCCACGTCTTCTTCTGCGTGTCGTCGAGCACGTCGGCGATCTTGCTCATCGTTTCGGCCGAGAGCTTGCTCGTCTTGCTCTGGAAGTCCTTCTGCTTCTCCGGGTCGAAGGCGCCCTTACCCTTGGTGTCGCCGAACACGTCCTTGCGGATCGCGGCGCGGTCCTTCGAGTACTCCTCGGTGATGTCCTTGATCTTGGATTTCTGGGAGTCGGTCAGCTTCAGCGCGTCGGCGACCTCCTTCATCGTCGCCTTCTGGGCGTCGCCGTAGGGCTGCCCGAACGCGTTCTTCCCCTCCGGGTCGGCGAACACGCCCATGCCGAGCATCTGCACGCCGATCTGCTTGAGCCGCTTCTTCTGGTCGGCGGTCAGTTCCGCGTCCAGCGCCTTCTTGACGTCCTCGGACAGCTTCTCGCCCTCCTTGCGCAGATCGGCGGCCTTCTCCTTGTCGAAGTCCTTGAACCCCTTGGCGAACAGGTCGCGGCCCCGCTTCGCCAGGTCGGTCTGCTTTTCGACCAGCGGCTTGAACTTCTCCTTCTGCGCGTCGGTGATCTTCAGTTCCTCCTGGAGCGCCGTGTTGTTCAGCACCAAGCCGGAAATGTCGCCGCCCCCGCCGCCGAACTGTCGGGGCGGCTGGGCCCCGACCATCGCCACGATCCCCGCGGCCAGGAGGGCCACGACCGCGCACCGGATTGCCCGCATGGTATTCCCCTTGTGGGAGAGAGGTGAATCGCACGCCGCACGGCCTCACGAGCGGCACGGCGGCTGCCCACATCGTTACGTCGCGGGCGTGAAAGGGGGATGAGAAACCGAAAAAAGCGAAGCCCGCGGCGCGCCGCGGGCTTCTGCGAACGGTTATCGTTTACCGCTCTTACTTATTCGGTCGCACCGCGCCGCCGGCCGGGGCGACCGGCCCCTTCGGGGCCACCCCCATCGGCACGCCGCCCATCGGGGCCGGCGGGGCCTTCTTCACGTCCCACCCCTTGATCGGCACGTACGCGAAGTTGGCCGGAGCCACGCCCGGGATGTCCACCTGGGGGTTGCTGAACTTCCACAGCTCCGAGTCGCCGCTGGGCTTGAGCATGTACACCTGCGCCGGCAGGTACGCGAACTTGGTGGCCGGTCCGTACAACGCCAGCCGCAGGTGCGCGAACTCGCGCTGGTCGGCCGGCCGCAGCGGTTTGATGTCCAGGTAGATGTAGTGATCGTCCGTCTTGAACAGGTTGATGTCGAACCGCTCCTTGACGTCCTTCGCCTTCATCCCGGCGAGGAAGTCGAGCATCAGGTTGTCCACCCCGGTCTGGTTCTGCGGGATGTCGATCTGGGTGATCGTCTTCTTGAGCCCGTCGTAGGCGTACACGGCCTTGCCGTCGCAGATGTAGGCCTCGTAGTCGGTCTTCGACGGGTCGCCGGCATTGTCGAGCCGGAGCACCGCGAAGTTCGGCTTCATGCACAGCACGACGCCGGTGTAGTTCGTGTCCTTCTTGAACACCGCGTCGGTCCGCTTCAGCCCGATCTCCGTCCGCAGGTTGACCACGGCGGACATTTTCTTTTCCCACTGGTCCAGGTGGGCGTCGAGCTTGGGGTCGGCGGCCTTGGCGGGCGGGGCCGGCGGCGCGGGCGGCGGAACGGGCTGGCCGGGGACCGGGCCGCCGGGCACCGCGGGCGGCTGCGCCAGCCCGACCGTAGCGGCGACGAGCAAAGCGGCCAGGGTGAAGCCGGCGATTCGCATGCGCAGAGCCTCCATCAAAGAACGGGCGGAACGATCAGTTAACGCCTTATAGCTCCGGCCCCCGATCGGGAAAAGGCCGGTCGGTGTCCGACGGGCGGTCCGAAAAGTTGCGGAAAGGGCGGATGTTCGGCCTGGGGGGCTTGTGCCGCCGGCGCCGGGGTCGGATAGTGAATCGAAGGGAGTTGGTGAACTCCCCCGACTTCCTGCGCGTCCAAAGATCATGCTCGAAAAAGTGCAAGTCCGGATCGTGGCCGGGTCGCTCCGCGGGCGGAAGCTGACGGCGGTCGTTCACGAGGGCATGCGCCCGACCCCGCAAATGGTGCGCGAGGCGCTGTTCAGCATCCTCGGCAACGCGGTGCCCGATCGGGTCTTCTACGACGTGTTCGCCGGAACGGGCGTCGTGGGCCTGGAGGCGGTCAGCCGCGGCGCGACCTCCGCGCGGCTCATCGAGAAGGACGGGCGGCAGGCCGCGGACGTCCAGAAGTACGCGGACCAGTTCGGGGTCGCAGGGAAAGTTCAGGTGCTGAAGGCCGACGCGTACCGGTGGGCCGAGCGGTGGCTGCCGCCAAAGGAGGCGGTGAACCTGTTCCTCAGCCCGCCGTTCCCGGACCTCACCGAGCGGCTCGACGAGTTCCTCGCGCTGGTGAAACTGCTGTGCGAGAAGGCGCCGAACGAGTCGGTGATAACGGTCCAGGCGGAGGACGGCTTCCCGGTCGAGCGGTTGCCGGACGCGGCCGCGTGGGACGTGCGCACCTATGGCCGCAATATGCTTGCCTTCTTGGTAAAGGGCGGCCCCGCGCCCGGGGTCGCTGAGGAGCCGCCGGCGTGATCCCCCTTCCCCTCCTTCAACAGCGCGAGATCGAAGCGGGTGTAATCGCGCCACTTTTCAGCGCGTTTGCCGCCGAAGTCGGTGAGCCCCGCGCCCGCGAGATCGTCGGCGGCGTGATCCGCGATCTCGCCAAACGGGCCGGGTGCGCGGCGGCCGCCCACGGTAACGGCATCACACACCTCAAGCGCGTCGTGGAGAAATGGACCGAGGCCGGCGCGCTGGAACTGACCGTCCTGCGGGACACCCCCGATGCGTTCGAGTTCGACGTGACGCGGTGCCGGTTCGCGGAGATGTACGCGCACCTGGGCCTCGCGGACCTCGGCGGGTTACTCTCCTGTGCCCGCGACGCCGCGATGATCGACGGGTTCAACCCGGACATCGCCCTCACACGCACGCAGACCATCATGGAGGGCGCGACGCACTGCGACTTCCGCTTCCGGAAGCGCGGAACCTGACCGCGGGCGCCGATCAGGCGCCGACGGCCGAGGCCACTTCCTTGGCGATGTTCGATAAGAGTTGGCCGAGATCCGTTCCGGTCCCACCGGTCGCAGACGCGCCGCCGGTGTCGCTCGTCGGGGTGGTCGGCGCCACTTGCCCCTGAGCGTTGTACGTCGCGTGGGCGTGGTGCCCGTGGTGCGGCGGGCGCAGCGCCGAGACGTCGCCGGTGGTCGAGGCCGTTTGGAACTTGTCCGCGAGGTTCGTCAGGAACGTCGCCTGGTGCCCCGTGGCCTGCTGGGCCGCGGTTTGCAGTTGCGTGGCGATGTCGGCCGTCACCTGTTTGAACTTCGTCGGGTCCTGCGACTGAAGTTGCTGGAGCTGACTGAACAGTTGGCCGGGACCCGAGATGCGGGCCGAATCTCCAGCCGGACTTCCGACGCTGTGAACGTCGCCATCACCGTCGGGGTCGTTGCCGGTGGCTACGACCCCGACGCCTTGCGCCAGGCCGCTCTGCTGGATGGTGATTGCGAGAGAGGTGTAGTCCGCCCCAACACCGCTGACGTTCATGGAGGGCATCCTCGGAGCGGCGCATGGCGGGACCGCTCCGATAGATCTTATCGTCCCGGCTCCGAAAAGTTGCTTTCGATCTCCGGTTTTCTAAAGCCCAGGTCCGGGCCGGCTCACGGCACGACCGGTTGCGTCCACGCGACCTCGACGTCGCCCTTTGCGTACGGGTTCGGGTGCGGCTTGCTGCTCGTCACCTTGGCGCGGACGTACATCTCTTTGCCGGTCAGCGCGTACACCGCGTTCGGGCCGTCCACGGTCGCGACCACCTTGCCGATCTCGGGCGAGTAATCGCTGGTCACCGGCACCTCCTTGCCGTCCTTGTCCTTGAACGTCTTCGGGGTCGCGGTGAGGTCGGCGCCCTTCATCGTCGCGACGAACTCCGTCCGGTACGTCACGCCCGGTTCGGCCCGGACCGCGATCTTCAGCGTGCTCCCCTCGCGGACGACCTCGTCCAGCACGACACCGGTGCTCGCGTAAAAGTCGCCCGTGTCGATGCCCCGCGCGACCGAGTCCGCGGTGAGGAACGGCGCCTTCACCATCACCCAGCCGCGGCCCGGGTTCACCTTGCCCGGCCCGTACTCGTGGTAGCCGTGCGAGTCGTCGGTCGCCAGGCCGTAGACGACCGGCAGGTTGTGCTTGCCGAGCCGCAGCGCCAGGGTGATGTCCCACACGCGCTCCGTCGAGGCGTGCTGCGGGTCACCGTAGTTCCGCACGCCGGGGTGGCCGTTGAACACCTCGAAGAACTTCAGCTCCTCCGCCAACAGCATCTCCTCGGCCCGCACGCCCCAGCCGAAGTTCGGGTGGTTGAGGAACGCGACCGTCACCCGGCTCGTCTTCGTGCGCTGTTCGTTCACCTGACGCAGGTTCACGCGCACCGTTTCGATCGCGTCCTTGCCGTCGATGGGCTTGATGGGGTCGCGCAGGTTGATCCCGTTCATGTGGATCGGCCGCTTGGCGAAGCCGTGCGTGATCTCCTCGGCCGGGACGAGCAGGAACGTACCCGGTTCGTCGAAGAGGCTGCGGAACTCGGAGAGCGGTTTCAGCCGCACCTGCTTCTTGTTGTTCGACGTGCGGAACTCGGCCCACCGGTCGCCGAACCGCTTCACGTACTTCGCCACGGCCGCCTTGCGGGTCGCGTTCGCCTCCGCGTCCACCCACTTGTCGCCTTCGGCGATCACGTTGTGTTCGGTGAGCGCGAGGAAGTGGTAACTGTTGCGCTTGTACCAGTCCACCACCATCTCGGGGAAGTCGTCGCCGTCGCTCCAGAGCGTGTGCGTGTGGAGGTTGCCCTTCCAGTACCGCGGCGGCTGCGTGGTGAGCGGCGACGGACCGGGCACGGCCCGCGGCGGGGGGGCGATCTCGGGGTTCTGGAACGCGACCGCGACGGCGAACGCGGTCCCCGTGAGAACCACGGCGGCGAGGGGACGAAGGGACATCGGCGGCTCCCGCGGCAGCGAACGGGGAAATTGGTCCGAGTGTTGCACGCACTGGGGTGAGATCGCGATTCTATCACCCGGCCGGCCGCGGTGAATGCAGATCGCGCGAAGAAACTCGCCCGCGGAGTGAAAGCATGTCCCCGCTGACCGCACCGGCCCCGACGTGGGCCACTTCGGCCGGGCTCCTGCTCGTCCGGGTCACAGTCGGAGCGGCGTTCGTGATGCACGGGCTGGCGAAGGTTCACAACCCGTTCGGGTGGATGAACGGCACGGACACCGCGCCCCCGGGCGCGGTCCAGGCGCTGGCGGTGTACGTCGAACTGGGCGGCGGGGGCCTCTTGATCGCCGGGCTGTTCACGCGGGTGGCGGCGCTCCTGCTGGCGGCGCAGATGGTCGCGGCGCTGGCGCTGGTCCACATCCCGCACGGCGACCCGTTCGTCGCGCAGGGCCGCCCGAGCGCCGAGCTGGCGTGCGCGTACCTCGCGGTGGCGCTGGCGGTCGCGGCCCTGGGGGCCGGGGCGTACTCGCTCGACGCGCCGTTCTTCGGCCGCCGGCGAGCGGCGGCTACGGCTCTGGCCCCCGCGCATTAATGGCTCGCGCACGGCCCGCGGTTCGGGTAAGCTGGCACGACCCGGACCCCGAACGAAACGGACGCGCCATGCCGACCTCACCCGGACTGTCCCGCAAGTACCCGCACGGGTACCCCGCGCCGCGCAAATTCGCGCTGGTCGTCAGCTGCGTCGACTGTCGACTGCTCGACGACCTCGTGCGGTTCCTGGACCACGACAACCTGACGAACCGCTACTACCAGGTCACGTTCGCGGGGTGCGCGCTGGGGCTGAGCGGCGCCGCGCCGGAGTACCACCCGCAGTGCGATCACCGCGGCAAGCACCGGTGCGTCTCGTTCGACCTGGCGAAGTGGAAGGACACGCTCCGCGACCACCTCCGGCTGGTGCTAGAGCTGACCAACGGCGGGCTGACGGACGTGTACATCGTCGAACACGCGGACTGCGGCGCGTACGCGGCGCTGCTCGGCGCGGACTACTACGCGGACCCCGCGAACCCGGATCTGGAGGGCGAGCGGCAGGCGCACTACCACTACGCGATGGAGCTGGCGAACGAACTGGTCGCGTGGTACGAGATGGCCGAGGCGAAGGAGCTGGGCGCCCGGCTCGGCGTCGCGCTTCAGCCGCCGCTGGTCCGCGGGTTCCTGATGGACCTGCGCGGCGGGGTGGAGCTGCTGTTCGACCCGTCCGCGGTCGGCCGGCGGGCGAAGAAGGCGCGGGCCGCGAGCGCGGAGGACGACTTCGTGTGATTTCTCCGTGAGGCGAGCCGGGCGGCCCGCGAAGAAATCACGTCTCCATCAACAGCCGCAGCGGGTCGCTGAAGAGCTGCCCCAACCGCACCGTGAACCGGCACCCGTCGGCGCCGTCGATGACGCGGTGGTCGTACGTCAGCGACAGCGGCATCATCAGCCGCGGCACGATCTGGCCGTCCTTCACAACGGGCTGGAGCGCCGACTTCGACAGCCCCAGGATCGCCACCTCGGGGTAGTTGACGATCGGCGTGAAGCCGGTGCCGCCGATCCCGCCGAGGTTGGTGATCGTGAACGTGCCGCCCTGCATCTCAGGGATCGTCAACTTGTTGTCGCGGGCCTTCGTCGCCAGGGCCGCGACCTCGCCGGCCAGATCGCGGATGCTCTTCTTGTCGGCGTCCCGGATGACCGGCACCACGAGCCCGCGTTCGGTGTCCACCGCGATGCCGATGTGGAAATACTTCTTCAGGACGAGCTTGCCCGCGTTCATGTCGTAGCTGCTGTTGAACCGCGGGAACTCCTTCAGCGCCGCGACGCACGCCTTGATCGCCAGTACCGTCATCGTGATCTTCGGCGAGCCCTTCGGCAGCGCGTCCACGATCCGCTTGCGGCCGGACTCCAGGTCGGTGATGTCGGCCAGCTCGTGCTGCGTCACCATCGGCATCGTGCGCCAGCCGACGGTGAGGTTCTTGGCGATCGCCTGCCGGATCGGGAGCACGTCCGCGACCTCGACCGGCCCGAACTTGCTGAAATCGGGCAGGGGCGGGAGCGCGAACGCGTTCACGATGATGCCGCCGGCGATCGAAGCGCCGCCGACGTCTTTCACGCGCTGGCGCTCGGCCCTCACGAAGCCCTTCACGTCGTCGAGCGTGACGCGGCCGCCGCGCCCGCTCCCCTTCACTTCGCCGAGCACAACCCCGAGTTCGCGCGCGAGCTTCCGCGTCGCCGGTCCGGCCGGGACGAGCGTTTTCGTCGCGATGCCGGCGGCCGCGGCGCTGCCGTTGCCCGACACGGACTGCGCCGGCCGCGGGGCGGGGGCCGAGGGCGGCGGGGCGGACTTCGGCGCGGCCGGCGCCGCGACCTTTCCGCCGCTCGTTTTGAGGGTGACGAGCGTCCCGCCGACGGGGACCTTATCGCCGGGCTTGACGTGGACGGCCTCGACCGTGCCGTCGGCCTCGGCGGTCACCTCCATCGACGTCTTCTCGGTGCTCACCTCCACCAGCGCCTGCCCCGACCGCACCGCGTCGCCCACCTTGACGAACACCGCCGTCACGGTGCCGCCGCGCCTGCCCCGACCGCACCGCGTCGCCCACCTTGACGAACACCGCCGTCACGGTGCCGCCCTCGATGCCCTCGCCCGGGTTCGCCAACACGACGTCCACCGTCGCGCCCGAACCCGGCGCCGGGCGCGGGGCGTCGGCCTGCGGCTTCGCGGCGGGTAGTGGCTTCTGTTCGGGGGCTTTGGCGTCGGGGGTCGATTTGGGCGGGGCCGCACCGGTTTTGAGGGTGATGAGCGTCCCGCCGACGGGGACCTTGTCGCCGGGCTTGACGTGGACGGCCTCGACCGTGCCGTCGGCCTCGGCGGTCACCTCCATCGACGTCTTCTCGGTGCTCACCTCCACCAGCGCCTGCCCCGACCGCACCGCGTCGCCCACCTTGACGAACACCGCCGTCACGGTGCCGCC
>JAFKJJ010000102.1 GCA_017306025.1 Planctomycetota bacterium
AAGGGTTTTAAAGAACCCGCCCTCTCCTGCCTTCTCTGTGTCTCTGTGCCTCTGTGGTTAGTGTCCTCTTCATTCTTCCTCTGTGTTCTCCGGCAGTTGCCAGTCGATCGGCTCTTCGCCGGCGGCCGCGAGCGCCTTGTTGACCTTAGAAAACGGCTTGGTGCCGAAGAACAGGTGCTCCGAGAACGGCGACGGGTGCGCGGACTCGATGACGACGTGCCGCTTCTTATCGACGAGCGGAACCTTCTTTCGTGCGTCGGCCCCCCACAATAGGAACACGACCGTCCGTTTCTGGTCGTTGATGGCCCGGATCGCGGCGTCGGTGAACTTCTCCCACCCCTTGCCGGCGTGCGATTTGGGGTTACCCTTGCGGACGGTGAGGACCGTGTTGAGCATCATCACCCCGCGCTTGGCCCACGTCACGAGATAGCCGTGTCTTACGGGCGGGATGCCGAGGTCGCTTTCGAGCTCGCGGTAAATGTTGCGCAGCGACGGCGGCGGCGTGACGCCCGGCCGGACCGAGAAGCACAGCCCGTGCGCCTGGCCCGGACCGTGGTACGGGTCCTGGCCGAGCAGGAGCACCTTCACCTTGTCGAGCGGGGTGTAGCGAAACGCGTTGAACACGTCGGCCGCGGGCGGGAAGACGGTGTGGTGCTTCCGCTCCTCGGACACGAACTTCGCGAGGTCGGCCCAGTACGGCTTGCGCGTCTCCGGGTCGAGTGCCGCGTGCCACGACGGACCGAGGTCGGCGCGCAGTCCGGGCACGCCCGACGGCAGCGGCGGCAGTTCCGCGGGTTCGGTCTTGGCTTCCGGCTGCTTCGCCGCGGGCGGTTGCTCCTCGTCGAAGAGCGAGGGCGTTTCCGCGGGTTTCTTCTTCTTGCCCATGCGTCGGCCTCGTGAGGGTGCGGATACTTTACCCACCCGCGGGCGCCGATGCACGCCTCGTAGGACCGTTCGGGCGAAGTTCCGCTCAGCCCGGGCGCACGTTCCGTTGAATCTGGACCGCGGCCGGCCCGACCGTGACGATGTACGCGGCCGGCAGGCAGAAGAGCACGAGCCACCCGACCACGAGAGCCACCTGTGCGAAGACGGCGCCGGCGCCCCACGGCACGCGGGCGCGACGGTTGAGAACCTCACAGCCCCCGAGGTAAGCGAACACCCCACCCACGAGCCCCCCGACCGCTATGACGGTCACTTTCACGCCCATCGGGTCCCGCCAGAGCAGGCCGACCAGGTCGGGGTCACGGAAGAACAGAGCGACAAAGAACACCGCCAGCGTGCCGAGCGGGGGCACGAGCAGGGCGAACTGCCACGGCCACGGCCGGACATCCGGTTTCGGTTCGGCGGGCCGGTCGGTCGCCATCGGTTTCCCTTGTCGGTGTCGGGTTGGATTGTACGGCAAGGAGCGTAAGACGCGCATAAATGTATCGCGCCGCAACGGTCGGCCGGACCTCAAATGCGCAGCGGAGCGGATACTGGAACTTGAAGTCGGGCCGGGCGCGGGCGATGATAGACCTTCCGCCGACAGCGCCCGTTCCCCACCGACCCGCCTATGAGCCTCCGCTTCCACTCACTCGCCGGTCTCGTAACCCTCTGCGTCCTCGCACGACCCGTGCCCGCGGCCGATCCGCAGCCGGCGCCGGAGGACGTTCGGTTCTTCGAGACGCGCGTCCGGCCGGTGCTGGCCGAAAAGTGCTTCAAGTGCCACGGCCCGGAGAAGCAGCGGGGCGACCTGCGCCTCGACACGGCCGAGGGGGTGAAGAAGGGCGGCGACTCCGGCCGCCCGCTCATCACCGCCGACAAGCCGGACGAGAGCCTGCTGCTGCGCGCGGTGCGGCACGCCGAGGGCGTGGAGAAGATGCCGCCGAAGGAGAAACTGAAGGATTCCGAGATCGCCGATCTGGCCGCGTGGGTCAAGCGCGGCGCGCCGTTCCCGGCCGCAGTGAAAGCCGTCGGCGCCGACCCCAAAAAGCACTGGGCGTTTCAGCCGATCGCAGACCCGGCCGTCCCCGCGGTGAAGGACGCCGGGTGGGCGAAGACCGACCTCGATCGGTTCGTTCTGACGAAGCTCGAAGCCGCGGGGCTGAAGCCGGCACCGGCCGCGGACAAGCGAACGCTGATCCGCCGTGCCACGTTCGACCTCACCGGCCTCCCGCCGACGCCCGAAGAGGTCGAGGCGTTCCTGAAGGACGATTCGCCAAACGCCTACGAGAAACTCATCGACCGCCTGCTCGCTTCGCCCGCCTACGGCGAGCGCTGGGGACGGCACTGGCTCGACGTGGCCCGCTATTCCGACTCGAACGGCCTCGACGAGAACACCGCACACGGCAACGCCTGGCGTTACCGCGACTACGTCATCAAGAGCTTCAACGACGACAAGCCGTACAGTTGCTTTCTGCTCGAACAGGTGGCTGGCGACCTCCTCCCGGCCGCGACGCCCGCGGCGCGGAACGAACACCTCGTCGCGACCGGGTTCCTCGCGCTGGGGCCGAAGGTGTTGGCCGAGCCGGACGAGAAGAAGATGGAGCTGGACATCGTGGACGAACAGATCGACACGCTCGGCCGCGCGGTGCTGGGGCTGACGCTCGGCTGCGCCCGGTGCCACGACCACAAGTTCGACCCGGTGACCGCGGCCGACTACTACGGGCTGGCCGGCGTGTTCGTTAGCACCAAGACGATGGAGAGCTTCAAGAGGGTCGCGCGGTGGTACGAGAACTCGCTCGCCACCCCTGAGGATATCAAGCAGAAGGCCGGGCACGACGCGGCGACCGCGAAACTCAAGGAGCGCATCAAAGGACTAACCGGGAAGACCGATGAGGCGTCCAAAACGGAACTGAAAAAGCTCAAGGAAGAACTCGCGGCGCGGGAGAAGGCCGCGCCGGAGTTGCCGTCGGCGATGGGCGTGACGGAGGGCCAGCCGACCGACGTGCCGGTCCTGCGCCGCGGGAACCACCTCACGCCCGGCGCGGTCGTGGCGCGGCGGTTCCCGGTCGTGCTCGCCGGCGAGAAGCAGTCGGCGCTGCCGAACGGGCACAGCGGACGGCAGGAACTGGCGAACTGGCTGACGGACCCGAAGCACCCGCTCACCGCGCGCGTGATGGTCAACCGCGTCTGGCGGTGGCACTTCGGCAAGGGCCTCGTGCGGTCGGTAGACAACTTCGGGCTGATCGGCGAGAAGCCGACGCACCCCGACCTGCTGGACCGGCTCGCGACGGAGTTCGTCCGCGACGGCTGGAGCCTGAAGAAGCTCCACAAGCGGATCATGCTCTCCGCGACCTACCGGATGAGTTCGGCGCACGATCCGAGGGCCGCGACCGTCGATCCGGATAACCGGCTGCTGTGGCGCGCGAACGTCCGGCGCCTCGAAGCCGAGGCCGTCCGCGACTCGCTGCTCGCGGTCGGCGGGTTGCTCGACCGCACCGCGGGCGGCCCCGCACTCGCGCACGTCCAGAACCGCGGCTACCTGTTCGATCACACGTCGAAGGACAAGACGAGCTACGCGACCGATCGCCGGTCCGTGTACCTGCCGGTGATTCGGAACAACCTGTACGACGTGTTCCAGCTCTTCGACGCGCCCGACGCGGCCGTGCCCAACGGTGACCGCGCCACGACGACCGTACCCACGCAGGCGCTGTTCTTCCTCAACAGCGAACTCGCGATCCGCGCCGGGGACGCGCTGGCCGGTCGGGTTCTGGCGAAGCCCGATCTCGACGACGCGGGCCGCGTGCGGCGGCTGTTCGTGCTGACCTACGGCCGACCGCCGACCGATAAGGAGGTCGAGCGCGTGGCGGCGGGCGTCGCGGCCTTCGAGTCCGAATTCGCGGGCGAGACGGATGCCGCGAAGCGCAAGCGGAAGGCGTGGGCTGTGGTCTGTCAGGCCGCGCTCGCGGCGAACGAGTTCATCCACATTCAGTAGCGCGGAGCGCGGAATGCAGAGCGCGAAACGAAGAAGCGAAGAAGGACGTAGAGGACGATACTATGGGCTTTAATTCCGCATTCCGCGCTCCGCACTCCGCGCTGAATCTGTCGCGCCGCGCCGTCCTCCGCGATACCGCGTTGGGGTTCGGCGCGCTGGCGCTCACCGACCTGCTCCACGCTTCGGACGCCCCGGGTGCGACGAAGAAGCCGCACTTCACCCCGCGCGCCAAGCGGGTCATCTTCCTGTTCATGAAGGGTGGTCCGTCGCACGTCGACACGTTCGAGCCCAAGCCGCTCCTCGACCGCGACGACGGGAAGCCGTACCCCGGCCAGCGCCCGCGGGTGGTGTTCGCCAAGACGGGCAACCTGCTCAAGTCGCCGTGGAAGTTCAAACAGTACGGCGCGTGCGGCAGCCCGGTCAGCGAACTGTTCCCGCACGTCGCGGGGTGCGTGGACGACATCTGTTTCGTCCACTCGCTGCACGGCACCAACCCCGCGCACGGTGGCGCGCTGCTCAAGCTTCATACCGGGAGTGACAACTTCGTTAGGCCGAGCATGGGCGCGTGGGTCGCCTACGGCCTCGGCACGGAGAACGCGAACCTGCCGGCGTTCGTCACCGTCTGCCCGACGCTGGCGCACGGCGGGGTGAACAACTGGGGCTCCGCGTTCCTGCCCGCGTCGTGCCAGGGTGTGCCGCTCGGCAACGCCGGCACGCCCGTCGAGCGCGCGAAGGTGAAGTACATCGAGAACGCCCACCTCACGAGCGACGCACAAAGAAAGCAACTCGACCTGCTCGCCGACCTCAACCGCGGGCACCTCGGCCGCGCCGGACCGGACGCGGCCCTGGAGGGTCGCATCGAGTCGTTCGAGCTGGCGTTCCGCATGCAGAAGGCCATGCCGGAGGCCGAGGACATCTCGAAGGAGACCGACAAGACGCGGGCGCTCTACGGCCTCGACGATCCCGTCACGGCGCCCTTCGGAAGGCAGTGCCTGCTCGCGCGCCGGCTGGCCGAGCGCGGGGTGCGGTTCGTGCAGGTCACGCACAGCGACGACAAGGTGCAGTGGGACCAGCACGGCGACCTGCGCAAGGGCCACTCGAAGAACGCGCGCGAGGTGGACCGGCCCATCGCGGGGCTGTTGAAGGACCTGAAGGCGCGCGGGCTGCTGAAGGACACGCTGGTGCTGTGGGGCGGCGAGTTCGGCCGCACCCCGACGGTGGAGGGCGGCGGCAACGACGGCCGCGACCACAACCCGGAGGGGTTCACGGTGTGGATGGCCGGCGGCGGAGTGAAGCCCGGCTTCCGCTACGGCGCGACCGACGAGTACGGCTGGTACGCGGCCGAGAACAAGGTCCACGTCCACGACCTGCACGCGACCGTTCTCGCGCTCCTGGGACTGGACCACGAGAAGCTGACGTTCCGGCACGCCGGCCGCGACTTCCGGCTCACCGACGTCCACGGCAACGTGGTGAAGGACCTGTTCGCGTGAACCCGCGCCAGGCGTCCACGTCCCACACGACGACCTTGCCCCGGCCGCTGCCGGCCGCCATGCGCAGCCCGTCCGGGGCGACCGCCACGCACCGCAGCGGGCCGATCTTCCACTCGTAGCCGGCGGTTTCGGTCCAGGTGCGCGTGTCGAACACGCGCACCCGCGCGTCGTTGCTCACCGCGACCAGCTTCGAGCCGTTGGGCGTGAACGCCAGCCCGGTGACGTGCTTCGCACCCGCCTTGACGCGCGCGACCTCCTTCCCGTCGGCTGCCGACACCACGCCCAGAACCGGGCCGAAGTTCCCCGCGACGAGCGCGCCGTCCGGACTGAACGCGATCTGTGTCGGGTGCGCGTGCCCGAACGTCGTGCCGAGATCGGCGGTCCGCGCCCCGGTCGCACGGTCGAAGAGCCGGACGTGCGAGTTGTAGCGGGTGCCGGCGGAGTTCATGACGGCGAACGACACCGCGATGTGGCGCCCGTCCGGGGTGTAGACGATCGCCCCGGTGCAGAACGGGCTTCCGGCCGGTCCGCCGGCCGGCGGTGGGGCCGAACGGATCACCTCCCACGACGGAACGGCCCACCGGCGCGGGGTGAACCCCGGGGCCGCGAATTCGTAACCGTCCGGCGCGAACGCAATCATGGTCAGCCGACCGATTGCCAGTTGTGCGACCGGTTGCTCTCCCGGATCGGTCAGATCAAAGAGCCGGAGACAATTGCCCCAGTGAGCCAGAAAGCGACCGCACGGTGAGACGACCACCGGTGTGGCGTGCCCGTCCGAATTGAACTGCCGTACCGATTTCGGCGCGCCCGTGACGTCCCAAAGGGTCACGTCGGGATAGGCGCCGGTCACGAGACCGCACCCGTCCGGAGTGAAACGGACACCCGAAACCGTACCCGGGCTCGCCTTGAACACCAACATCGGTCACTTCTCCGGGATCTCGTTGAGCGCACACACCGGTCAGGCAGACCGGCGCTCCGCACGCCGCGGAGCGAACACCGGGCGCGCTCACGAGGTACACGCGATCCTTCACGAGCCCGGCGCCGGTCGGTTCAACGCTCAGCCCGTCGGACGCGACCTCGACCTTCTCGACCCGCACCGTCGCGCGGTCGAATGTCGACGAGCCGCACGCGCCGCGGCCGGGGAAGTGATCGCGCAAGCGGTGCGCGGCGCCGGGTATGTCGGAAGTTCCTGTCGCGTGGCGGAATCGCTCGCGATTGTACCCGACCCCGGCGCCCCGAACGTCACGTGATCGCGTCCGTTGCGGCGTTTGTTTTCGTTCTGCGTTCGAGAGGTACGAAGGGGAACAGAACGTGACCGAACGCGACGATATGCGGTGGCGAAGGTCGTTCACTTCGCCCGCACGGCGGGGCCGCCCCGCCGTGCGGACACTTTCTCGGGGTCGTCAGTCCAGACGCAGATCGACTACGGCCGGCGGGGCGGTGACCTCCGCCGTCAGGCCGGACGACAGCGGGTCGGCGTACTTCCCGGGCAACCGGAACCACGCCCCTTTCGGCGGCTTCAGCGGGGTCGGAACCCCCGACGCGCGCCGCGCCTCCTCGGCCTTCGCCTTCTCGGCCGCAGGGATCGGCGGGTCGAAGTACGGGTCGGGGCTGTAGACGCCGAGTTTCGCCGGCCCCACCGGCACCCCCGGGACGGTGAACGTCCCGTCCTGGTTGAGCACCCCGTAGTACGTCTTCTTGTCCACCCCGATGACGCTGACGGTGCCGTACGCGACGGGGCGGCCCTGGTAGGTGACCTTCCCCGCCACGTCCGCGTACGACCCGCCGCACCCGGCCGCCGCGGCCAGTGCCGCCGCGACCGCGCCCCATCGTGCCGTGCCGAGCGCCCGACTCATGAGCGTTCCCTCCGGGTAGTGTTGTGGTGCCCCATTGCGCGGCGTAGTGCGTCGCCCACTGCGTCACGACTCATGAGCGTTCCCTCCGGGTAGTGTTGTGGTGCGGGTCCGTTACTCGGCCACGACCTCGCCGCCGTTGGCCGTCACCATCGCCGGGAGCACGGTCGTCCCCGCGGAGAACGCGAACGTCCGGACGCTGCCGTCGGCCAGGAGCCAGTTGGCCCCGCCGGCGTGCGGGCTGTTGAACCGGTCCTGGCTGCACGGGTCGGTCGCGACGAACGCGGCGTAGCGGCCGGGCAGCGAACCCGGGCAGGCGGTCGCCGTGTACGCGCCGTTCGGGCCGATGCCGCCGAACGCGTTCTGGTTCGGGAACGCCAGGAGGGTGTGGTAGTCGGCCCCGGCCCACGTCGTTCCCATCTGCGTGATGTGGCGCTCGCCGACCGCGACCGTGTTGCTCAACCCGTCGACCACGTCGCCGGCCTGGACCCGCGGGCGGACGGCCGAGTCCGGGCCGAACGGCGTCTTGACCGGGAACACTCCGTTCGTCGCGTTCATGCCGATCGTACCGGTCATCGGGTCCACGTTCTCGTTGCTCCCCGTCACCCCCACGTAACTGACCGCCCCGAACTTCGTGGTCTGCGGGACGCCGGCCGTCGGTTCGATCGCCGACGGGCAGACGTAGATCGAGACCGGCACCGCCGCCATCGCGGCGTACCCCGCGCCGATGTCGGTGGCGGTCGACTTCCCGACCACCAGCTTCGCGGTCGCGTCTTGTTCGATGTAGGGCAGGAGTCGGACCATCCACCCGCCGACGTTTTCGGCCGCGATCGGCCCCTGATCGGTGGGCTGGTATTCGAGGAACGCGGGCATCTGCGCGCCGCCCATCGCGGCGCTGAGGCTCCCCGGGAACGCCGCCCGCGCGGTCGGGAACCGCTCGAACGTGCTGTGGTAGTTGTGCAGCCCGATCCCGATCTGCTTGAGGTTGTTGGAGCACTTCATGCGCGCCGCGGCTTCGCGCACCTTCTGAACGGCGGGCAGCAGCAGCCCGATGAGGATCGCGATGATCGCGATCACCACCAGCAACTCAATGAGCGTGAAACCGGCGCACGGCCGGGGCGCGGCGTGCGGGGACGAACGGGGCCGGCCACCGGCCCGACGGGTCGGAGTCATGACACGGTTCTCCACATCACAGGGAGGATGAACGGACCGCGGAAACGAACCGGAGAGGACCGAACGGGCGCGCGGGGCGCCGGAACGAGCAGCGTCTTGTCGCGGGACGGCGGTCAGCGGCGCAGCGCCCGGCGCCACTCGTCGTCCAGCTCGCGGAGAGATTTACCGGTCAGCGACGACCAGATGTCGTCGTCGTAGCGCCCGGCCCGCAGCGCGGCGTTGAGCCGGCGCACGAGGTCGGGGTCGTACGTCGTGACGAGGTACGCCAGGAACGCGGCCGTTTCGTGCGAGTTGCCGTCGTGCCGGGCGGTGTCGGGGTCGGGCGGTCCGATCGCGCCCGGCTCGAACTTGAAGAACCGGACGTAGTCGGCGACCCCGTGGACCAGCCAGTCCGGGGCGCCCCGCTCGGGGTACGCCTGGACGACCAGCGACGTCGCGTGGACCACCGCCCCCACGTCGTGCGGGTTCTCCTCGAAGTAGCCCGCCGACGCGATCACCCGGCCGCGAGAGGCCGCGACGATCGCGCCCGCGTCGCGGCGCACCAGGAACGGGACCCGCGTCGGCGGGCGGAACCCGTCGGCCGCCAGTTCGTCGCAGACCATCGGGTAGGCGCGTTCGCACAGCCGCGCGGCGTGCTCGGCCCACTTCGCCATCTCCGGGGCGCGGCTCACGTCCACGGAGAACTCGACCGGGTGGCGGAACGCGGCCAGCGGCGGGTCGGAGGCGATCGCGATCTCGCGCACCAACAACGGGTGCGGCTGCGCGCCCGGCCGGACCCGCACGGCGAACAGCCGGCGCCCGCCCGCGTCGCCGCGGGCCGCCCCGCGGTCGAACCCGGCGAGCGGCTCGAACGTCTTGCCGTCCTCCGACACCTCCAGCCGCCCGGACGCCAGGCCCTCGAACCCGTTGGGCGTTCCGGTCCGCACCTCGACGGCCGTCACCGCCACGGCGCGGTCGAACACGAGAGTGAAGTGGTCCTCTGCCCCCGGCCGGTCCACGGACGCGAAGAACGTGTTCGGGTTGCCGTCGAACGCGAACTGTCGAATCCACTCGCCCCGTGTGCGGAGCGTGGTCTCTACCGTCACGGGCACCCCGCGCATCACCGGTACGGCCGGCGCGGGCGGTCCCAGGGCCTCACCCCGTACCGCGACCGGAGCCGTCATCGGAGGGGCAGCTTGCCCGTTTCTTGCGTCGCCGGGACCGCGACCCACGAGGGCGCACACAACTAACCCGCCCAAGGCGAGCAACCCCGCCGCGGTCTTGACCTTCATCGACACCGCCGGCAGGATGTGCCGGGTTAGCGCCACCGCGTTTCCGGACACCAGCCCGGGGGCGAGGGGCGCGCCCGTGTGAAACAAAACGGCCGCCCGAACGGTCGCCTCGGCGAGTGCGGGTGCCGGTCCCGCGGCGGCCGCGCTCGCGGCGAGTAACGCGAGCACCGCCGCCGCCGACAGCGCGATCCCGCGGCCCGCGAGCCGCGCCTGGAGCAACTCGCGGGCGTGGCGGAGCCGGCGCTTCAGCGTGCTCGGGGAGCAACCGAGGTGCCCCGCCGCCTCGTCCCCGCTCATCCCCTCCATGCAGCACAACAGGGGGCCGCGGTATTCTTCGGGCAGGCCCGCGAGTTCCTCGTCGAGTATCGTCAGCAGTTCGCGACTCGTCACCTCGGCGAGCGCGTCGCCCTCGCCCTGCGCCGGGACCGCCCGGCGCGTCTCGCGCACCTGCCGGCGGGCGCCGCTCCGGCGGACCTCACGCGCCAGCCGGTGCGCGGCGGCGTGCAGCCAGGTTCCGATCGAGTCGCGCCACGCGACCGACGCGGCCTTCTTCGCCAGAACGAGAAACGTCGCCTGGAACGCGTCCTCCGCGTCCTCGCGGCGGTCCAGCACCCGCTGACAGACGCGCAGAACCATCGACCCGTGCCGCCGGATGATCGCGGCGAACGCGGTCTCGTCGTGCCCGGCCCGGAACCGCCGGAGCAGTTCACGGTCGGACAACTCGTCCGTCTCGGCGGCGGGGCGATCAACCGTCATGGTCGGGGTCTCGGCTTCGGTCCCGAGCGACCGCTCGGGCCGGCAACAACTCGTCGTATAAAATGGTCGCCCGGCGAAATCTGGGTCAAAATTCTCGCAAAATTCTCGGCGACCACCGAACGGTCGGAGCGGAACTGCCGAACCGGCACAAACTTACTTCGACAATCGGCCCGGCAAGTAAGACCGACACGACATCAGCACAGAATACCCGATCGTACCGAAGGGCCTTACGACTGCGCCCGAAGTGCAGCAACAGGAGCCGCCCGGTCTAACTCGTGCTACCGCCCCGGCCGAATCAAGGGGATTCGGCCTTCATCCCGCGCGCCCACGCCTTATCATCACCGTCGGCCACAAATGTGCGGAGCGCCCATGCCCTTCCCCCAGCCCGACGACTCGACCCTCTTTGCGCCTCAAAAGTCGGACGCGGCGCACGCCGACGAGCAGACGCAGGTGCGCCCCCAAGAACGAGACGCCCGAGCCCAACCCGGTGCGGTACCGGAAGTTCCGGGGTACGAGCTCACGCGCGAGATCGCCCGCGGCGGAATGGGTGTCGTGTACGCGGCCCGGGACGTGACGCTCGACCGCGAGGTGGCGATCAAGGTGATGCTCCCGAGCATGAGCGGGGCCGTGTTCGTGCGCGAGTCGCGTATCACCGCCCGGCTCCCGCACCCCGGCATTCCCCCCGCCCACGCGCTGGGGACGTTGGCAGACGGGCGCCCGTTCCTGGCGATGAAGCTCGTCAAAGGAGACACACTCGACAAGCTGCTCCGCGCCCGCGCCCGTGCGGGCGCCGACCGGGGGCGGTTCGTGGTGGTGTTCGAACAACTGTGTCAGGCGGTCGGGTACGCGCACGCGCAGGGCATCGTCCACCGGGATCTGAAGCCCTCGAACGTCATGGTCGGGGCGTTCGGAGAAGTGCAGGTGATGGACTGGGGGCTCGCCAAGTCGATCGGCGGAACCGAGCCGGAGGCGGCCGAACCGGCCGGGGACGGGGCGCCGGCGGCCGACGTGGCCGCGACGGTGGCGGGGCAGGTGAAGGGGACGCCGGCGTACATGGCCCCGGAGCAGGCCCGGGGCGAACCGGTCGACGCCCGGGCCGACGTGTTCGCGCTGGGCGGCATCCTGGCGGTCATGCTCACGGGCAAGCCCCCGTTCGTCGGGAACAGCGTGCTGGACACGATCGTCCGCGCCGCGGGCGCCGAGCTGGCCGACATCATGGCCGCGTTGGACGCGTGCGGCGCGGACGGCGAGCTGGTGTCTCTGGCGAAGCGGTGTCTGGCGGCGCGGGCCGAGAACCGTCCGGCGAGCGGGGAGGACGTGGCCCGCGCGGTCGCCGGGTACCGGGAGGGGGTCGACGCCCGGTTGCAGCAGGCCGAGCGGACCCGGGCGGCCGCCGAGGCCCGGGCGGCCGAAGAGCTGAACACCCGGCGCGAGGCCGAGGCGCGGGCCGACGCGGAGCGCGCGAAGGGCGCCGAGCAGCGCAAGCGGCGGCTCGTGCAACTGGTGCTGGCCGGGGTCGTCGCGCTGGTGGCGATCGGGAGCGGGATCGCCGCGAACGTCGTGCAGAAGCAGCGCGACAGCGACCGGCGCGAGGCCGACCGGAGGCGGGCCGACGCGCTGGTGCAGGCGCTGGCGGCGGCCGACACCGCGGGCGTGCCGCAGCTGGTGACCGCCCTGGCCGAGTACCGCGACCGCACCGGGGACCGGTTGCGCGAACTGGCGGCGCAACCGGTGACCACCAAGCCCGGGTTGCACGCGCGGCTCGCGCTGCTGGAGGAAGAGCCGCACCGGGCGGCGGAACTGGCCGACTACGTGCTCGCGTGCCGGCCGGAGGAGCTGATCACGCTCCGACAGTTCCTGAAGCCGCACCTCGCGCTCGTCGGCCCCGGGTTGTGGGCCGCGCTCACCTCGAACGCGCCCGACGAGGACGTCGGGCGCGCCCGGACGGTCGGAGGGGCCGAACCCGCGGCCCTCAAGACCGACAAGTACGGGGGCGCCGGCCACCGGGTGCGTGCGGCGTGCGCGCTCGCGGGGCTGGCGCCGGACGACCCGCGCTGGCCGCAGGTGGCGGCGCTCGTGGTGGAACTCGTCGTCCGGGAGAACCCGTTCCAGGCGGCCGTCTGGGTTCTGGCGCTGGAGCCGGTGCGCGGGGCGCTGGTGCCGGCGCTGCTCGGGAGATACCCCGAAGCACGGCGCCGGATCGGGTCCGGCCAGTTGGGCGCCTCCGAACTGGTCGCGGCGGTGGGCGAGTACGACCTGACCGCCAGCCTCCTGGCCCGATACACGAGCGATCGGCCCGCGGACCTGGTGGAGCTGGCGATCGTCGCGGACGCGCGGCACTACAAGGAGTTCGCCCCGGCGCTGGACGCGAACCGGGCGGCCGTCGTTCCCGCGCTCAAGGCGGAGTTGGCGAACCGCCCCGTTCCCCCGTGGTGGTCCGCGAGCGGTCTGGGGCCGCCGCTGGCGGCACTCGGCGGCGCCGCGGCGTTCGCGGCGTGGCTCGACCCCGATCCGGTTTTGGCCGAGCGCGGCGCGCGGCGCGGCCGTGCCGCGGCGGTGCTGGTGGCGCTCGGCGCGGCCGACGCGGTGTGGCCGCTGTTCGCGTTCCCGGACGACGGCGACCCGACGGCCCGGAGCCACCTGCTGGCCCGGCTGGCGGCGGTCGGGGCCGATCCGCTGGCGCTGGTGCGCCGGTTCGAGGCCGAGCGGGACGTGTCGGCGCGGCGGGCGCTGCTGGTGGCGCTTGGGGACTTTCCGTTGGAGGTGATACCGGCCGCGGAGCGAAGTGCCCTGACCGACCGGTTACTGACGCTGTACCGGGACCACCCCGATCCGGGTTTACACGGCGCGATCGACTGGCTGTTGCGTCAGAAATGGGGTGCCGGTAAGGAGCTGGCGGCCGCCGACACGGATCTGGCCGCTGCGGCGCGGACCGCGGCCGCGGTCCCGATCGACGGGGCGCCGCTCCCGGCGGCCGCTCGCGGGAAGGACTGGTACGTGAATGGGGAGGGGCAGACGTACGCGGTGGTGCGCGGGCCGGTCGAGTTCTCGGCGGGTTCCCCGCCGACGGAAACGGATCGGACGCCGTGGGAGGAGCCGACACACCGAATGCGCATCCCCCGCGCGTTCGCCGTCGCGACGAAGGAGGTCACCATTCAACAGTTCCTCCGGTTCCGCCCCGATCACCCGTGGATAACCGGATACCACCCGGAGCCGACCTGCCCGGCGGGTTCGGTGACGTGGTACGACGCGGCGGCGTACTGCAACTGGCTCAGCGAACGGGAGGGGATTCCGCGGGCGCA
>JAFKJJ010000103.1 GCA_017306025.1 Planctomycetota bacterium
GCTGGCCGCGCGGCCGGCGGAGAAGCCGGCCGGCCCGGCCGAAGCCGCCGCGGCCGCGGCGGGGGCCGCGGCCCCCGCTCCGAAATCGCCGGTCGAAGGGTACCTCGAAGACTTCCTTCAGGCCGACCGCATCAGCCTGGAGATCGGCGCGGCGCTGATCCCGCTCGTGTCCGCGCGGCGCGGGCCGGGCCTGCTCGACCGTATCGGCGGACTGAGACGCGACCTCGCCCGGCAGAGCGGGCTGTGGGTCCCGGCCGTGCGCGTCCGCGACAACATCCAGCTCGACCCGCCGGTGTACCGCGTCCTCATCGGGGGCCGCGAGGTGGCCCGCGGCGAGGTGCGGCCCGATTTGTGGCTCGCGATCGACCCGGGCGGCGCCGCGAAGATCCCGCTCGCGGGCGAAGTCACGAAGGAGCCCGCGTTCGGGCTGCCCGCCCGGTGGATCACCGACGCCGACCGAAACCGTGCCGAGGCCGCGGGTTACACGGTTGTGGACGCTCCCAACGTGGTTATCACGCATCTGGGTGAAGTGGTCCGGCGCCACGCGGGCGAGCTGCTCAGCCGCGAGGACCTCAAGGCGATGGTGGACAAGGTCCGCGAGACGTCGCCGGCCGTCGTGGAAGAGGTCATCCCGGCCGTGGTGTCGATGGGCACACTGCACCGCGTTCTGACACTGCTCCTGGACGAACGTGTGCCAATTTCGAACCTGCCGCGCATCCTGGAGAGCCTCGCGACACACGCCCCGACCGTCAAAGACCCCGCGGAACTCGCGGAGCGCGTGCGCGTGGACATCGGCCGATCCGTTGTAGACCGCTTTCGCGACGCGACCGGGCGCATCCGGGCGATCGTGCTCGACCCGCGTTTGGAGGTCGAATTGCGCCGATCGGCACAGGGTTCGCAATTGGTCATTGACCCGTCGCGGTTGGAGCAGCTCACGCTGCGACTGATGGACGAACTGCGGAAGGCCGGCGCCCGCGGGTACGAGGTCGCGCTGTTGTGCGACGCGAGCCTGCGGCGGGCCGTGCGGCACTCGCTGGCCCGCGCGCTGTCGGACCTGGTGGTGATCTCCTACCAGGAGATCCCGACCGACCTCCTGATGGAGCCGGTCGCGGTGATCCGGCCGGAGGAACTGGTCGGCGGCGGGCCGTCCGCGGTCGCGTCGCTGTTCGAGGCGCCCCGCGCCGGCTGACGTGCTCCGGTCGCCCGTGACCGGAATCAAGGCCACGGAAGACGATCCCCTTGACTCGCCCGAGTTGACATCATGAGCGGACCGAGCGGAACCCTGCGAGCGTACCAGCGAACCGTCGAGCAACAGCGGCGCGACGACCTCATCCTGGGCCACCTGCCGCTGGTGAAGCACGTCATCGGCCGGCTGCTTGGCGACCTGCCCGCCAGCGCCGACGCCGAGAACCTGGAGTCGGCCGGGGTGCTCGGGCTGGTCGAGGCCGCTTCCAAGTACGACCCGACCCGCAACGCCCAGTTCAAGACGTTCGCGTACCTCCGCATCCGCGGCGCGATCGTGGACGAGCTGCGGCGCAACAGCCCGCTGCCGCAGCACGTGCTGGGCCGCGTGGCGCTGGTGCGCAAGGCGTACCGCACGCTCCCGCACCCGATCACGGTGGAGGCGCTGGTCGTGGCCACCGGGCTGACCGAGGACGAGGTCGCCGACACGCTCGCGGCCGAGCGGTTCGCCAAGACGACGTCGTGGGAGCAGACCGCCGAGCCCAACGCGCTGGAGCCGGCCGCGGCCGCCGAGCCGCCCGAGGAGGAGGTCGAGCGGGCCGAGCAGGCGCAGCAGCTCGCGGCCGCGATCGAGCAGCTCCCGCAGAAGGAGCGCGTCGCGGTGACGATGTACTACCAGCAGGACATGCGGCTGAAGGAGATCGCCGCGGTGATGAACCTGTCGGTGTCGCGGGTCTCGCGGCTCTTGAGCAAGGCGCTCTTCGAGCTGGGCGAGCTGCTCCGCGTTCAGCACCGTTCCGTCGTCGTGGCGTGAGGCCGCGGGCACCGCGTGTTGACACGTTCGGGTAAGGCGGTATAGATCGGCGAAACGTTGAGGAGTCGAGGCATGGACGAGGGTCCGTCGGCGGCCGGCGGTTTGGTCGTTCCCGCCGCGCGCGTGCGCGTGTCGGGCGAGGCGGTGCGGATCGGGCCGGCGCGCCCGGTCGGCGCGCCGGAGCCCAAGATCCAGGTGTTCCACGAGAACGACGCGATCCGCATGATCCAGGTGGTTTGCACCTGCGGCGAGCGGATCTGCATCCGCTGCGAGTACTGATTTCGTCTCGGCCCGGTCGCAAGGGGACCGGACGCTCGTTCCCGGTCGCCCCGCGACCGGACCACAGTTCCGAGCCCAGGGAGGGGCGGTGAACGCGCGGACGTTACAGCGACTGAACCTCTTCTTGCTCGTCGCCGCACTCGCGACCGGGTGCGCGCCGTTGCGCGGAACCCGGCTCGACCCCTCCACGCTGGGATCGTTCGGGTCCGGTGGTTCCGGGGCCTCTAACACGAACCCCGGCGCGGGGTCCCCCGCGGAGAGCATCCCCGGCGGAACGATCGTCGCGGCGGGCGGGGGACAGCCGGTCGTCCCCGACGCCCAACTGCCCCCGGCCGCGCCGCCCGGCGCTCTCGCGCAGCCCCGACCGCTGCCCGCGCCCGGGCCGCCCCCGGTGCCCGCGCCCCCGTCGGGCTGGCCGAACGCGGCCGATTATCAGCCGCCCGTGCCGGCGCCGACCGCGGGCGTGCCCGGCGCGCCGCAAATGCCCCCGAAAATCGACCCACACGTCCGCACCGTCCCGACCGCGGCCGGCGGCCGACTGGCTCTCACGCCTTACGAGGTGCCCACCGACCGGGTGGTCGAGCTCACCTTCCACCTGGAACGGCTCATGGCGGAGAACCGCACCCTCTCCGCGCGGATCAAGGAACTTGAAACCGCCGGGCTGAGCCGCGAGCAGGCGCTCGACGAGGCCAAGCGCGAGGTCGACGCGGTGATCGCCGACGCGGCCAAGACCCGCGCCGCCCTCCAAACTCAGGTTGCCGCGCTGCAGGGGAAGATCAAGCAGTTGGAAGAAGAGGACATCATCTTCCTGAGGGCGGTAATCGAGGCGCTGGGCCGGCTGCTCCCGCCGGAGAAGAAGCCATGAGGCGGCTCGCGTTCGTCGCGTTCGTCACGCTGGCGGCCGGCTGCGGCATCCTCCCGAAGGGCCGGTTCCCCAAGCTCCACCCCCAGCCGCCGACCTTCAGCCAGTACCACCTCGACGGGTGGCAGTGGTCGCAGGTCAACCGCGTGCTCGTGCTGCCGTTCCTGAACGAGTCGCCGTACACCCGGGCCGGCGACGAGGTGCGGGCCGCGTTCACGTCGCAACTTCAGCGCGAGGGCAGGTGGGAGGTCATCTCGGCCGCCCCCGACGACCGGGCGGTGCTGGCCGCGCAGATCCACCGCAACGGCCGGTTCGACGAGGCCGCGATGCTGGTCCTCGCCCAGTTGACCGGCGCCGACGTCGTCGTTCACGGGATCGTGACGCACTACTCGCCGTACCCGCGGCCCCGGCTGGGGCTGATCCTCCAGGCGATCGGCCCCCAGGAGGCGAAGGTGGTGGCCTCGGTGGACGGGCTGTGGGACACCACCGACGCCGCGGTCGCCGAGCGGAGCTACATCTACTACCGCCAGTCCGTTCACCCGCGCCCCGCGTTCCTGCGGAACAACCGGATTCCCGTTGCCGACGACGACACGTTCGCCGGCGACATCGCGCTGCTCTCGCCGGCGCTGATCCAGCGGTGGGTGTGTTTCGAGGCGATCCGGGCCCTCCAGGGCAAACCGGTGCCCGGCGTCGTTTCGCCGAAATCGAATTCTTCTGCCGCGGCCGCAGCCGGGGCCGCGGCGGGGAGCCAATCCAACTGCGGGCCGTAGGTGCGGGTCGCGCCGGTCGGGAAAGTGACGTAGGGTTTGAGGTGGGGAGCGGCCTTCTGCTCGCCGGCTCGTTGGCCGACGAGAAGAGCCGCCCGCCCCGTCTCAACACCTGCAACATCACGGAACCGACACCATGTCCACGCCCACCGCCCCGGCCCAGGCCCCCAAGAAGGGCAAGAAGCTCCTGATCCTGCTCGTGTGCGTGGTTTTTGCGGGCGCCGGGGCCGCGTTCCCGATGTTCGTCAACGTCCCGGCGCTGTTCGCCAAGTCCAAGGAGGACAAGGGGAAAGAGAAAAAAGAGTCGAAGACCGCCATCGTCCCGTTCGGCGAGATCACGGTGAACTTGTCCGAAGACCGCCTCGCACGGTATCTTCGGGTGAAGGTGTCCGTGCTGGTCGAGGCCGATTCCGAGAAGGAGGTCACCGACCTGGTGACCAAGAAGAAGGCCGCGATCAAGAGCGCGATGATCACGCACCTGGCCGGTAAGTCGGTCAAGGACGTGAGCGGGTCGAGCGGGGTCACCCGGATGCAGCGCGAGCTGCTGGAGCGGATGGAGGACGTGCTGTACCCCGACGGGGGCAGCCACATCAAGTCCGTATTGTTCGAGGAATACGTCGTTCAATGACGCCGGTCGCGTTCGACTTTCGGAAGCCGCCGCCGGGCGAACTCGGCCGGCAGGCGAATCGGTGGCTGACCTCCGCCTGTCGGCGGGCCGCGGACCCCTGGTCCCGGTTGCTCCCCTACGCCACCGCGCTGGCCGTGGGCAACGTCGAGGTGGTCGGGGCCGCGGCCGGGCTGGCGGCGCTGCCCGACGACGCGTACGCGATCCCGCTGACCATCGAGGGCGAAGAGGGGACCGCCCTTCTCATTTTCCGCCGCCCGTTCCTGCTCGCGCTACTGGCCGGACTGGTCGGCGAGACGCCGGCCGCCCTCCCCGCCGACCGCGACCCGACCGAACTGGAAGCCTCACTGGTCAGCTACCTCGTGCGGGAGCTGTTCCTCGACCCCGTCGAGAAGGCGTGGCCCACCCCGAAGCCGCTGCGGATGACGCCCGGCGGGCTCGCCGTGCCGCGGCTGGCGTGGACGGGCGGTAGCGCCGATCTGGTCCTGTTCGCGACGCTCGACACGACCACGCCGTTCGGCGAGCACCCGGTTTACCTGATCGTGTCGCGCGACGGCCTGGGGGCACAACTGGCCGCCGCGGACGTGCGCCCGGAGCCGCCCCCGCCGCCGGCCCCCTCGGCGCACATCGAGGCGCTGGTGCGCGAGATGGCCGTCGAACTGACGGTCCTGCTCGGCACCGCGGACCTGACCATGTACGAACTGAGCACGCTGCGGACGGGCGACGTGGTCGTGCTGCGGCAGAAGGTGGACCAGCCGCTCGACGGGCTCCTGGCCGGGGCGCGGAAGTTCCGCGTGTGGCCGGGCGTGGTCGGCGAGCGGGCGGCGGTCGTGATCGACGCGCCGGCCGACGAGGGCTGAATCAAGTGCGGGGTGCGGAGCGCGGGACGCGGAACGAAAAGAAGAAGGCGCCGCACTCCGCCCAATTTGTTTATCTTGAACTCCACGCTCCGCATGCCGCGCTCCGCGCTTTGTGAGACGCTCCGATGCCCGACACCGTACCCCCCGAAGCGGCCCCGCCGCCCACCGATTTACCGCCGGTCGAGGCGCGTCGGCCCGAGTTCCCCGCGCTCGACCCGACCTCGGGCGCCACGGGCGGAACGCCGCTCGACTCGCTCCGCGACGTGCCCATCACCATTACCGCGCGCCTGGGCCACGTCACGCTGCCGATCGCCGCGATCCTGCGGCTGGGGCCGGGCGCGGTGGTCGAACTGGAAGAAACGATCAGTACGCCGGTGGAACTGACCGTTCGCGGCGTGCCGTTCGCGACCGGCGAGGTGATCGTGGTCAACGACCACTTCGCGATCCGGATCAAGAACCTGCTCCCGCCCCGCGGCGGGAAGGCGGACCTGTGAGACGTGCCCCCCTCGCGCTCGTGCTCGCGCTCGTGTTCGCCCGGTCGGCGTCCGCGAACCCGACCGGGTTGGATTACGCGCCGTCCGCGGCGCCGGAGCCGCCGGACGCGGCCGGGCTGGTGTTGCGGCTCGCGGCGCTGACCGCGGGCCTGCTCGCCATGTGTGGCGGCGTGGTGTGGTTCGCGCGCCGGGCCGCCCGGCCGGCGAACCTGAAGGGCGACGGCGGCGGCCGGCTGCGCCACGAGGCGTCGCTGCCGCTCGACCGGCGTTCCGCGGTGCATCTGGTGAGCGCGGACGGGCAGACGGTCGCGGTGACGACCGACGCGACCGGACTGCGGTCGAGCGTGCTACTGTCCGAACCGTTCGAGCCGGTACTGGAAGTCGCGAACGCGGAAGGCGAAGCGGCGGACGGCTGAAGCGCCCGCCGAGCGGAGAACGGCGCCGGCCCGGTGGTGGGGCTTCTCACGGGGCTTCGGGCGGCTCGGGTAGCGACGTTCAATCTCGACGGACGTCAAATGGGCGAGCGCGTGGAATCGGGCCGTGCTCGGCCTCCTCTGCGTCGTTAGGGCCGTAACTCATCCACGAGATTCGGTATGACCGGTCCGGCGGCGCGGACGCAAACCGTTCTATCGTCACAGCCCCGCGAGCTGTGCCCAGCGCGCTTCCAGCAGTTCGGAATACTCCATCGACTCTAACCCGTACGGGTTCAGCGAATAGCCCTCGTTCACCTCCACGAGCACCGTGCGGCCGTCGGTCAGCACGCCGAAGTCGATGCCGTAACCGGCCGGGGCGATCGGGGCGTGGTCCGCGAGCGCGGCCTTGATTACGCGCGGGTCGGGGTAGCGGAACACGTCGCCCTGGTAGCGGCACAGGTCGAGCACCTGCCCGTTCCGCACGAAGCACCGCCACTCCGATACGAACGTCACGTACTCCGCGACCAGCACCTCGCTCGCGTCGGGCAGTCGGTTCGGGTCGGGCAGGTCGTCGACGTCGTACACCGCGACCGAGGGGAAACCCTTGTTCTTGCGCAGCGGCTTGACCCAGAGCGGCTCGCTCACGGACTTCTTCGCGTACTCGGACCGCAGCGCGCCCCACGTCGAGGGCCACACCCGGCGCCCGCGGTACTTCGCCAGACACGCGGGCAGGTTATCCGCAACCGGTACGGGGATGCCGAGCGCCGTCAGGGCCGCCTCGACCACCGGCACGCCGCCCGCGACCAGCGTGTCGCGCGACAGCGGCAGCGTTCCCTGTTCGAGTTGCTTCGGCTCGAAGAGTTCGCACCGCACGCCGCGCTTGCGGAACCCGTCCCACGCGCGGAAGAACGGGTCCGCGGCCGGGATACCGTTCCGGGCCTGAATGTAGGCGAGTGCGAGCTTCATTGAGGCGACTCCGGCGAGAGGAAGCCGCCGGCATTGTACGCGGCCGGGCCGATTCGCGCGTGAACCCGCGGCGCGGACCGCGGTTGGTTTCTCGGGGCCGCTTCCGCGAGGTTCACGCCATGAAGATCGTCATCCCCGGCGGTTCGGGGCAGATCGGAACGATCCTGGCCCGGCACTTCCACGCGGCCGGGCACGAAGTCGTCGTGCTGAGCCGCTCACCGACCGCGCAGATGGTGTGGCGGGTCGTGCCGTGGGAGGTTCCCTCGGCGAAGCCGGAGGGGTTCGCGCGGACCCGTGGGGCGTGGGCAAACGAGTTCGACGGCGCGGACGTGGTCATCAACCTCGCGGGGCGCAGCGTGAACTGTCGCTACACCCGCGCCAACCGCCGTGAGATCCTCGAATCGCGCGTGCGATCGACGCAGATCGTGGGCGAAGCGATCGGGGCGTGCGCCCGGCCGCCGCGGCTGTGGCTGCAATCGAGCACCGCGACCATCTACGCGCACCGCTTCGACGCGCCGAACGACGAGCGGACCGGCGTCCTCGGCGGGAACGAGCCGGACGCACCCGAGACGTGGCGGTTCGGCATCGCGGTCGCGGCCGCGTGGGAGGACGCGCTCGGTGCGGCCGACACCCCGCGCACGCGAAAGGTCGCTTTGCGCTCCGCGATGACGATGAGCCCCGATCGCGGCGGCGTGTTCGACGTGCTGCTCGGGCTGGTGCGCCGGGGGCTCGGCGGGCGCGCCGGGGCCGGCACGCAGTTCGTTTCGTGGGTTCACGAGGCCGACTTCATCGCCGCGGTCGAGTTCCTGATCGGGCACGACGAACTGAGCGGGCCGGTCAACGTGTGTGCGCCGGAACCGCTGCCGAACGCAGAGTTCATGCGCGCGTTACGCGCGGCGTGGGGCGTGCGGTTCGGGCTGCCCGCGGCGGGGTGGATGGTGGGCCTCGGCGCGTGGGCGATGCGGACCGAGTCGGAACTGGTGCTGAAGAGCCGCCGCGTCGTGCCCGGTCGGTTGCTCGACGCCGGTTTCGCGTTCCGCTTCCCGTCGTGGCCGGGCGCCGCCCGCGATCTGTGCCAACGGTGGCGCGACCGGCGGGCGGCCCGGTGAGTGCGGGCGGGATGGCGCTTTGTCGTGGGGCAGGCCGCCCGGCCTGCCTCTGAGCTTCGGCAGGCCGGGCGGCCTGCCCCACGACAAAGCCACCAAACGCATCACGCGAGCGCGGCCGGGCGGCGCTGAAGGAGAACGAGCGCCCACAGGAAGGGCACGGCCGCGACGAACAGCCCGAACGCGACCGTGCAGACCAGCGCCATCCGCGCCCGTGCCGGGTCGGCGGCCGGACCGGAGAGCGCCCACACGACGGCGCCGAAGACCGCCCCGAGCGCGCCGAGCACCGGCGGCACCAGCGCCCACGCCAGCGCGCGCCGGGCGGGTACGCGGTCGGACCGGAGCGTCGCCCGCGCACACATCACGACCGCGACCACACCGGCCAGCATCATCAGCGGGCCGAAGATCCAACCCGGCGACCGCCACACCATCTCGAAGAAGTCCATCCTACACCTCCGCGACGTTTGCGGATCGAACGTGCCCGCCACAAACTCCGAGCGAGGTGGAGCGGCTTTAGTTCCCAAAATCGCGGGCGAGCGGAACCGTCAGCGCCCCGCGGACTCGCGCGCGACCAGCGGCTCGTCGGGCGCGCCGGGCGTCGGGCGGTACGTCGCGAACGAGTTCTCCGTCTCCCACAGGGTCACCTCCGCCACCGGCATCCCGCCGGCGGCGGCCCGCTCGTAGATCAGCCGCGCGATGTTCTCCGCCGTCGGGTTCGCGTTCAGCGCCACGAACGGCTCGCCCTGCCGCACCAGTTCCGGGATGATCGGGTCGTCCCGGTGCAGCAGCAACCGGTGGTCCAGCGCGTCGTCGATCCACTTCCCGATCTCGCGCTTGATCGCGGAGAAGTCCACCACCATTCCCAGCGCGTCCAGCGAGGCGGCTTCGAGGGTGACGACCGCCTTCCCGTTGTGCCCGTGCAGGTGCCGGCACTTGCCGGCGTAGTTCAACAGCCGGTGCCCGTAACAGAAGTGGATCTCTTTGGTCACCCGAAACATGAGCCCCTCCGGGCGACGATTCGTTGCGCGATATTCGGTAGAGGGGGCGTGCCGCGGGCGCCGGCGTGCCCCGCCCGTCTCGTTCGAGTTTCGTGCTGCGAAATTTGAATTTACTGGGAGCGGCCGGGGCGGTCTCGCGACCGCCCCGGCTGGGGAAAGGGCGCCCCACGGAGGGGCGAGCGGTCCGGCGGTCGCGGCGTTCAGCGGCACGACCGAACCGGTCCGAACCGCCGTCGGCGCGGCGTCTTACCCGGAGCGCCCGGGCCGCCACCCGCCGGGGCACCGGGCATCGCGCCCGGACCCGTGCCACCGCCCGCGTTCTGCGACTTCTGGCCGGTCACCTTCCCCAGCGCGTTGCCCGCCGACTGTTGGAAGTCGATCGTGTCGACCGCGGTGCGGGCGTAGAACAGTTCGCCGGAGGCGCCGAAGCCGACGTTGGAGAGCAACTGGGCGGCGACCTTCCGGTCGCCCATGCTCTGCGTCTCCTCTTTGAACCACTTGGGCGGGGTGCCCTCGTCGCCCTTGCCCAGTTCGCTTTCCTTCCACTTTCGCGCGACGTTCGCCGACTTCTCGGAGTCCTTGTACCAGACGACGATCTCGAACCGCACCTCGCGGCTGCCGAGGCTGGCCTTGATGCCGTACCCGCGTGCGCCGGTGATCGTCTCGGTGATCGTGCGCGCCAGTTGCGCCTTGGGGTCATCAGCCTTCGCGTCGGGCGTCCCGCCGGCGCCCCCCTTCGCGTCGGACGCGCCGCCCGAGCCCTTCGCGTCGGGGTCGATCGCCACCACCCAGAACGTGCCGCGGGTGACCCGCTTGCCGAGGTCGCCCAGCCGCACGCCGAGCGTCTTGTCCCTGCTGTCCGCGTGGCCGTTGAGCATCTTCTTGAAGGTTCCCTCCTTCGTGCTCTCCGGGGAGACGACGACCAGCCGGTTGGTCGGCGCGAACACCCGCTGTCGCTCGCCCCCGCCGGCGAGACCGGGGGCGAGGTAGTACGTCTTGCCGTCGAGTGTCTTCTTCTCGGCGCCGGACAGCTTCGCCAGCGCGTCGCCGTCGAACACGGCCTTCGTGTGAAACACGATCGCCGACCCGCTGCCCGAACCGGCCTTGACCACGTAGTCCGCCAGCGCGTCCATGTCGGCCAGACCGGCCGCCTTGGCGACGGCGTCGCCGGCGGTCTTGTAGTCGCTGCCGGCGTGCATCTGCCCGACCGACTTGTAGAACTCCGGGTACTTCTGTGCGTGCCCGATGTTCATCCCCACCGCCGAGTTGGCGTCCTCGGGCACGTAGTACATCATTTCGACGGACTTGGACGTCCGCGAGAAGAACCAGATGAGCACCCCGGCGACGCTCAGGAGCATGAACACGCCGGTGCCGATGACCGCGAACAGGGCGGTCTTGCTGGTCTCGCGCTTCTTGGCCTTGCGCTTCTTCGGCCCGCCCGGCGCGGCCGGGGCCTTTTTCGTCTTGGTCTGTTTCCCTGCCTTCTCCTTCTTCTCGGCCTTTTCCTTCGGCGCCTCTTCCTCCGGTTCGGGCTCCGGCTCAGGCGCGGGGAAGACGGTGCCGCACTTGGGACACTCGACCTCGGTGCCGGGGTCCGGGGCGACCTTCAGGCGCAGTTTGGCCCGGCAGTCCGGGCAGCGAAGTTCGACAGCCATGCGGGCACCAGCTCCGGCGGCGACAGATGAAATCCCGCGGCGCGCCCCGTGCGGGCGCGCCGGACCCGACCGACGTGATGACGGTTCCAACTTGCCGATCCTACCGGACGCGGGTACCAGGGGGCAAGGGTTTACCCGCCCGCCGTCTTGACGCGGGCGCGCGGCGCCGTCACCTTTAAGGATAGCGGAATGCGGACCTTCCGGGAGGAGCGGTTATGACGATCCGGCACGCGGTCGCGGTGTTGGGGGTGCTGGTCGTTGTGAAACTGGCCGCCCCGGCGCAAGACGCCCCCCCGGCGCCTTCGCCGGCCGCCGACGCGATCGCGGCCGCGGCGGCCGTCGCCCGCGGCACCACCGTCGCCAACGTGGTGCCGTCCACGTTCCGGGCGCAACTGGTGGTGGACAACCGGTTCAAGCAGCCGGTGAAGAACCCCGACGGGAGCGAGTCGCGCGACCCTCGCAACCGCACCGACAAGCTCCACTGCCTGGTTTGCGAGTACGGGCTGGCGCCGACGGTCGCGATCTTCGTGCGGTCCGACCCGAAGGACGCGGACGCGAACAAGGGGCTGGGCAAGCTGATCAAGGGTGTCGACTCGCTGATCCCGAAGTACCGCTCCGACAAGCTCGGCACGTTCGCGATGTTCCTGAAGCTCGAGGGCGGGGAGAAGGTGGTCTCGGTGAAGGCCCCCGACGGCAGCGAGGAGAAGGTGGAGGCCGCCAAGGAGTACCCCGACGACGAGAAGCGGGACGTCTACGCGCAGGACATTACCGCCTTCGCCGGCACGCTGAACGCGGACAACGTGCCGTTCGGGCTGGCCCCGACGACGTCCCCGTCGATCAGGGCGTTCGGCATCGGCGAGGCCACGCCGGTCACGGTCATCATCTACAACCGGCTGCGGATGGTCCAGCGGTGGGACCTGAAGCCGGACGACATCACCGACGAGAAGATCACCGAGATCCTCAACGCGACCGAGCAGATGATCGGGGTGCAGAGGAAGAAGGACAAGGATTGACGAGGCGGGCCTCCCGTCGGGCGCTGAACGCCCTACAGGAACCGTTGCAAGAACCCCCGCAGGGGCTCCTCCGGATACAGCACCCACGCGTAATCGCGGCGCCGGAGGATCGCGTTCGCCCCCACTTCACTCCGCACGCGGCGCAACTCCGCTTCCGCGCCCGGTACCTGATCCGCGACGAGCGCACGTAACCGCTCCTTGACGCGCTGGAGCGCGCGGAACCGCTCCCGGCGGGCCGCGTGGTTCGCGTAGGGCGGCTCGTTCGCCGCCAGCGCCGCGTGCGTGTCGACGAGCGCCTTTACGCCCGCGTCGCGCCGTTCCGGAGGGAGGCGGTGCTGCGGGTTCCATCGCAGGTCGCGCAGCCGGCGCCCGGCGCGGCGCAGGTCGTCCGCGGTGGAAGGGAACGCCGGCAGCGGAAGGTGGATCGTCGCGGAGAGCACCTGATACGCGGGCGGCTCGACGCCGAAGTAGTCGCGGACGATCGCGTCGGTGACCTCGTCGTACTTCCCGCCGCCGATGCCGTGAATGAAGAAGTCGCCGAGGCAGAGACGGGCGAACAGCGTGAGCGTCAGCGCGCGGGGGCGGAGCCTCTTCACGTCGCTCGCCGCGGTGGCCCGCCCGCGTCGGCCCTTCGCGGTGCGCACCCAGAACGGGGCTTCGCCGTCGGCCAGTTCGGGCGCGGGGTGGTTCGCGCTGCGGACGTCGTTGGCCGCGCGGTACGCGCGGATCGCGGCGTTGTAGGCGGAGCGGAACCGCGGTAGGTCCGCGAGAACGTGCGAAGCGAACCGCCCGAACGCGTCGGTCTGCGACAGTCGGCTGACGGGCAGTTCGAGGTTGTGGCAGCCCCACGCGCGCTCGCGGTCCCGGCGCATCACGGCGAATCGCTCGCCGATTGTCGCGGTCGGTTTGTGATGAACGGCGTCCGGCCAGACCCGCCGGAGGAGCGGCTCGTAGCCCCAGTTCGACCACAGGGGTTCCGCGCGGCGCGCGAACGAGTCGAACGCGCAGGCGCGCTCCGCGTCCTCGGTCCCGCGATCCTCGTAGGGCACTTCGCCACTAAACGTATCGAACGTGAGGCTTTCGAGCCGCACGGACGCGGGATCGCCTCTGCGGAACGTGGGGAAGCGGAGCGCGGTGCTCTTGAGCGTGTCGTTGTCGACGACGAGATTGAGCGGGGTGCCGTCGAGTTTGCGGGCGAGGCCGTTGAGCGCGAAGTTCTTCACCCACACGCCGGGATGGGACAACTCGGGCTGGTGCCCCGCGAGCAGGAGCGGCCCTTCGGCCGAAGGCCCCGCCCGAAAGGCGGGGCCTTCGGTGTACTCGCGCGCCAGTTCCAGTGCCTCGCGACGCGCCCGTGCCCGCAATTCGCGAAGCGGAAGCCCGCCCACCGTCACGCCCGTCCGGTCGAGTGACCGACGATTCGCCTCGACCAGCGCCGGTAGGGCGTCGAAACTCGGCTCGGCCAGCACCGCGCCGTCGGCGGTCGGCGCACGGTACTGACGAACCATCAGCGCGCCCCCGGACACCCACAGCACGACGAGCGAACCGCGGGCAGCACGTCCGACTCGGCCGCGGCGATCACCGCCCGGTAGTACGCGAGTCGCTCGGTCGGATCGTTCATCAC
>JAFKJJ010000634.1 GCA_017306025.1 Planctomycetota bacterium
GCATGACGAATCACGGTTCACCTCGGTGACGTGAGGCCGAGACGGGTTGAAGGATCGTTGATATTTTCAAACGGGAGGTGAAGAGATCAGAGACATGAATTTTTCGTGAGCGCGGCCGGTGGCGTGTCGGGACATTTCCCACGTTGTTTTCTGTAGCCGGCCCCCGCGAGGCCGGTGCAACGCGGGTGGAATCGCTCCGGTCTCACGGGGGCCGGCCACAGAAAAAGACCGCGCGTTCGGCGTCACACCTTGAACACTTCCCGCACGTTGTCGCGCAAGAGGCGGGTGCCCAGTGCCACCGCGTTGGTCTCGCTCAGGACGCCGGGCCGGACGAACTCGTCGGCCAGCACGTCGGCGAGGATGCGCCGGTACATGCCGTACTTCGGCTTCACGAACTCCAGCTTGTACGCGTCCGAGTAGTAGCCGATCAGCTTCGTCTTCGGCACGCACGTCAGCCGCTCGGTCAGATCCTTTCTGATGAACGGCGGCGTGTTCGAGTACCACCAGTGCCCGTTCGGCAGCACGTTCGGGAAGATCCACGAGAACGCGGCCAGCTCCTGGTTCTGCCCGCTGGTGAGCACCGAGATCGGGAACGTCACGTCCGGGAACGCGTTGAACAGCTCCTTGTATTGCACCAGGCTCGTGCGCTGGTCGAACAGGTCCTGCCCCTGGTAGACGCCCCTCTCGTACACGCGGCGGTTCACCCCGATCATCAGGTCGAACGGCAACTTGAAGTCGCGGCAGAACTCCGCGATCATCCAGAACACGCCCGGGGCCAAGTCGTGGAAGTCGTGGAACTGCATCTGCTCGTAGAAGTGCTCGTCGTCGAACTTGGCCGGGTGGAACGTCGGCGGCAGCGAGATCGCGCACGCCCGCGCGCCGTTGCGGGTGAAGTGCATGAAGATCGTGGCGAGTGCTTTGCGGAGCGTCGCAGCATCGCGAACGTAGACGCCCGTCGCGGCCTCGACCCGCCGGCGCGTCTCCGGCTTGTCCAGGTGGAAGACGAGCGCGTCCGTCCGCAGGCACGGGACGTACTTCGCCGTGTCGAACCCCTTCAGCGGGTCATCGAACTCGTTGGTCAGAAAGATCTTTTCGAGCCGCGACTTCGCGAAGACCTGTTGTTCCCAGTCGGGCTGGGCGAACGTCTTCTCAGCCGCGTCGAACAGCTTGTCCGCGTCGGCCGCGGTGATCCGGGTGGCCTTCTCGTCGAGGCCGAGGAACGTGCGGGCAATGTCCACGAACCACGCGTACTGCGCGGTGTTGTCGTAGCGGTCCATGAACTTGACGATCTCGCGGACCCGCTCGCGCGGGTCGGCGTCTCGCGCCAGGAGCGCCTGGCTCATTCCGGCCGAGTGGGCCAGTTCGGTGTAGTAGTGGTAGCCCAGAATGTCGTCGAGCGACTTCGACACCGGGGCGAGCGGGTCGATGTGCGAGTGCGGGTCGATGAGCGGAACCTTCGAGAGCGCGGATTCGAGGTTCTGCACCAGTTGATCGGCCGGCATGACGCTCTCCGCACGGGGCGGGTCAAAGTGGGGCGAATTTTGTCAGTTTTACCAGAGTTCCGTCTTACAACGCCGGGCAAGATTTACAAACCGCGGGCCTTCCGCGCCGCCCCGGCACGCGACATCTCCCATCGTAACGCGGCTCGAAGAATTTCTCAGTGGCTTGCGGAGATTGGACTTGCGCCCGCGTCGGCATCTCCGACACCGGCACGGCCGCGACGATTGGCACGATCGGTGCTTTTAGTTCTTCCGTCCGCGACGAGCACCCCCCAAGCGAATCGCGGATCGGTGCCGGGCCGCTCAGGCGATCCTTCCCCCAAGGCTCTCGCCACCCCCACTTGGTCTCGCAGCCTGTCGCAGCAAAGCCTGCTTCACGGCTGCTCCAAGACGCGGGCCGGCACCGCAGGACCACGGAGGCCGCAATGACCCTTCCCCCAAGGGCCGCGGCCGCGGGAGAGAGATCCCCCCTCTCCCGGACAATTCAGACAACACGTCCGTACCCCTGTCAACGGCACACTCCCCCCGCCGCCGCCTTCCCCCAAGGCGGCGGTTGTCTTTTTGATCACGAGAAGAGCCGCAGAAAAAGAGCCACGGATGAACACAGAAGACGCGGATCAGACAGAAGAGAGTTTAAATTCAATCTTTCTTCTGT
>JAFKJJ010000635.1 GCA_017306025.1 Planctomycetota bacterium
GTGATACCGGATCTTGCGGATCAATGGTTTTTATTGTGGTGCAGGCGTCCCGCCTGCAACCAACCTCGATGCAGGCGGGACGCCTGCACCACAATAAAACCACGGCAACCGATCCACGAGATCCGGTATGCCCCGTGCGCCCCGAGGCGCACGGGCGCCGACCACCGCTGAGGGGAACTCATGATCCGCGGGGCGAGTTGCGGGCTGCTCGTGTTGCTGGCCGGGGCCGCCGGGTTCGGCCAGACCGCGGACGTGATCCGGGAGGTCACCGGCTTCGTCCAGCCCATGAACCTGCGCCCGAACGCGCTCGGCGGCGGCCCCGTCGCGGTGCCCCTCGCGGCGCGCCAGCCGAGGCCCCCCGCACCGCCCCCCGCGCCCGTTGACCCCCTTCCGACGCCGAACGGTCCGACCCCGCGCCCCATCCGCCCGGTGTTCACCCTCCCCGGCGCGCCCAAGCTCGACCGCCACGGCGACCCCCTGCCCTCCGGCGCCGTCGCGCGGTACGGAACCGTGAGGCTCCGCCACGGCACCGACATTCAGGGGCTCGGCTTCACCCCCGACGGCAATTCGCTCTGCACCGTCTCCGGGAGCGACGACAGCGTCAAGATGTGGGACCCGGTCGGCGGCAAGGAGGTCGCGCGCCTGCACACCGCCGCCCAGCTCGTCAGCCTGGCGAAGAACGGCTCCGTGTTCATCATCGACGACACCCGCGTGCGCGTGTGGCTGCCGGCCGGCAACACGGTCCGCGACCTGCCCGAAACGACGATCCCCGAGGGGGCCGGCCCGACCGCGATCGCGGTGAACCCGGACGGCGGGTCGTTCGCGCTGGCCGTCGACGGCCGGGTGCTGCTCGTCGACGCCCGGTCCGGCAAAACGCTCCGCGAGCTCAACCTGCCCGGTGCGCCGCCGAACAAAGGTAACGGCGCCATGCTCGCCCTCGTCCCTCCGGGCGGGCCGCCCCCGGCCGGTGCGCCGGTCCCGCCGCCGAACCGGCTCGTGTACTCGCCCGACGGCCGGTGGCTGGCCGGCAGCGGGCAGAAGACCGGCGTCTGGCTGTGGGACCTGCGCACCGGCAAGCGGGTCCGCACCTACCGCACCGAACTCGACTTCCCCGAGTACGCGTTCTCCCCGGACGTGACAAAGATCGCCGTCACCGGACAGCAGGTCCACCTGTACCCGCTCGACTCCGAGGAGCCCGTGGAGGGGTTCAAGTCGCCGGAGGACACGATCGGGTTCGCGCCGCGGTTCAGCCCCGACGGCAAGACGCTGTCCCTCGTTCTGGGCGACGGGTCCGTCGTGTTGCTGGACGCCGCCACCGGTACGGAGAAAGAGCTCCTCCGGGCGCCGGAGATGAACCTGCACGCCCCGTTCGCCCTGGCGCCCGGCGGGGGAACGGCCGCGGCGATCGACCCGAGCGGCGGAATCCGCGTCTGGGACCCGAAGACCGGCAAGGGGCCGGAAGTGGCCCGGCTGCCGCCGCTCCTGAACCCCGGCCTCTCCGCCGACGGCAAGTCGGTCACCGTTCTCGACCAGACGAACAAGGTCCACACCTTCGACCTCGCCACGGGCGCGCCGGGTAAGGTCGCCGCGCTGCCGGGCGAGGACAACGGGCTGCCCACCGCGTGGGACGCCGCGTCGCGGCGCGCCGCCGTCACCGTGCCGAGCGGCGAGGACCTCGAGGTCCAGTTCACCGACGACACCGGCCGTGTCGTGTCGAAGGTCCCGCTCCCGCAGAACAGTGGCATCCCGATCGTCTCGTTCGCGGCGGCCAACCGCGACCGCGCGGCCCTGTTCGTCCAGAACACGGTGATCGTGGTGAACCCGACGACCGGCAAGACGGTCCGGGCGTTCAGCCCGGGCAACCCGGACAACGGCTTCCACGGAACAATCTCACCCGACGGGCGGGTGACGGCGGTCGCGACGCACCCGCTGACGGTGTGGGAGGTCGCGACCGGCAAGAAGCGGCTGACCGTGGACGCGATCCCGCGCGCGAGCGAGGTCGCGTTCAGCCCGGACTCGCGGCTCCTGGCCGCGTGGGACGGCGCCGAAACTGTGGTGGTCGCGGACGTGCGGACCGGCACCGTGGTCCGCCGGCTGCCGCTCCCCGACGCGGCCGACGGGGTCTCGGTGCTGGCGGTCAGCCCCGACGC
>JAFKJJ010000636.1 GCA_017306025.1 Planctomycetota bacterium
CGCTACGACCCCGATACCGGATGGAAACGGGTCGCGGATCTGCCCGGCCCGCTCGCGGCCGGGCCGTCCCCCGCCCCCGCCGACGCGACCGGGTTTTATGTCCTGGGCGGTGACGACGGATCGCAGATCGGGGCCACGCCCGACAAGCATCGCGGATTCAGCAAGACGGTTCTGCGCTACGACCCGAAGGCAGGCCGGTGGGCCGAAGTCGGCACCCTGACCGCACCGCGGGTAACCGTCCCGTGCGTCCGCTGGAACGACTCGTGGGTGGTGCCGAGCGGCGAAATCCGCCCCGGTGTTCGCTCGCCGGAAGTGTGGCGCTCCACCGCGCTCGCAAAGCCGTAAGGGCCTTCTTCTCCGAACGCTCCGGGGTCCGGCATGACCACTCCCGCCGTCTGCGTCGTGGGTTCGGCGAACCTCGACCTGAGCACTTACGCCGACCGGTTCCCCGCGCCGGGCGAAACGATCCACGCGCGGCGATTCACCACCGGGTACGGCGGGAAGGGAGCGAATCAGGCGGTAATGGCCGCCCGGCTCGGCGCCGCGGTCGCGCTCGTCGGGCGGGTCGGAGACGATTCGTTCGGCCGCGACATGCTCGCACACTTCCGCGCCGAGGGGATCGACACGCGGCACGTCACGCCGACCGCCGGCGTTTCCACCGGTACGGCGGTCATCACGGTGGACGCGGCGGGGCGAAACACGATCGTCGTGGCGCCCGGCGCCAACGGCGCGCTCACCGCGGCCGACATCGAAGTCGCCCGCGGTGCGATCGAAGGGGCTTGCGTGCTGGTGTGTCAACAGGAGGTGCCCGCGGAGGCGAACCTGGCCGCGATGCGGCTCGCGGCGCGGGCCGGGGTGCCGGTCGTGTTCAATCCCGCCCCGGTCGGCGACGGGCCGCCCGCGGAGGCGTACCGGTTCGCCACGGTCCTCTGCCCCAACGAACACGAGGCGGTCCTCCTGACCGGCCGTGCCGTGCGAACGCTCGACGAAGCCGAAGCGGCCGCGCGGGAGCTGCTCGGCCGCGGCCCTCGCAACGTCGTTCTCACGCTCGGCGAACGCGGGTGTCTCGTGTTGACGAACGGAGAAGTTACCGTGATCCCCGCGCCGCTGGTCGAAGCGGCGGACACCACGGGCGCGGGGGACGCGTTCGTCGGCAGCCTCGCGGTGTTCCTGGCCCGCGGGGCCGATCTGGTCACAGCAGCGCGCAACGCGAACCGCGTCGCGGCCATCAGTGTGCAATCGCCGGGCGCGCAGACCAGCTTCCCCCGGGTCGCGGACCTGCCCGCCGATCTCCGCGGCGATTCGCGCGTGTGACGCGCGTTTGATTAAAGGGGGCCGGTTTCCGGGCGAGCTGCGACCGCCAAGGAGCGGGCAATACAACCCGGCACCACGGGCATCTTCACACGCGCACCCGCGTTCCTTATCGCGTCACGGGGCGAGGCGGTGGGGCGAGCGGCCGCGGCAGGAACTGGCGGTCGAGGGGTGTCGCGTCCCACACCCGGGCCGTCCGGTCGTCCGCGGCGGTGAGGATCTTGGCCCCGTCGGGGCTGAAGCACGCGGACTGCACGGGTTCCGCATGCCCCTTAAGGGTCAGCAGTTCGGTGCCGGTCCTCGCGTCCCACACCCGCGCCGTCCGGTCCAAACTGCCGGTGAGAACCCGGGTGCCATCGGGGCTGAAGCACGCGGACAAAACCATGTACCCGTGCCCCTTGAGGGTGAGGAGTTCGGTGCCGGTCCCCGCGTCCCACACCCGCGCCGTCTCGTCGCCGCCGGCCGTGACGATCCGGGTCCCGTCGGGGCTGAAGCACGCGAACAGAAAGCCGCTCGTACGGCACCGGACGGTGAGGAGTTCGGTGCCGGTCCCCGCGTCCCACACCCGCGCCGTACGGTCGTCGCCGGTCGTGACGATCCGAGTCCCGTCGGGGCTGAAGCGCGCGGACCGCGCGTATCCCGTGTGCCCCTTGAGGGTGAGGAGCCCGACCCCGGTCTTCGCGTCCCACACCCGCGCCGTCCCGTCCCAACTGCTGGTGGCGATCCGGGTCCCGTCGGGGCTGAAGCACGCGGACATCACGTGGTCCGAGTGCCCCTTGGGAGTGAGGAGCTCGGCTCCGGTTCCCGCGTCCCACACCCGGGCCGTCCGGTCGTTA
>JAFKJJ010000104.1 GCA_017306025.1 Planctomycetota bacterium
GCCGGGCGAGGTCGAGGGCCTGACCTGGTTCTTCCGCAGCGGGAGCTCGGTGCTGCGGTTCCTCCTGTCGCTGCGGTACAAGCTGCGGATCGTCGGCACCGAGGAGGTGCTCAAACGGCCCGGCCCGTACCTCATCATGCCGAACCACCCCGCGTTCACCGAACCGCCGAACCTGCTGGTCCGGCTCTGGCCGATCTTCAAGATGCGCCCCCTGTTGCTCGAAACCAACTTCCAGAACCCGCTGTTCGCGCCGCTGGCGTGGCTCCTGCGCGGGATCAAGATGCCCGACATCGTGAAGGCCAGCGCCGAGGACCGGCGCCGCGCCGAAGAGGCCGTGGGCGAGGTGATCGCGACGCTGCGCGCGGGCGGGAACGTGATCCTCTGGCCGAGCGGGCGGCTGTCGCGCGACGGCTCGGAACGTTTGGGCGGCTCGCGGGCCGCCGCGGACGTGCTGGCCGCGGTGCCGAACGTCACGGTCGTACTGGCACGCACCCGCGGACTGTACGGCAGCATGTACAGTTGGGCCGACGGGCCGCCGTCGTTGATCGGCGGGTTCTTCCGCGGCCTCGGGCTGTGGGTCGCGAACCTGTTCGTCTTCGCCCCGCGGCGCCACGTCACGGTCACGCTCGAAGCGTTCACCCCGGACCAGCGGCCCCAGCCGCCGACCCGCGAGACCGTGAACAAGTGGCTCGAACGGTGGTACAACGCGGACGCCCCGCGCGAGGAGCCGACGTTCGTTCCGCGCCACTTCCTCTTCGGCCCGCGCACACACACCTACCCCCCGCCCGTCGTCGAGGCCCCCACGTTGGATCTTTCGAAGGTGAAGCCGGAGACGAAGGCCGCGGTCGCGGAAATACTGGAGGACAAGCTGAAGCGCCCGCCCGGCGCGGACGCGGACAACCCGGACGCGACGTTCCTTCAGCTCGGCATGGACAGCCTCGACGCGATGGACGTCTCGCTCGCGGTGGAACAGCGGTTCGGGTTCCGCAGCGACACCGTCCCGACGACAGTGGGCGGGCTGTGGGCGATCGCGGAGGGCATCGCGCAGAGCGCGCCGCCGAAGCCGCCGCCCGCGGGGTGGTTCGACCCGTACCCGGACAACGCGCCGCTCGCCGTTCTGGGCGAGACGGTCGGCGCCGCGTTCCTCGCGCGAGCGGTCCTGCACAAGAAGCTGCTGATCGCGGCCGACGACCTCGCGGGCGGCGTCACATACGAGAAGTTGATCGTCGGGGCGTGGGCGATGTCGGCCCGCTTTCGCGCAATCGCCGCGCCGAACGTCGGGCTGCTGCTCCCGGCCTCGGTGGCGTGCGACCTCGCGTTCCTGGGGCTGCACCTCGCGGGCAAGCTGCCCGTGGTGCTGAACTGGACGACGGGGCCGAACAACCTCGCGCACGCGGCGAAGCTGATGGGTCTCACGCACGTCGTCACGTCGAAGGCGTTCGTCGACCGCACGCACATCGAAGTTCCCGGCGCGCAGTTCCTCTTTCTCGAAGACGTGCGCGCGGCGATGGGCAAGCTCGGCCTCTTGCGGCGGCTCGTTGCGGTCCGGCTGTTCGGCGGGCGGGTGAAGTCGGCGCTCCTGAAGGGCACCCAGCGCGACCCGCACAAGCCCGCGGCGGTGCTGTTCACGAGCGGGAGCGAAAAGGCCCCGAAGGCGGTGCCGCTCACGCACGCGAACATCATCGCGGACCAGCGCGGCTGCCTCGAAGCGATCCGGCTCGACCGCCACAACTCCGCGCTCGGCTTCCTGCCGATGTTCCACAGCTTCGGCCTCACGGTGACCGGCCTGTTGCCGCTGTTCGTCGGGGTGCGGGTCGTCCACCACCCGGACCCGACCGACGCGTCGGCGCTGGCGCGCAAGATCGTGTCGTACCGTCCGACGGTGGTCGTGGGCACGCCGACGTTCGTGAGCTACATCTTCGAGCGGGCGAAGCCGGGCGAACTCGACTCCCTGAAGCTCGTCATCGTCGGCGCGGAGAAGGCGCCGCCCGGTCTCTTCGAGAAGGCGAAACAAGTCGCCCCGAACGCCGAGGTGCTGGAGGGGTACGGAATCACCGAGTGCGCGCCGGTGGTGTCGGTGAACCGCCCGGGGGCGACCCGGCCGGGCACGATCGGTCAGCCGCTGCCGGGCGTCGAGGTCCGCGTGGCCGATCTGGAAACGAAGGCGCCGGTCCCACAAGGGCAAATGGGGATGTTGTCCGTCGCGGGGCCGACGGTGTTTCCGGGTTACATCGGCCAGGACAACCCGCCGCCGTTCGAGTAGGCGGACGGTAAACGGTGGTACGTGACGGGCGACCTCGCGGCGCTGGACGAGGCGGGCGCGATCGTCTTTCACGGCCGGCTGAAGCGCTTTCTGAAGGCGGGCGGCGAAATGATCTCGCTGCCGGCCCTGGAGGAGCCGTTCGCGAAGAAGTACCCGCCCACGGACCAGGGGCCGCGCGTGGCGGTGGAAGGCGTGGAGACCCACGACGGCCGGCGCATCGTGCTCTTCACGACCGAACCGATCACGCTCCGCGACGCGAACGCCCTGTTGCAGTCAGAGGGCCACCGCGGCGTGATGCGCCTGGACGACGTGCGCGAGGTGGAGAAGATCCCGACGCTCGGCACCGGCAAGACGGACTACAAGGTGCTGCGCGCGAAGATCACCGAGGAGAAGTGAGAGCGGGCCAACCGCGCTCAAAGGAACCCCGATGTTCGCCCGCCCGCCGCGCCGCTCGTGAAGATCGCCCCCGCGTGCCAAAATGGTCACGGCCGCGATCAAGGTCGGGCTGCCGGCCATCGGGGGCGGTCTGGGAGGCGACACCGATCAATTCGGTGCGAGCAAGGAGGAAAGCCATCGGCGGCCGCATCCGCGATGTGCCCGAAGCACCACAAGGGGTTCAACCCGGGCTCATCACGGTCCCGGCCGCCACGCAGTCCGTCGAGGGTCATGCGGACCATGATGGCATCCAGGGTTCAACCCGGGCTCATCACGGTCCCGGCCGCCGCCTCGAACTGATCGCGCACGTCACACGACCGGGCGGTACGTTCCGAACGCCGCCATTGTAATTATTGCACCCCGATCGACCGTGCGTCCGGCTGTAGTTATTACACCGCTCGCGACGCGGCCCGTTCCCACCCGCACCACGCGCGGAATCCCGAAGCATTGCCCACACCGCACGTTGCGTTGACACATTTCCGCGGCAACCGACCTCCGCACGTTCCCGGCACGCCGCATGCGGTTAGACTTCTGACGCCTCAACTTCACCGGTACACGAGACCGCACTGCGGTCTGGCGTCATCCCCAACGGAGGTCAAGGGAATGACTCTTCGTCGGCACTTCAGCGCGCTCGCCCTGGTGCTCCTCGCACCCGCGTTCGCGCCCGCCGCGAGCTACGACACCGCGAACTTCACCACCGAGGCGCCGACGGCCGAACTCGCCAGGAAGTTCGGCGACATGGCGGAGTTCTACCGCAAGGAGAAGGCCCTCGAGTGGACCGGGCGCGAGATGCCCCAGTGGCCGCGGCGCTGCCCGCTCCAGGTCCAGCTCACGCAGGGCTCCGCCGGCGGGGCCACCACGTTCACCTTCGGCCAGGATGGCAACCGGCCGGTCGTCACCAGCATCCGGATGGAGATCCGCGGCGACGCCAAGCAGCTCCTCAACAGCGTGCTGCCGCACGAGGTCACGCACACGGTACTGGCGAACCACTTCGGCCGCCCCGTGCCGCGGTGGGCCGACGAGGGCGGCAGCGTCCTCTCCGAGAACGACGAGGAGCGGTTCAACCACGACGTCCGCTGCCGCGAGCTTCTGAACGCCGGCCGCGGGATCAGGCTCCGCGTGCTGTTCCGCATGACCGAGTACCCCCGGGACATGATCGTCCTGTACGCCCAGGGCTATTCGGTGTCGCAGTACCTCGTGAAGCGCGGCGGCGACGGCAAGGAGGGCCGGCTGAAGCTGCTCCAGTTCCTCGGCCAGGGGATGCAGGGCAACACCGCGGAGAGCTGGAACGCGGCCGCCAACCGCGTCTACGGGTTCGACTCGGTGGACGCGCTCGAAGAGTCGTGGTTGACGGCACTGAAGACCCCGCCGAGCCGCGTCGCCGCCCGCGACACCACCGCGCCCGCCCTGGCCGGACTGGGGGGCGGCGGCACGCCGAAGACCGAGTTGCGGTCGTCGTCGCCGCCGGCGGTGCCGCTGCTCGAACCGCCGGTGAGGGCCGTTCGCGGCTCGACGCCGACCGCCGAGCCGTCGCGCCCGACGCACCTCCCGCCGTCGGGCGATCCGACCTCGCTCGGCAGCAGCCCGGTCGTCCGGCCGCTCGCGCCGGACCGTCCGCCGCCGGTCCTCCTCCCGCCGGAGATCCCCCGGCCGTCGAAGTAGCACCGAACGACGCGACGCCCGGGGATTTCCCCGGGCGTCGGCGTTTGAGGAACCCGTGTCGGAGCGGCCCGGTTCGGCGGCCGCGTTCAGTCGATCGACCAGTTGAACTCGTTCGGTCCGGACCGGGTGACCTCGACGGTCAGCGTGCTCTGGGTGTTGTAGTTCGGCGGTATCCGCTCCTTCGCCGGAGTGGACGCGCCGGCCGCGATCTGCTCCGGCGTCCGTTCCCCCGGCCCCTTCGGAGAGCTGATCTGCACGCGGTACGTACCCGGTTCCAGACCGTTCGGCGCCGCGATCTTGAACTTGCCGTTGGTAACGAGTGCCCCGCCCGCCGGCCCCGGCGGGTTGATGAACAGGAACGTCACCGAGCCGCTGTCGAGCGGCTGGCCCTTGTAGGTGATCGTGCCCGACACGGGGCAGAGCTTGCTCCCGGAGTCGCAGCCCGCTGCGGCCGCCGCGAGCGCCGCGACGAGCAGGAGCCGGGGGCGCGTGGGACGGCGAAGGAGGGGCATCAGTAGTCCCCCGCGATCTCGCCGCCCTGGCTCGTGCTGAGCGCCTGCCAGGTCGCCGGTTGAATGGCGTTGGGGATGAACCGGACGCTGCCGTCGCACAGGACCACGTTCACGCCGCCCGTGTGCCGGCTGCGCGCGCCGAACACGTACGCGGAGCTGCGGAACGCGCACGGCGGGTTCGGGGGGTTCGGGTCGCACCAGGAGCTGTCGCTCCACGACAGGTCCGGGGCCGTGTCGTTGGGCTTGAGCGAGGCGACGAACCCGGAACCGCTGCCCCACCACGTGCAGCCGCGCAGGTCGTGCCGCTGCCCCTGGATCAGTTCGGACACCATCAGCGTCGAACTCGTGCCGTCCGTGATGAGGTTCAGGGCCTTCGGCCGCCCGCGCGTGAACGGCGCACCCAGGAAGGTCAGGCCGTTGTAAGTCGCCGCCTGCCAGTTGGCGCTCTCGTCGATGGCCGTGTTTCCGAAGTTCGCCACGTAGTTGTGGTAAGACGCGCTCTTGCCGTTCGCCGGCCAGCCGGCGGTGTTCGGGGTGTCGCTGGGGCAGAGCAGGAGGGCGAGCTGCTTGCCCGTCGCGCCGTTCAGGTTGTCGTTGTGGTAGTAGTTACGGCCGTTGGGGACGCCGTAGTCGAAGTAGACGTTCCGGACCGCGGCCTGCTCGATGTGCGGCAGAATGGAAACCTGCCAGTTGCCCTGGCCCCAGTACGGCGTGGCGTCGGCGACGCCCGGGGGCAACGTCCCGGTCGTGTCGTGGTAGCCGTGCATCGCCAGGCCGATCTGTTTGAGGTTGTTGGAACACTTCAGCCGCGAGGCGGCCTCGCGCACCTTCTGGACGGCGGGCAGGAGGAGCCCGATGAGGATCGCGATGATCGCGATCACCACCAACAACTCAATAAGCGTAAATCCCTTGCGTGAATGAGGACAAACCATCGGCGAACTCCTGGAGAATGGATGCCGCACGAATTCATGATGGCGGGCTTATGATTTTCCCGCGAATATGATCTGAGCGAAGCGGTTGCGCGCCACCATTGCCAATTTTGGACAGTAGCCCGACGGGCGCGCAAAAGCAAGCGCCTGGCAGGTTTAGCTTTTCAAATGGCCGTAAAAATGGCCGCTACGCGCGCTCTGGAGAAGTCCGTGGGATACATCGTCTATCCGATCGCCGTCGATTTGGAGAAAGTCCGCAGCGCGATCGGCTCGAAAGACAGGACGCTGCTCGCGCGGCTGCATTCCACGTCGGACCTGAAGCAGACCGACGAGATGCTCGCGGACCGGTTCGAAGATGATGAGGACGGGGAACTCGGCGCCCCGCTCACGACGGCCGACATCCTCCGGCACCTCGTCATGGGCGAACCTTATCGCGACGGCCTCGGCTTCGCGTACGGTTACTGCTTCGAATCGCTCTGCACCCACTTCGGTACCGTGCTCGACAACCGCCACTGGTCCGCGATGCGCGGCCGGTGGTTCGACACGGTACAGGAAGCACTCGCACAGGCGGGGGTGTCCGAGAAGCAGTTTTCGGTGGGTCGCCTCGTCCTCCGCGGGCCGCCCGTGGAACTGCCGGCGATCGACGACTTTCCCGGTATCGGCTACCTGACGAAAACCGAGGTCGGCGATGCCCGTTCTGCGCTCGCAAGGGCCGACCTGGCGAAGGTGACGCTCCGCGAAGCGGTCGAGGCCATCGAGCAGGTGCGCGGCTGGCTGGACGAGTGCGCCCGTTCCGGTCGCGACCTCGTCTGCACCTACGCCTGACCCCTCGGTGGCGAGCGTTCCGGCGCGAGAAGTGTAGCCCCGGGTGTCGGTTTACTGGGGCACCCCGTCGCGCTCCGGGATTTGCCGTGCCGTCCCGGTTCCGGCATCACACACCCGCGACCAGCCCCGCGATCCGGGCCACTTCCTCCGGCAGCGGGGTGCGCTTGTAGCGGTAGACCCCGTTGCCGAACGTCACCTCGGCATCGTCGTCGGCGCGCATCTGCTCCGACACGCAGAGCACGAACTTCCCCGGCACCCCTTTGACCAGGTTCTTGTAGTGCGCCTCGATGTCGCCCTTGCGCCAGAAGCCGAACACTTCCACGAACACCTCTTTACCCGACTTCGCGTGCGTCAACTTGAAGTCCGGCACCCACACGCCGGTCGCGAGATTGATCGGGTGGGGCTCGGTGTCGAGCACCCACCCCTTCACCTTCGTCGCGAACGTGTCCGCGAACATCTGCAGCTCCGGCGGCGTGTAGACGCCGAAGTCCGGGGCGTGCGACTTCAGCCCGTCGAGCCCGGAGAGCTGGAACAACTTCTCCTTGCGCTCCGCGCCCCAGCGGACGTTCGCCCGCAGGTCGAACGCCTTGCAGTGCAGGAGCGTGGGCAGGAACAGGGCGAGTTGCAGCCCGTACTTGTTGGTGGACGAGAACAGCGAGAGCGGGCCGTCGAGCGTGAGCTTGTACGAGTTGCCGGGCGTCTCCTGAATGGTGCAGATCAGCCGGTGGAACTTCACGGCGCGAAACAGTTGCCGGAACCGCGCCGGCGTTTCCGCGTACACGCGGACCTCCATCAGCGTGCAGCGCAAGAGGATCGCCTGGGCCAGCGCCACGTTGTAGCGGTTCAGCAGGTTCTCGGCCGTCGTGTCCTCGAACGAGATGACGCGCTGTTCGTCCTTGAGGTCGGCGAACAGGCTCCTGTCGATCTGCTCCGCGGTCAGCGCGAGCGACAGCGACTCCGCCACTTCGCGCATCACCGCGGCGCGGTCGAACGGCCTCTTCTCCCGCGCGGCCTCGGCGCGGGCCGTTGTGGCGGCCGTGAAGACCGCTTCGCGCAGCACGTCGGGCGGGTGGTCGGCCGCGACCTCGAACTCGCACCGGTCTTCGAGCAGCTTCGCGAGCCCCGCGGGGAGCAGCCCGCGCGGCCCCTCGGGGATGAGGTCGTGCAGGTCCTCGTCGATCTCGCCGCGCGTGCGCCCCGGCGCGTTGCGGTACGCGAGCAGCAACTGCTCCGCCAGCGCGAGCAGCGCCTCGTCGTTCGGCTTGACGTACTGCGGGATCAGCTTGTTCTTCGCGTGCCGCACGCGAACGAGTTTGCCTGTCAGCATGTTTCCAACTCGGAATGCGGGACGCGGAGCGCGGAACGAAGACGGAATGCGGCCGGTCCGCGCTCCGCGCTCCGAGTTACTGGAACGCTCGGTGTTGCCGCCGCCGGTCGCTCACGTACTCCTCGGCGGTGTTGCGCGCGATCACCTCGTACAGCACCGCCTGTTTGTCGCCGTGCTTCCGCAGGATGCGGCCGAGCCGCTGCACGTTCTCCGTCGCGCTGCCCGTGCCGCCCATCACGATGCCCACCCCGGCCGCGGGCACGTCCACGCCCTCGTTCAGCACCTGGCAGGTCACCACCGCGTTGTACTCGCCCGAGTGGAACTTGCCGAGGATCGCCTTCCGCTCCTTCGGCTTGGTCTGGTTCGTCATCGCGGGGATGAGGTAGCGCCGCGCGATCTCATAAACGGTGGCGTTGTCCGCGGTGAAGATCAGCACGCGGTCGCCCGCGTGCCGGTTGAGGAGGTCTTCGAGCAACTTGAACTTCCCGCTCGCGGCCTGCACGATGCGCTTCTGCTCGCGGTACGCGCGGATCGCCTTCCAGCCGTCGGGCGTCTTGCTCGCTTCAAAAAGGAACCGCCGGAAGCCGTCCGGGCCGCTCATGCTGATGCCGCGCTCCGCGGTGAACGCCTTGTACTCCTCGCGACAGGTGCGGTACGTCTCCTCTTCCTCCGGCGTGAGGTCGATGTAGACGCGGCGCGTCTCGTAGGGCGCGAGGAACTCGCCCGCGACGTCGTTGATGTCGAGCCGGTACGCGATCGGCCCGATGAGGTCCGGGAACATCATCTCGCCGCCGTCGGCGCGCTCCGGCGTGGCGGTCAGGCCGAGCCGGAACGGGGCCAGGCTGGCGTTCGCGGCCTCGCTGTACGCGGCGCCGGGCAGGTGGTGGCACTCGTCGAAGACGATCAACCCGTAGCGGTTCGCCCACTTCTCCAGGTGGATGTACGCCGAGTCGTAGGTGGTCACGGTGATGGGCTTGTAGCTGTGCTCGTTGCCGCCCACCATTCCGACTTCGACGCCGAACGACTGCTCCAGTTCGCGCGCCCACTGCACCATGAGGTCGATCTTCGGCGTGACGACGATGGTGGGCCGGCCGACCCGTTCGATGCACAGGAACGCCATGAACGTTTTGCCGGTGCCGGTCGGCATCACGACGACCCCGCGCCGGCCGCCCTTCGTCCAGCCGTTCACGGCCGCGGTCTGGTAGTCGCGGGCGGTGCGCTCCGCGTTCAGCTTCCACCCGCACGGCTCGTTCGTCCACCCGCGGGCCGTGTCCTCGTAAGGCACCTTGTCGCGGATGAGCTGTTCGACGATGGGGCGGTAGAAGCGACCCTGCGCGCGGTGGGCGGACGTGCGGGGGTCGAACACCACACCGGGCAGTGTGGAGAACACGAACCCGTGCGGGCCGCCGGTCACCACGACGGTGCCGCGGTCGTAGCTCAACGAGACGGGCATTTCGCTCATGCACGGATTATGACGCGACGGGCGCCGGTTGCCTAGCGCAGTCGGGGCGCTCGCCGCCGTCGCACAACAAGGTGCGACGGCATAGACCCAGAACGGGCGGAAACGCGGACCGCCCGCGGGGGCCGCTCCTGTGGAAATACATCTCCGTACGGCGGGAATGTAGCACGATCGTCTCCAGTTTCTTTCCTCAGATCGGGACGCGACCGCCCGGCCCGGATCACCCGCCGCGCCGCTGGCGGGTCCGGCGCCCCTTCGCCGCCTTCGGCCGGGCTTGTTCTGCACGCCCCGCGGTCCCCGCCCCTTCCGGCCCCTTCAACTCGTAGGTGTACTCCCCGTACTCCGCCGCGTGCTCTCCCTTGGCGGTCAGCGCGTAGCGGGTACGGAACTGGACGGGGCGGCGCTTATCCGGTTCGGGCGCCCCGGCCGGCAGGTCGTCCACGCCGACGACCTGGAGCAGTCCCTCGTTAACCAGGTCGTCGAGAAAGGTTCCGTCCTTGGTGCGCCGGCTGGGCACCAGACGCAGCTGTTTGCCGGTGGGGGGCGTGGGGCTGCGCTTGACGGTGCGGAGAACTTGCCACTCGAAGGTAGCCAACGGTCGTACGGGCACGGGCTTCTCCGGATGAGAAGGTGCGGGCGGAAGATCGGCGGATCGATGATTATCGTGAGCGGTGGAGACTGTACCGGGCGCCGTCCCGGGGGTCAAGGCCATGCTTCTTACGAAGTGATAATTATTTCTGCGTGCCCCTATCACTTCTCGCCGGCGCAGAATTCGGGAACCCGCCGGCCCGGTCCCACGGACCGCGGCCGCCGAACGCGTCGACCGGGGCAAAAAGGTCAATTCCGCGACGATCCTTTCGGCCCGGCGGGTAATATCGGGTTTAAATGGTTCAGCGGCGCCCGGTCCGTGTCTTTGTGTTCGCGGGGAGAGATCGAATGAATCGCGTACTCGTGGCAGGAGTTGTGGCCGCCCTGGCGGGCGCGGGGGCGCTGGCGGACGAGCCGCCGAAGAAGCGCGACGGGCCGAAATACGAGTTCCGTGAGGAGCACGACCCCAACGGCATCGGGAAGTTCTACCTGGGCCGCGAGATCGCGCACGTGATGGGCTACCAGGCGGCCGGGTGGCTCGAACGCAAGGAGCGCGCGAAGGAAGAGGCCCCCGAGAAGCTCATCAAGGCCCTGGACATAAAAGGGGGCATGGTGATCGCGGACGTGGGTCCCGGCAGCGGCTACCACACGTTCATGCTCGCGCCGCTCGTCGGCGAAAAGGGAAAGGTGATCGCGTCGGACATTCAACAAGAGATGCTCGACCTGATCGCCAAGAAGGCGAAGGACCTGAAGGTGACGAACGTCGAGACGGTGAAGGGGACGCCCACCGACCCGAAGCTCCCGGCCGGAAAGGTCGATCTGATCCTGATGGTGGACGTGTACCACGAGTTCGAGCACCCCTACGAGATGGCGGAGAAGATGGTCGAGGCCCTGAAGCCGGGCGGTCGGCTGGTGTTCGTCGAGTTCCGGCTGGAGGACGACAAGGTGCCGATCAAGCTCGTCCACAAGATGAGCGAGCGGCAGGTGGTCAAGGAGATGGTGCCGTTCGCGGAGCTGACGCACACGAAGACCGTGGGGACCCTCCCGTGGCAGCACGTGATCGTCTTCACCAAAAAGGAGCCGAAGAGGTAGGAGCGGACCGCGCCGCCGGTCCCGTATCGCGAAACGCGGATCGGCCGCGAGCCCCGTTGCACCGCGCCGCTCCAACGGGTACGGTATTTCCATCATCTGGTGACCACTCGCTCTCCAAAAACCGAGGTTGCGGTCATGAACGCCCGCCTGTCGCTCACCGCCGTCGCCCTGTTCGCCGCGTCCGCCCTCGTCGGCCTCAAGGCGGGCGACGAAGACCCGATCGCCGCGCAACTGCTCAAGGACAAGGAGGCGTTCGCCGCGGCGCAGGGGAAGGCGCGGGAAGAGGTGCTCAAGGCGTTCGACAAGTATTACGAGACGGTCAAGAACAACAAGGCGCTCAAGATCGAGTCCCAGCTCGCGCAGCTGGAGAAGATCGAGGCCGAGAAGAAGGCGTTCGAGGAGGGCAACGTGCTGCCCACGCTGCCGGGCCTGAAGGTGGCGATGAGCGAGTACCGGGCGAGCCAGAAGCGGGCCGAACTGGCGTGCAAGCAGGCGTTCGAGAAGGCCGCGAAGGCCTACCGCGACAAGGGCGAGGTGAAGCTCGCCGGCGCGACACTGGAGGAGATGAGGGAGTTCCTGGCGAAGGCCCCCGGCGCCGCGGGCGGCGACGTGAAGGCCCAGATCGTCGCGTGCGGCGTCTCGAACAAGGTGTGGGGCGTCCACAACGGCTCGGCCGACGTCGGCGCGACGGTCGTCACCGCGGACTACGTCAAGGGCGATCAGACGATGTTGTGGCGGGTCGTCCCGGCCGGCGACGGGTGGTCGTACATCGAGAACGTCAAGAGCGGGCTGGTCATCACGTGTAACGGAAAGGGCAACGGGGAGGACGCGGTGCTCGGCAAGAAGCAGGCGGGGGCCGACAGCCAGCTCTGGAAGGTGACCCCGCTGCCGGCCGTGAAGGACGCGGTGAAGTTCGTCTGCAAGCTGAGCAACAAGCCGATCGGGGTAGACGGCAAGTCGAAGAACGCCGGCGCCCGCATCCGGTTGTGGGACGACCAGGGGAATGAGCCGGCCCAGTATTTCGGCTTCGTCACCCCGAAGTGAGCCGCACGCACCGCGGGCGCCCGCGGCTTCATTCCGGCCGCCCTCGTTCGCGCGCTGTTGAGGTCACAACCGGAACAGTTTTCTGAATCCGCCTCCGACGAAAAGCCGATGTGATGGGTTGTCGCGTTCCCGCGAGAACCCATGCCCCCTACACCTTCTCGCTCGCCGAAGTTCGCCAGGCGGGCTTTCCGCTGGACGCTCGTCGCGTTTCTCGCACTTCAGGTGCTGCTGAGCCTGGTGGTCGAGGTGTGGCACCCCGAACTGGCCGACCCGCAGTACGGGCACCGGCTGAAGGTGCTCCGCGCGAAACGGGCGGCCGAGCCCGACCGGCCGCTCGTGCTCGCGCTCGGCAGTTCGCGCACGGAGGTCGCGCTTCGGCCGTCGTACCTCGCCGACGGCCCGCGCGACCCGCTCGTCTTCAACATGGCCCGCGGCGGGGTCAGCCAGGTGATGAACCTGCTCGTGCTGGAGCGGTTGCTCGCCGACGGCGTGCGGCCGGACCTGCTGCTCCTCGAAGTGCTGCCGTCGTCGCTGGCGGAAGAGGGCTGGGGCACGACGACGCCCGCGGTCACGTTCCGCGACCTGCCGGAGTCGGTCCGCTACCCGATCGGCGGGAAGGCGTACTTCTACCTGCTGAAAGCCCGCGCGCTGCCGGTCCACAAGTACCGCCGCGGGCTGATGCAGGCGTACGGCCCGCCGGGCGCCCCGGCCAACCCCGACGCGACGATGTGGGACGACACGGGGGCCGGAACGGTGATGATCCCGGAGGAGGCGAAGCCCGATCAGCGGCTCCGCGGCACCCACTTCGCCCGCGGCCAGTACCTGAACAAGCTGCGCGCCTATCACATCGCGCCGGCCGCGGACCGCGCGACGCGGGCCTTCCTGGCGCGGTGTCGAACCGAGCGCATCCCGGTCGTGCTGTACCTGATGCCCGAATCGAACGAGTTCCGGAGCTGGTACCCGCCGGAAGCCCTGCGCACGCTCGACGGGTACCTCGCGGACCTGCGCCGCGAGTTCCCCCTTCCCCTCGTCGACGCCCGCACGTGGCTGCCGGACGAGGTGTTCTGGGACGGTCACCACGTCCTGAAGCGCGGGGCGCACGCCTTCACGACGCGCTTCGCGAACGAGGTCATCACCCCCGCGATGCGCGCCGGACTGGCGGCGCGCGGAGGGGCATCGCGACCGGGACCAGAGCCGCTCCCAGGCGGCTCATGATCCCCCACAATAATTGTGGCGTTCCCCGCCGTCGATCATAGCTTGAAGTCGGTTCCGCCCCCGGAGCAGTGCGAGCCACCCGGGTGGGCCCAGGTGTTTGCCGTTCTGATGCACGCCCAGGCGCGCCAGCGCCCAGATCCATC
>JAFKJJ010000105.1 GCA_017306025.1 Planctomycetota bacterium
GGATCGTTGCTCGGCCGTTAGTTCGGGATGTGCCGCTGGGGACGTGCGCCGGGACATCGGACGGCTCCTGCCGGGAGGAATCTTTGACTCACACTCATCCTCCTGTCCCAGTACTGAAAAAGCCACCAACTTCCGCGACGCTCACCCGGCCGAGAGCGGCCGGGGCTACGGCGCTTGTTTCGGTCGCGCGCACCGCGTACCATCATTCCACCTCTTACGGAACGAGGCGATGGCGCGCGACCGCAGACCCCCACCACCCGCGGGACACGGTGCCGACTGGGACCGCACCATGCGGCTGTTCCAGGCCGGTTCGCCCGAGTTCGTTGACGCGATCCGGCTCCGTGTGAACGCAGCGGCGCTGGCGACGTTCGCGGAAACGTGGTTCACCGACGCGCGGGTCGAGGCCCGGCGGCTGCTGTTCGCGTACCTCGAACGGCCGTTCAACTCCCCGCGACACGAACCGCTCGTCAAGCGCCTCTTCAAGTTCGCGGACACCGCGGGCGACGACGCGGTGATGGCCCGCTTCCTTACCGGGTTCGACCGCACCATCCGCCGCCGGCGCGCCCCGAAGGAACGCTACAACTACCGCCGCCGCGAGTACGAACGGTACGAGGCGGTCGTCACGCCGGGCGACACGGCGCTCTCGCGCGACGATCGTTCGTACTCCGGCCCGTGGTTCGCGCAGAACCGCGAGCAGTTCGTTGCGGGGAAGTTCCTGTTTTCGGTTCCGACGCGGAACTACCTCCGGCGCCGGGCGTGGCGGTACTTCCGCCGGCTCGGCCGCAAGAACCCTGACCGTTATGTCCCGGCCGTCTGTACCGCCCTCAAACTCTACACGGACGCCGACGTTCCGGACGGGCTGTCGCTGCTCGACAACTGGGGGCTGGTTCACGTTCTCTTTCATCACTCGCCCACGATCCTCGCGAAGCCGACCGGTTGGGTCGTCGCTCCCGGCGCGTCGCTGGCCAAACTGCAACCGGACCCGATGTTCCGCAAGTTGTGGCTGCGGAGTCCGGAGCCGATCTTCGACCTGCTCGTGAGCGCGCGGGCGCGGCCGGTGTCGATGTGGGCAATGCAAATGCTCCGTCGGCACTTTCCGGAGCGCCTCACGAAGCTCACGCTCGACGAATTGCTCGCGTGGGTGATCTCGCCGAACACGGTGCTGAACGAACTCGCGCTGGAGGTGTTGGAAACGCGCGGCGGACTGGAGAGCGTGACCGTCGAGCAGTGGCTGAAGCTGATGGACGGGGCGCGGACGGAGTTGCTCGACCGCATTTGCGACATGGTGGCAAGGACGGTGAAGCCGGAGCAGGTGACGTTCGCGGACGCGGCCAAGCTCGCGATGCAGCGGCCGGTTCCGCTCGCTCGGCTCGGCTTCACCTTCCTCCAGGGCAAGAAGCCGCGAACGCCGGACGAACTGGCCGCGGTGTTCGGGCTGCGCAACGCCGAGGCCGAGCCGCTTCGCGTCGAAATGGTGAAGTGGGCCACCACCGTGCTGAGCGAACGGCCGGATTTCGATCCGCTGTGGGTTCTGGAGTTCCTCGATTCGCGCTTTGAAGAGGTGCGCGAGATCGGCTGGGAATGGCTCCAGACCGACGCCCGTGCTCGTGACGCGGTTCTCGTGTGGCAGCGGCTGCTGGAGTCGCCTTACGACAACGTGCGGCTTCGCCTTGTTGGAATGTTGGAAGACCGGGCGAAGGAACGCGACGGCTTGGCGAAGTTCTCTCCGGAGCGCGTGCGGTTTTTGTGGGCGACGGTGTTGCTCAACGTGTCGCGCGGCTCGCGCGCGAAGCCGTTCGTGGTGCGGCAAATCATCGACCGCTTGGCCGCGAACCCGGACGAGGCCGGCGAACTGCTACCGATCGTTGCCGTTGCGCTGCGGTCGGTGCGCGGACCGGAGTTCCGCGCCGGCCTGGCAGGCGTCGCGGGCTTCGTGGAGCGAAACCCGACACGGAAGCCACTGGTGGAGGCGGTATTTCCGGAGTTGCAGTGGAATTGAGTGCGTTCTTTCCTGGGACCGCGGCCGTCCCGGCCGCTGCAACGACGGCGCGATTTCGCTCGGCGCAGATACGCTGAGCGATCGTGTGGGAGACGCGTGCGGCCGGGACGGCCGCGGTCTCAGGAAGAATGCGGAGAGCCAAGGTGTCCGTCGCGAGCCGAGACCTTCTCTGCGGCGTTCCGCCGCGGGTGAGTTTGCTTGCGATTGCGTCCCCGGGCGCGTTGTTCTTGTTCGCCGACCGTCACGCGCGGTCGCCGGACTGAATCAACCTGCGTTCACGCCGACCGCGCGTGACGGTCGGCGTCGTGAACGCACCCGGTCCACGGATGAAGTCGGTCGCGACGGACACCGGATTTCAAAGTAGTAGGCACACTCCGTGTGCCGTTGCGATGCTACAGGTATGCCGACGGCACACGGAGTGTGCCTACTACTTTCCGACTTGGGCGGCGGTTCCGAGACCTTCACGCTGCGGCGTTCCGCCGCGGCTGCGGTTGCCTGCGATTGCGTCCCCGCGAGCGTTGCTCTTTATGTCACCGGGGTCAGAATGTCCCCGGACTGAAACGACCTGCATCACCGCGGACATTCTGACCCCGGTGACTAGGGTGAACGCTCCCGGTCCACGGATGAAGTCGGTTCCGCCGCCCGGATTCACAAGGGCCGTTATGCAAGTCGCGTTCGCGTATCGCGGTCGGAGCGGGGTCGTCCAGACGAACGTCGGGCTGGCGGTCGCGCTCGCGCCCAACCTCCGGCGGGACCGCGTCAGCTTCGTCGGCACGCTGAAGCAGCCGCTCCGCTTCCGCGAGGCGATGTCCGCGCTCCACGACGTCGTCATTTCGGACCTGCGTTTCAAGCCGAAGGACAAGACCGCCTACGAGCAGTGGAAGAAGGAAGAGGCCGCGCGCGAGAGCGCGATCCGCAGCGAGGCCGTCAAACTGAAGCGCACCGAACTGGAGAAAGAGCGCGGAAGGCCGATGCCCGCGGGTCTGGAGCGGAAGTACCAGCGGTGTCGGCAGCGGTACTGGGACGCGCGCACGAAGTATGGCAACATGCTCTACCGCGAGGACCCGGAGCTGTGGCGCCTGCTCATGCCGTGCGACCCGGTCATCACGGTCTCGCCGGACGTGCTATTTTTCGAGTGCTTCAGCGCCGACGAGAGCAGCTACGGGTGCCTGAACGTCGAACGTGAGGCGTTCGAAAACGAAACAGACGTCGCGCTCGGTACCACGAACGTCGATTACTCGTGGCGCCTGTACGAACACTTCCAGACGATCCGCAGCTACCGCGAAACCAGGTTCAGCATCGACCCCTCGGGCTTCGAGGTGCAAACGTCGGCCGACGAGGGCGCGTACCGCGAGGAGAAGATCGACCTGCCGCAGAGCTGGCTCCGCGGGTTCTCGTCGCTGCAGTCCGCGATGAGTCTGCCGATGCGCAGGGTGCCCGTCAGCCGCGAGGGGGTGTATTCGCTCGTCGCGTTCCTCAAGCGGCACAAGGCGAAGACGTCGCCGCGGGCAGTGCGATTCGAACTCACACCCGGCGCGCCGGTGAAGATCATTCTGGAGCCGTGGAACAAGGAGATCGTGCTCCACGACACCCCGTATTCCGGCGCGAAGCGCGAGGTGATCCGCACCTGGGGCCGCGACCGGCTCCGCGTGCTCGGTCGGTTGCTCCCACTGCTCGACGGCTGCGACGTGTACCTGCTCGGTACGGGCCTGCCGAGCTTCTGGGTAGCCAAGATGGGCGAAATGAAACTCACGCTCGGCCTCTCCGGCTGGACCGCGAACGACTGGACCAGCGGGGGCAGCGCGATCGACCAACTCGCCCCGCCCGCCGCACCTTCGAACGACGTGATGCGGGCGGTGGCGGACGCGTTCAAGCAAACGCCGACGTGGACCCTCGACGCACTGGCCGCGAAGACGCGCACCTCCGCGCCGGTGATTTCCGCGGGGCTCAACAAGCTCGCGCTGCTCGGACAGGTGATTCACGACCTGCCGCACGGCGTCTACCGGTGGCGCCAGGTGATGCCGGTGACACTCTCGGCGGAGGTCATCGGCCCGGAGAACGAAGAGACGCTCGCAGCGCGCGAGTTGACCGGCTGGAAGTGCCGCGTCACCTCCGACAAGACCGACGCGAAGGGCCAGCGGCACGTCGTGGGCGTCGTGGAGGGGCGGTCGAGTTCGGAGGTCACGCTCGACGCCGACGATCGCATCGTGGCGGGCAAGTGCGGGTGTTCGTACTTCTACACCGGCGGCCTCCGGAAAGGGCCGTGTCGCCACCTTCAGGCGCTGCGGAACAAGGCGCTGGGGTTCGGCGACCAGGGCGGCACCCTGGAAAACTGGTTCAAGCGGATTACCAACTCATGACGACGGAACCCACCGGACCACCGCCCGCCGAACCGAAACCCCCACCGCCCGCACCAGCACAATCGAACCCGCTCTCGAAGCCGGTGTTCGTCGCGGGGCTTTTGGGCGGGGTGCTCGGTGCGCTGCTGTCGTTCGGGCTGGCCCGAGCGCTGCCCGCGCCGGTGAAGCCGCCCCCGCCCGGGCCGCCGAGCGAGGCCCGGCAGTTCGCCGACCACGTCCTCGGGAAGTTGAAGGACGGGAAGAACGACGAGTTCATGGCGCTGCTCCGGCCTGCGTACGCGCAACTGACCCCCGAGCAGTTCGAACAGTTCCGCAAGAGCGTGTTCGACGCGCGGGCGAACGCCGCGAAGCTCTACGGGTCGGCCGCGGAGTTCGAGTTCTGCCGCGAGTCCGTACTCAGCCCGACGCTCGTGCGGGTGACGTACCTGGAGAAGTACGCCCACGGGTGTGTGATGTGGTTGATGGTCGTTTACCACGCTCCCGACGGCTGGCAGGTCGTTTCGTGTGTGGTGCGGCCGTCGGAGTCCGGGTTCCCCGAGTTGCAGTAACGGAAATGTTTGAAGCCAAGCGGCCGGCTCCGAGACTCAAACATCCTGCGGTGTTCCGCCGCGGGTGAGGTCGCTTGCGATTGCGTCCCCGGGTGCGTTGGTCTTTATCGCCGGTCGAATTCGAGGCGCTTCCGGCCTGAATCGACCTGCGTCGCCGGAAGGCCTCGAATTCGACCGGCGTCGTGAACGCACCCGGTCCACGGATGAAGTCGGAGCCGGCCGCCTTGTTCACCCACCGCCCTTGTGGGCGGGGTTCACCAGCGTGTGCCCACATGGGTCTGTTCGACTGGATGTTCCGCCGCGGGCGCAAGAGCGATCCCGAGCCGATCGCGCCGTCTCCCGTCTCCCCTCCGCCACCCTCGGAAGCGCCCGGCCGGCCCGCGCCGAAGGCCGAACCGCAGCCGGAAGCGACCGGCGACCCCTACGCGGCCACCGAGTTCCTGCCCGTATCGCGGCAGGAGATCGTGGACGCCGCGAAGGGCGGGAACCTCCTTTCGACGGCGTTCCAGTTCGGCCGGCAGAGCATCATCCCGCCCGCCAGCGACCCGCGGACGCAACTCATCGACCGCGCGATGGTCACGCACGGGCTGTTGTCGCCGGAAGAACTGAACGAGATCCACCGCGTCGGCGAGGAGTACGACAGAGTCAAGCCGACCGACGCGAATCTTGCGGCCGCGGCGGGGCTGGCCGGCGCCGCGGCCGTGAAGGCGTATCGCGAATCCAAAGAGCGCGAAAAGGAGCGCAAGAAGGCCGAATCCGCGGCGCGGAAGAAGGCCCGCGCCGACGCGATCCGCCACCGCCGCGCCTCAGACATCATCTTTCTTGGCCGCGGCGTGTCGGGGCGGCTTCACCTGCGGATGAGCGATCAGCAGCGGCTCGCCGCGCACGAACTGCCGGTGATGCACACGCCCGCGGACGTCGCCGGCGCGCTGGGGCTGTCGATCAAGCAGCTTCGGTGGCTCGCGTACCATTCCGAGGCCGCCACCCGGACCCATTACGTGAAGTTCCAGGTGCCGAAGAAGTCGGGCGGGATGCGGACCCTCGCGGCCCCGCACAAGACGCTCAAGGGCGCGCAGCACTGGGTTCTGGCGAACGTGCTGAACAAGTTGCCGGTCACGGAAGCCGCGCACGGGTTCGTCGCGGGCCGCGGGATCGTGTCGAACGCGAACCCGCACGTCGGCAAGGCGGTCGTGGTGAACCTCGACCTCTCGGACTTCTTCCCGACGATCACGTTCCACCGCGTGCGCGCGGTCTTCGAGCGGTACGGCTACTCCGGCAGCGTCGCGAGCGTGCTGGCGCTGCTCTGTACCGAGTGCCCGCGCGCCACGGTGACCTACGCCGGCACGAAGTACGAGGCCGCGACCGGGCCGCGCGGGCTCCCGCAGGGCGCGCCGACCAGCCCCGGTCTCTCCAACCAGGTGGCGCGTAAGCTCGACAAGCGACTGCTCGGCGTCGCGGCCAAGCTCGGGCTCACGTATACGCGGTACGCAGACGACCTTACCTTTTCAGGCGGACCGGAACTCGCAGGCAAAATCGGCTGGCTGCTCGCGAAGGTGCGGAACATCGCCCGCGAAGAAGGATTCGCGGTCAACGAGAAGAAGACGCGCGTGATGCGCCGAAGCACCGCGCAAACCGTGACCGGCGTCGTGGTGAATGACAAGCCGTCGGTGAGCCGCGAGGAATTGCGCCGCTTGCGCGCGATCCTTCACCGCGCGAAGACCGAGGGGCTGGAGGCGCAGAACCGCGAGGGGCGGCCGAACTTCCGATCGTGGCTGGCGGGCAAGATCGCGTTCGTCAACATGGTCCGCCCCGACGCCGGCGCGAAGCTGAAGGCCGCCTTCGATGCGCTCGGCAGATAAGAAGAAAGAGCCACAGATTAACACGGATGACGCGGATCAAGGCAGAAGAGAGTGTTCTGGGCTCAATCTTCTGCCTTGATCCGCGTCATCCGTGTTAATCTGTGGCTCTGTTGCCTGGTTTCGAGAATTCCCATGCGCCTCCTCTCCCTTCTCGCGCTTGCGGCGCTCGCCCCGTGCGCCACCGCCGCACCGAAGCCGAACGTCCTGTTCGTCCTCTCCGACGACCAGCGGTTCGACACGATCGCGGCGCTCGGGAACTCCGAGATCAAGACGCCCAACCTCGACAAGCTCGTCGCCCGTGGGTTCACGTTCACCAACGTGTACTGCCAGGGCAGCATGGTCCCGGCCGTCTGCACACCCAGTCGGACAATGATCCTTACCGGTCGGTCGCTGTTCCACATCCCGAACCCGCAGGCGAAGACCTTCGACGGCCCGACACTGCCAAAAGTGTTCGGCGCGGCCGGGTACGCGACGCTCCACGTCGGCAAGCCCGGTAACTCGTTCCGTCTCGCGCATCAGCAGTTCGACAAGAACGTCGAGATCGCGCACCAGAACGCGCCAACCGCGACGAAGTGCGCGGACGCGGTCATCGACTTCGTCAAGGCGCACGACGGGAAGAAGCCGTTCTTCGTTTACCTCGCCCCGCCCGTGCCGCACGACCCGCGGGTAGCTCCGCCGGAGTTCCACAAGCTCTACGACCCGGCCAGGCTCACCCTTTCCAAGAACTTCATGGTGCGGCACCCGTTCGACAACGGCGAACTGGAAGTGCGAGACGAGAAACTCGCCCCGGTGCCGCGGACCGAAGGGGACATGCGCCAGCACCTCGCCGACTACTACGCGTGCATCACGAACCTGGACCACGAGTTCGGCCGCGTCCTCGACGCACTCAGAGACACCGGGCAGCTCGACAACACGATCGTGGTGTTCACCAGCGACCAGGGGCTCGCGGTGGGTGGCCGGCACGGCCTGATGGGCAAGCAGAACCTGTACGAGCACTTCAAGTCGCCGCTCGTGATCGCCGGGCCGGGCGTTCGGAAGGGGAAGTCGGACTCGCTCGTGTACCTGTTCGACCTCTTCCCGACGCTGTGCGATCTCGCGGTGATCGACGTTCCGAAGACGGTCGAGGGAGAGTCGCTCGCGCCGCTGCTCGCCGGGAAGAGATTGCGGACCGAGCGCGAGCACCTGTTCGCGGCGTACAAGGACGTTCAGCGTATGGTCCGCGACCGGGCGCATAAACTCATCTGGTATCCGAAGGCCGACCGCGTCCAGTTGTTCGACCTGGGCGCCGATCCGGACGAACTGAAGGACCTGTCCGGCGATCCGGCCGCCGCGAAGAAGCTCGCCGAACTGCGCGCCGCGATGGCCCGCGAACAAAAACGGTGGGGTGACACCGCGCCGCTTTTGAAGTGATGCGTGGTCGTGTGGCCCGGTCACTCCGTGACCGGTGCTTTGGAAATGTGGCGCGGTACGGATGTTCGGGTTCGGGTTGCTGATTCGCCCGTGTCGCACCGGTCACGGAGTGACCGGACCACAGTGAAGCCACAACAGGAGTTCCCCATGCGCCGGCTCCTCCCCCTCGTCGCGCTCGTCGCGTGCGCCGCGCCCGCGCGCTCGGCCGAACCCGAACGCCCCAACATCGTTGTCGTCCTCACCGACGACATGGGCTTTTCCGATCTCGGCTGTTACGGCGGCGAGATCAACACACCGAACCTCGACGCGCTCGCGGCCGGCGGGGTGCGGTTCACGCAGTTCTACAACACCGCCCGCTGCTGCCCGACGCGGGCCGCGCTGCTCAGCGGCCTGTACCCGCACCAAGCCGGTATCGGTCACATGATGGACGACAAGGGCGACAAGTTCCCGGGCTACCGCGGCAACCTGAACAGGAACTGTGTCACGCTCGCCGAGGCGGTGAAGCCCGCCGGGTACCGCGCGTACGCGGTCGGGAAGTGGCACGTCACGCTCAACATCCGGCCCGAGGCGCCGAACCACAACTGGCCGCTCCAGCGCGGGTTCGACCGCTTCTACGGCACCATCAACGGCGCCGGCAGCTTCTACGACCCGTCGACCCTCACCCGCGACAACAAGCAGATCTCCGCGCACGCGGACCCGGAGTACGCCCCGAAGACCTACTACTACACCGACGCGATCACCGACCACGCGGTGCGGTTCGTCGCCGACCACGAGAAGGATCACAAGGACAAGCCGTTCCTGCTTTACGTGGCGTACACTGCGGCGCACTGGCCGATGCACGCGCTGCCCGAGGACATCGCCAAGTACAAGGGGAAGTACGTGGGCGGCTACGACCCGGCGCGCAAGGTCCGCTTCGAGAAGGCGGCGAAGCTCGGGCTCATCGACCCGAAGCAGGGCCTGTCGCCCGGCGCCCAGCCGTGGGACGCGGTCGCGAACAAGGAGTGGGAGGCGGCGTGCATGGAGGTATACGCTGCGATGGTCGATCGGATGGACCAGGGGGTCGGAAAGATCGTCGCGGAACTGAGGCGCACGGGGCGGCTCGACAACACCCTGATCCTCTACCTGCAAGACAACGGCGGCTGTGCGGAGTTGCAGGGCCGCACCGGCAACAAGCAGCACCCGAACATCGAGCGCCCGGCCAAGCCGACCTTCGAGCCGCTAAAGCCCGACGCGCTCCTCCCGCCGGGCAGTGTGCCGCCGCAGACGCGGGACGGCTTCCCGGTGCGCATGGGACCGAAGGTGACGCCCGGCGGTCCCGACACCTACATCGCCTACGGCCGCGGGTGGGCGAACGTGTCGAACACGCCGTTCCGCGAGTACAAGCACTGGGTCCACGAGGGCGGGATCAGCACCCCGCTCATCGCGCACTGGCCGCGGGGGATCGCGGCGCGGGGCGAGCTCCGTCACCAGCCCGGCCACCTCATCGACGTGATGGCGACGTGCGTCGAACTGAGCGGCGCGAAGTACCCGGCGAAGGTTGGCGAGCACGCGATCACGCCGCTGGAGGGGACGAGCCTCGTTCCGGCGTTCGCAAACAAGCCGATCGAGCGCGAGGCGATCTACTGGGAGCACGAGGGCAACCGGGCGGTTCGGTCGGGCGACTGGAAGCTCGTCGCGAAGGGGCCGGGCGGGAAGTGGGAACTCTACAACATCAAAAGCGACCGCACCGAATCGACCGACCTCGCCGCGAAGCAGCCCGAGAAGGTGAAGGAACTGGTGGCGAAGTGGGAGGCGTGGGCCGTCCGCGCGAAGGTGCTGCCGTGGGTCTGGGAACCGGAATACAAACCGAGCAAGTAAACTCGCCCCGAACCGAGGTCTCTCATGCGTTTGTTCCTCTCCGCGGCGGTCGTTCTTGCGCTCGCGGTCGCACCGGGGGCTTACGCCCCCCGCTCCGGGGCGGACGAGCCGCCGAAGCACCCCGGCCACCGCGTTCTCGCGCAGGACAAGGGGCACGTCGCGATCGTCGGCACCGACGGGAAGGTCGAGTGGGAGGTCGAGTGCAAGCACAACTCGCACGACATCCACCTCCTGCCGAACGGCAACTTCCTGCTGCACACCGCGCCGACGGTCGTGACCGAGATGACGCCGAAGAAGGAAGTGGTCTGGAAGTACGAGGCGAAGCCGAAGGAGGGCTACAAGGGCCGCGTGGAGGTCCACGCGTTCCAGCGGCTCGCCGACGGCAACACGATGGTCGCGGAGAGCGGCAACCGGCGCGTCGTCGAGGTGAACAAGGACGGGAAGATCGTGAAGGAGATCGCGCTGAAGGTGGACCACCCCGACCCGCACCGCGACACGCGGATGGTGCGGAAACTCGACAACGGCAACTACCTCGTGTGTCAGGAGGGCGACGGCTGCGTTCGCGAGTACGACGCGAGCGGCAAGGTGGTGTGGGAGTACAAGCTCGACCTCGGCGGGCGCCCCGCGGCGCCGGGGCACGGACCGGAGGGCCACGGCACGTCGGTTTACGGCGCGATCCGGCTCGCGAACGGCAACACGGTGATCGCGGGCGGGAACAACAACCGCGTGCTCGAAGTGAACAAGGACGGGAAGGTGGCGTGGAGCATCGACCAGAAGGAACTGCCCGGCATCACGCTCGCTTGGGTGACGACGCTCCACGTGCTGCCCAACGGCAACCTGATCGTCGGCAACTGTCACGCCGGGTCGGACAACCCGCAACTGTTCGAGGTGACGCGCGAGAAGAAGGTGGTGTGGAGCTTCAAAGATCACAAGACGTTCGGGAACAGCCTCGCGGCCGCGCAGGTTCTGGACATCAAGGACGCGAGGCGGTGAGGTGACGGTAAGTGCTTTTCGGCGCGGTCCGCTCGTTCCACGAGCGGACCGCGCCGGGGACCTCGGTCAGCGATCACACCGGCCGCTCCGCCACGCACATCATGCAGTCCGACAGCCCGCCGACGTAGCACAGCCACGCGGCGGCCTTCGACACCGGCTTCCACCGCAGCGCCCGCGCGAGTACGCCGCCCGCACCCTGCCGCACGGCCAGTTTCGCGCTCGAACGCAGCCAGTCGCTGTGCCGGATCAGTCGCACGGGCTCCGGCCGGAACCCGGCCGCGTGGATCATCGCCGACAGGGTTTCCGGCGTGAAGTGCGTGAGGTGCCGCGGCAGGTCCAGCCCGAACCACGACCGCCCGAACAGGCGGAATGGCAGGCTGTCGATGTTCGGGGTCGCGACGACGAGCTTCCCGCCCGGTACGAGCAAGCGATAAGCTTCGCGCAGGATCGCGAGCGGCCGGTGGACGTGTTCGAGCGAGTGCCACATGGTCACCACGTCGAACGAACCCGGCGCGAGGGCCGCGTGCGGCAGCGAGCCGACCAGCGCCGGCAACCCGTGCTGGTCGCGGACGTGTGCGACCGCGCTCGCGGCCGAATCGAGGCCGGTCACCTGCCAGCCCTGGTCGGCCATCGTCTTGAGGAACCGCCCCGCGCCGCAGCCGAAGTCGAGCAGCCGGCCGGGGCCGGGCCAGGGCAGCGCGCCGCGGCGCTCGCCGCACGGCCGGCCGAACAGTCGGCTCCAGAGCGGGCGGGCGTTTCGCGCGGGGCGCGGTTTGCCCAGGTGGTGATGGGGGCGGTAATCGGCGGGGTAGAAGCGCGCGATGGTGCGCTCGTTGGGCCGCGGGTTGGTGTACGTCAGCCCGCAGTGCCCGCACCGCACGACCGCGAACACCATTGCGGCGCGGGCCGGGGGGATCGGGTCGGGGGCTTCGAGGATCGGCGCGCCCGCCTCCAGCCCGCAGAGCGGACAGGGGACCTCTTCCCAAGCCACCGGTGGCCCGGCCGCGGCGGTCGCGCCGATGCGATCGACGGCGGGGCGGTTCGTGGTCATCAAGACAGCCCTTCCATGAGCCGATGACGGCGCGCGGTCGCGTCCGCGGTGTGCAAACTTACTCCGGTTCGGCGCCGGGCGTCAATTCCACCTTGCGCCGGCCCGTGGGGCGGCGCCCGCGGATCGTGCGCCGGCGCTCCTTCGCGCCGCCCGCGATCCAGTCGTGAAGCAGTTGCAGCTCCTTCTCGTCCGGACCTTTTTTGCCGTCGGGCGGCATGTCGCCGCTCTTGATCGAGGTGTAGAGCGTGCTGTCCGCCGGCTTGCCGGCTACCAGCGGCGGTCCCTTGCTCTTGAGCATCTTCGCGACGCTGGTGAGATCGACGCCGCCCTTCGGTTTGCCGGTCGAGCCGCCGTGGCAGTCGTTGCAGTACGTGCGCAGGAGCGGCTGCACCTCCTTGAACAGCACCACGCGGTCCGGCTTCTTCGGCTCCGGTTCCTTCGCCTTGGGCTTCGGTTCGGGTTTCTTCGGCTCCGGTTCCGGTTTTTTGGGTTCCGGCTCCGGTTCCTTCGCCTTCGGTTCCGGTTCGGGTTTCTTCGGTTCGACGACCGGCGCCGGGTTGGGATTCGGGTTCGTCGCGGGCGGGGTGACCGCCGGCTTCGGCGCGGGCTTGTCCTTGTCGGCGTCCTTTTTCGCGTCCGCGACCTCGACCGACTTCGACTTCGGCGGCGCGCCGGCCCACACGCCGAACGCGAACCCGAGCAGCACGAGGCCCCCGTAGATCGAACCGAAGATCCACTGCCCGTTCGACGAGAGCTGGTTCCGCCGGTACGGCGAGGGGAGCGTGTCCGTGTCGAACGAGTCGCTCGTGTAGTGTGACATGGGCGGGCTGGGGTGGGAGGACGGAGGCGCCGCAATAAACCCGATCTTAGCTCACCCGCCGCGCCGAGCCAACCCATTCCGTGCCGCGGGTGCCCCTTTAGATTTTTGGCGGCCGGTAATTGTTAAGCTGTTGGGCCTTGCCCGGCAGCGGCCGGTGAGCCGCACGGCACGGGCGCGTACCCGTTCGTGAATCGCGTACCGGCCTCCGCCGCCGTCGGGGTCTGGGCGGATGTCTTCGCATTCGTGGGCGCCGACGTCGGCGCCCACGATCACGACGATGTCGGGCGCGTCCGGCGCGGGGCGGTGAGTGGGAGGAGGGCGAGCGCGACGAGCGGCATGTGAAGTTCCCCGGAAAGACCCTGGGGCCGGCTCATTTTGTGCGAGAACGGCCGTGCCAGTACAGTACCATTCCGCGGACCCGCCCGAACGGGGTGAGCGTCGCGGAAGTTGGTGGCTTTTTCAGTACTGGGACAGGAGGATGAGTGTGAGTCAAAGATTCCTCCCGGCAGGAGCCGTCCGATGTCCCGGCGCACGTCCCCAGCGGCACATCCCGAACTAACGGCCGAGCAACGATCCG
>JAFKJJ010000637.1 GCA_017306025.1 Planctomycetota bacterium
CTGCCGCAGCCCGAACAGGTCGCAGTGGTCGATCAGGAACGTCGAGACCAGTACCACGCCCCACCCTATGGCGAAGAGCACCCACAGCGGGACGTCGAGCGGGTACGCGGCGCGCCAGACGACGCCCGGCAGCGGTCGCCACTGCCAGAACAGGAGGATCAGCACGAGGCTCGTAGCAAGGACGTAGGTGCTGCGCTCGACGTGCCGCGGGACGAGCCGCGTCCACCACCGCTTGAAGGCGGGCCGGGCCATGACGCTGTGCTGAACCGCGAACAGGCTGAGCAGCAACACATCGACCGCCACCGCCTCGGCCCACGGCACCGCCGGCCCCGTGTCCACCGACTTCGGGACGACGAGGTTGGCGACGAACCCGACCGCGTACAGGAACGTGCCGAGGAAGACGGCGTAACAGAGGAGCCCATAGCCCAGCGACAGCGCCTTCGTGGTCGGGCAAGCGGCTTGTGCATCGACCGCGCACGACTCCCCACCGCCGCCGGTCGCGAACGACGAACATGTCGCGTGCACAACCGAGGCCGTCGAGGTCGACCGCCCGCAGGCGCCCGTCCCTGAGTTCCTCCCGCACCGCGTACAGCGAAAGGACCGCGACCCCGACGCCCCGCAGGATCGCGGCCTTGACCGGCGTTCGCCCCTTCTGCAACCCCGCGAGGGTACGAAGCGACTGGTAGACGGTGACGGGGACCAGTTCTTCCGCGGTTGCCCACTTGAACACGCGCCGCACCCGGTCAACCCGGTGGTTGATGAGTGACCGGCACCAGCCCGCGGCGATCATCTCCTGACGCACCGCGGCCAGGGCGCGCGGTCCGAACTCCGCGGCCGGAGTGTGGCCGTACAGCTTGCGAAGCGGGATCACGGACCGGCGCAGTTCCTCGACCTCGGTGGTCGGCTTCCCCTCCGGGCCGCGGTAGTGATTCTGTGCGTGTTCCCAGAAGGCGAGCAACACCTGATCGACCGTGAGCCCCGGTCCGCTCGCCCGCGCGGGCGAGACGGGAGCAGCCGGGCCGGTCGCCAGTTCCGCGACGATCCGGGCGTACTCGCGGCGGGATTCTGGACTGTCGTAGGTGCCGAGGTACGCGTCTCGACGCTCGCCGGTTGCGGCGCGGACGGTGACGACGGCTTGACCGCTGGGCTTGTGGAGGGGGTAGGACGGAACACAGGAGCGGGGCATGGGAAAACCCTTGTGCGGTAATCTACCGCAGTACAGGCTTTCGGACCGCGCTCCCGAACCGACGGGAGGTAAGCACTAAAGGCTTGGGCCGATGGGACTTTCGTTCAGTACGCCCGGACGGACTTGAACCGTCAACCACCCGCTTAGAAGGCGGGTGCTCTATCCAGTTGAGCTACGGGCGCATCATAATTATATTGAGAAAATAATTAAATATTCATCCGAAACTAGTGTCAGCTCTACGCTCGCTACACCCGATCTGCACCGGATGATGTGAGCCTCCGTGAAGAACGAACCCAAATCGAAGAAGCCCTATCGCGACTTCCCCTCTTCTTACACCAGACCGGTCAGCGGGCCAAGAAGGTTCGCGGCCGGATCACGACTTCGGAAACGCCCGAACGCCGCGCTCGCCAAGTACCGGCGGCCCCGAGTCGGGAGTTCGTTGATCTATCGGATGAGTCGCGCGGTGCGTTCGCGTACTTTGTGAGGACAAGGTCGGCATTCGTGGTCCGGAGGGGCGGTCGCAGCTCGTGGTTGTGCGCCCGGAGGAAGTCAAGGAGCGCTTGCTCCGGTTCCGCCAACACTGCGGGATGTGCGCCAACGACTGCGGCAGGTAATCTGGTGAAGAACCGTTTGCCCTGAAAGGCCGTCTAGAAAGCTAGGATTTCGTGACTTTGGACGGCCGCCTCATGAGATCGTCATCCGTGTTCTTGTCGGGCAAGCTGAACCGAGACATGCGATGGATCATGGCGATATAGATCCACGCCTCGCTGCTCGTGGGGTTGTTCGTAGTCCTTCGACAACCGCCGATACCGCCCGAACCAGCCGAACGTGCGCTCCACGATCCACCGCCACTTCTGCACCTCGAACGTGGTCTGCCCGGGCCGCCGGAGGACGATGCCCAGCACCCACCGGGCGTTCGCCGCGATCCA